>JALZUQ010000007.1 GCA_023301465.1 Oligoflexales bacterium
CTTAGGTCCAACTGGTTTCATGGGTTTTGCTCTCAGGCTGATAGTTTAACGAAACAAAATATAGGCGATAACAACCGCCAAGGCTAAAAAAGTCAACGATATAATGATAGTGAATGTATTGTTTTTCTTAGGAAACTCGTAGTACTGACTTACATCGGTGGTGGATGAGCCGTGACTAGAAAAATCGCTGATGGGTTCTTGCTTCGATTTTGGGCGTGAAATAAGTTTTTTGTTTTTCTTTTTAGGGGCTTGCCTCTTTGGGCGAGGTTTTTTCTTTGGTGGTTTTACTGCTGGAGCATCCGGTACCACAGGGATAGTGGAGGGTTTTGCAACCGGGGTGATATCATCGTGCGATAAGACCGTTTTTGTAAACTGCTTTGATTGGTTCACCATATTGGGAAAATTTTGATCAATTAACTGATGCACCGATACTAGGGCACGGGCAACAATAGTGGCTTCATCTTGTTCTGGTAGTTGAGATAATTGATTCATAAACTAATTATGTCACACTGAGTGATTCCGATCCAGCACGCCCGTGGCATTTTTTATATTTTTTGCCAGATCCACATGGACAGGAATCGTTACGCCCAACCTTGGGTTGTTCTCTCTTAAAGGTCTCAACAGCTTTTTGCTGGGATTGCCCGCCTCCAGAGCCGTTGTAAACAAGATTATCGTTATTGCTCGGGTCTTCAGAAGCCGGGTGAGTCATTTCAAGGTCAGATAAGTCTTCTTCAGGTGCCGAAGTTTCAATCTCGTATTGCTCAGCGTTTTCAGGCAGTGGCAACCTTATGATGGCTAGTGCCGTATCAAACTCAATGCGTTCGATCATGTCTGAAAAGGAACGAAAACCTTCTTTTTTGTACTCTTGGAGTGGGTCACGCTGTCCGTAACCTCTGAGGCTCACGGCGTCACGTAGTTGGTCCATAGATTGAAGGTGGTCTTTCCACGCATTATCAATAACTTGCAAATACATGTGATGCTCAAATTGCTTAAGGCTGTCTTCTCCAAAAATTTTGAGTTTTCTTTGGTGTTGTTCCATAACTTTAGCAGTTGCGACTTTGGCGATCATGTCAGGGCTGGCACCGTTGACGTCCGTATTTTCTCTTTCAAGGTCATGTGAATTGATGCGAATCTCGTTTTGGAACTCTAGCTTCACTGCGTCTGCAATGGTGCCGAGTTCCCAGCTTTCAGAGTTGATGGCTTCAGGAGAATGCTTTTGGACAATCCCATAAGACATTTGGTTGATAGCATCTTCTAAGAAGTCTACGCCTTTGCCGTCTTTTAGTATGCCGTTTCGTTTTTTGTAGACGACCTGACGCTGTTGGTTCATGACGTCATCATATTCTAGTAGGTTTTTACGAGAAGAAAAGTTTTGTTCTTCGACGCGTTTTTGTGCTTTTTCAATCGCCCTTGTCACCATCGGTGAAACGATGGACTCTCCTTCTTTCATGCCTCGTTGCATAAAAGCAGAAACACGGTCAGAGGCAAAAATTCTCATCAGGTCATCTTCTAGCGATAGATAAAAAATACTACGTCCCGGATCACCTTGACGACCTGCACGGCCTCGAAGCTGGTTATCAATTCGTCTTGAGTCATGACGCTCACTACCGATCACAAGTAGGCCGCCAGCTTCACGCACGCCTTCACCAAGAACAATATCGGTACCACGACCGGCCATGTTGGTGGAGATGGTGACTGTTCCAAGGTTGCCAGCGTTTTTAACAATTTCAGCTTCACGAGCATGGTTTTTTGCATTGAGGATTTCGTGCGGAACGCCTAGCTTTTTGAGAAACGAAGATAAAAGCTCAGACTTTTCTACAGATACCGTGCCCACCAAAACCGGTTGTTTCTTTTTGTTTGCTTCGGCGATTTCTTCTGCAATGGCTTGAAACTTTTCGCGAGCAGACCTAAAGATTCCATCAGGCTCATCTTTTCTGATAAGAGGTTTGTTGGTTGGAATCACCACGACATCTAATTCATAGATTTTTTTGAATTCGACAGCTTCCGTGTCGGCGGTGCCCGTCATACCAGAAAGAGTTTCATACATTCTAAAGAGGTTTTGAAATGTAATGGTTGCCATGGTCTGAGATTCGTTTTGAACCTTTACGTTTTCTTTTGCTTCAAGGGCTCCGTGAAGCCCATCACTGTAGCGTCTGCCGGGCATGAGGCGTCCCGTGAATTCATCAACAATCAAAATTTGGCCGTCTCTTACAACGTAGTCGACATCTTTTTTAAATATAAAATGTGCTTTGAGTGCTTGTTCCACGTGGTGAAGGTATTTGATGTTTTTTGGTTCGTAGAGGTTTTTGAGTTTCAGTCTTCTCTCGATTTTTGCGATACCGTCTTCTGTTAGCATGATGCTATTAGATTTTTCATCAATGATGTAATCGCTGTCTTTTTGAAGGCCGGGTATGGTTCTGTCAACAGTGTAATAAAGATCAGTGTCAGTCTCAGATGGTCCAGAAATAATAAGAGGTGTTCTTGCTTCATCAATTAAAATCGAGTCGACCTCATCGACAATGGCAAAAAAGTGTCCTCTTTGCACCATGCGGTTCACATCGGTTTTCATGTTGTCTCTTAGAAAGTCAAAACCAAATTCGTTGTTGGTTCCGTAAGTAATATCACATGCGTATGCGTCTCTTCTTTGGGAGTCACTAAGGCCGTGGGTAATACAGTCAGTAGACATTCCAAGGAAGTTATAGACCTTTCCCATCCACTCACTATCACGTTTCGCGAGGTAGTCATTGACGGTAACAACATGGGAGCCTTTTCCGGCTAAAGCATTCAGATAAACAGGAGCGGTAGCGGTAAGTGTTTTACCTTCACCGGTTTTCATTTCTGCAATATCACCACGGTGAAGAACAATTCCACCCACTAGCTGAACATCGTAATGTCTCATGCCAAGAACTCTAACGGCGGCCTCTCTACAAACAGCAAATGCTTCATTTAATATATCATCAAGAGTTTTACCCGAAGCGATCTTTTCTTTGAGAACGTTTGTTTGGTTTTGAAGCTCTTCATCACTCATAGCTTGATAGGTTGGTTCAAGCTTATTGATGTCTTCAACGGTTTTGAGGATTTTTTTAACTTCTCGGTCGTTTTTTGTTCCAAAGATTTTGCTTAACATGGTGTATCAACTCGCAAGTGATGGTTAACAGGTTCGAATCATAGAGTGTTCTATGATGATCTAACCATAAGGTAAAGTCATCCTCTTAGCTGTCAATATGAGTAATTTCTGACCAGCCTCTGGTCGCATAGGTTGGAATAGAGGGGGAGGTTTGTTGGGAATATAAGCACTTGTAAGCTGAATGGTGAGACTCGGTTTATGTGTTTGTTGTCAAAGAAAAAAACGCCCTGCAGGACGTTCAATCAACAACTCTCTTTTTGAAGTTTAAGCTGCTTCATCTTCATTATTGACCCAATCAGGAAACACCAGTACAGCGGGGTGAACATTAAGAATTTTTGCTAAAACCTTTGATCTTTCAACTCCGAGGCTAATCCTATGGTTCTCAATACTTGATATTGTCGACTGAGCAATACCTGAAAGGTCTGCTAGTTCATTTTGAGACAACTCATTTTTTTCGCGTAGTATTCGAAGTACCTCGCCTTGCTTAAGCTTAATTTGTTGTTTTGCTGGCATGAATCCATCGTTCAATGCTTCTTTAGCCTTTTTTCCTATAGTCATGTGGGTTGACCTCCAATACGTTTACGGTTATTTTTTTCTTATCGATATAGTAAAAAACTCGCCATTGATCATTAAGGTAAGAAGTGCGAACCCCTTTCCACTCACCTTTTAAGGCGTGATCATTATAGCCAGGCATTTTTCTGAGAGCATTAGGGCCTGAGAGACTCACAACGACCTTCCAAGTTTCGTACTCTTTTAAAATTCGTTTGGGGCACTTACCGAGTTGTTTTTTAACTTTTTTATTTTCTAGTATTTGCCACATTACTTAGTAGTAATATTATCATTAAGTAATGTCAATCGTTGAAAAGGCATTCTATGAAAATATTTTTAAAGAGCTCGCAAATTGTAAGTGGCTATTTTTACTTGAGATATTTTTTGAAAAAAACGCTCCGCAGGGCGTTCAAGAGACAATGGCTAAATGAATTGTTTTAAGCTTGCGTCAGTTATCTCAAAAAACCTTTTCAAGATTTTAGTTTTAAATGGCTATCATTTTATAATGAATCCAAGCTTGGTTGTTAAGAATCATTAGACCCATCACCAGAATCTTTATCCAAGTCCGACTCATGCATCTCTTTAATCTTTTCAATCGTCGCTTCAATATCACAAGAGTCGCCAATACAGCCATAAATTTGCTGAATGCGGCGAACATCACCCTCAGATGGAATGCGAGTTGTAAGCCCTTCACCAATAAATAAAGAAGGGTTCATCAGAGAGTATTCATCTACATCTTCCGTGACGTGAGCAAGTCCAAGTAAATGACCAAACTCATGAGTTGCAAGAGATTGTAAATCAACAATGATTTTTGATTCACTGCTATAATCCACCAACGCATCTCCCATCAAGTACTCTTGGAGGTTGTAGCGGATGTCGGCAGTCACAATTTTATTCGTGGTGTTAAAAGGAGTAGACCAAATAGTGGTTCCAAGAACAGCTTTGTTCTTTCCTGTTTTATCCCAGTTAAAGTCAAAGTATTGAGAATTAAAGTCATCGCTTAAAGATGAGTATAGGTCAGGAAATGAGTCGCCTGTTACGCCAGCATGTGTTCCTTCAAAAGAAAAGAGCGAACGTCCAACAGAGAGCTCCCAAGTTTGAATGGCCTTTTTAAGTTGTTCTCTGTTTTTTTCCGGAATATTTTCTCCGAAATTCATAGGTATGGGGAGGTTTATCCAGCCTTCACGTGCATGAATACCATAGTAGTCATTACTGTCTGATCCGGCTTGGGCCGTCAGTACAATGTCTTCTTTAAGGTCCGCTTGGTAGTTATCAGCACCACAAGCAATAAACCCTGAGAATAAGCTAATCAAAGAAGCGACACATATTAGGTATTTTGAAATCACATAACTCAAAGATAGAGTCCTTTCCTCTGGTAGGTTTCTAGTCGTCGCCTGAGCTCATAAACTTTATCTTTTAATAAAAAAAACAATAATAGTAAGTAATATTATGATGTTACATTAGCATACAGGACAGGGTGCCAAACCCATTTTTCTGATATATGATCTGAGGGTTTCAGAGATTTTACATATATAGGAGTCACCTCAGTGACACTTGAGTCTAAGACATATCAGCATCAGAGTTATGAAAGTAAATGGTATCAACAGTGGCTAGATAAAGGCTACTTCACGGCAGATGCGAATAGCAAAAAACCTGCATACACAATTGTGATTCCTCCACCAAATGTGACTGATAGACTTCACATGGGACATGGTCTTAATAATACTATTCAAGATATATTGATTCGCTACAAAAGAATGACTGGTCATGAAGCTTGTTGGTTGCCGGGAACGGACCATGCTGGTATCGCCACACAAATGATGGTTGAAAAGTCTTTGGCAAAAGAAGGTAAAACAAAAACCCAAGTTGGCAGAAAAGCGTTTTTGCAGATGCTCCATGATTGGAAAGATAAAAACGGCGGGATCATCATTGAACAACTAAAACGTTTAGGTTGTTCTGCAGATTGGAGTCGTGAAGCCTACACGATGGATCCAAAACTATCAGAAGCGGTTCGTGAAATATTTGTAAGACTCTATGAAGATGGTTTGATTTACCGAGGTAAAAGACTTGTCAACTGGGACCCGAAACTCTTAACGGCTATTTCTGATGACGAAGTAGAAAACATAGACAAACAAGGTAAGATCTACCATTTTAAATACCCATTAAAAGATGGTGGTCACATTGAAATTGCAACCACTAGACCTGAGACACTTCTTGGTGATGCAGCGGTTGCAGTTCACCCAGAAGATGAACGCTACAAAGATCTAGTAGGAAAGATGGCAGTGGTTCCTTTTTGTAACCGAGAGATTCCCATCATTGCAGATGAGTATGTAAAAATGGAGTTTGGTTCTGGAGCACTAAAGATTACTCCTGCCCATGATCATAATGACTTTGAAGTAGGTAAACGCCACGGTTTAGTTGCAATCGATATTCTCAATAAAGATGCATCTTTAAATGATTCTGTGCCCGATGCTTATAGAGGCCTTGATCGTTTTGATGCCCGCGAAAAAATAGTAAAAGACTTAAAAACTTTAGATTTACTCGTAGAAATAAAATCTCACAAAATGTCTGTGCCTGTCTCATCGAGAAGTAAATCGGTGATAGAGCCAAAGCTTTCACTCCAGTGGTACGTAAATATGAAGGATTTAGCAGTCCCTGCAATAGAAGCTGCTAACAATGAAGATGTTCAGTTTTATCCTGCACTATGGAAAAAAACATGGTTGTACTGGCTTGAAAACATTCAAGACTGGTGTATCTCAAGACAACTCTGGTGGGGACACCGCATTCCCATTTGGTATTGTGGCGATTGTGATCATGAGTTCACCGCTAGAACCGACCCAGATGAGTGCCAAAAGTGTAAAAGTAAAAACATCAAGCAAGATGAAGATGTTCTCGACACTTGGTTTTCAAGCTGGTTGTGGCCCTTGTCTCCTTTTGGTTGGCCAGAAGAAACTCCGGATCTAAAAAAGTTTTTTCCGTCAAATGTTCTCGTAACAGGTGCTGATATTATTTTTCTTTGGGTGGCACGAATGGTCATGGTCAGCCAATATGTTTTCAAAAAGAACCCGTTTAAAGATGTGTATTTCAATAGTATTATCTGCGATAAAGACGGCAAGAAGTTCTCTAAAACCCTAGGAAACGGAATTGATCCACTTGAGATGATCGACGTACATGGAGCCGATGCGGTTCGTTATACATGTGTTAGCTTGGCTCCTCTAAAGGGTCGTGTTCGTATGGAAAAAGACGACTTTATTGTCGGTGCAAAATTTATGAATAAAATCTGGAACGCGACAAAGCTGTTGGTGAGCCTTTTAGGGAACGAAGCATCGGAGTCATTAGACGCCTCAAAAGTTTCCGAGCCTATAAAAGATCTTTTGTACCAGTATGATCAAGCTGTCATAGAGGTGCGTAGGAATATTGATAACTACCGAATGAGCGACGCTATCAAAGTTTTCTATCAGTTTTTCTGGTATGAGTTTTGTGATTGGGGTTTGGAGTATGCAAAAATTCTTCATAAAAACCAAAAATTCCAAGCGGCAGATCAATCAGCGATGCTTTATATCTTCCAAGGCATGATGCGATTAGCTCACCCGTTTCTTCCTTTTATTACCGAAGAAATTCACTCTTATCTGCCATCTCATAAAGACTGGCAAAGCTCAGACTCTCTTTGTATTAGCTCGTTTCCAGAGGCAGGAAAGTTTAAACATGGTTCAAAGAAGTGGTCAGAGTCTAGAGTGTTGATTGCATCTATCAGAAAACTAAGAGCACAAACGAAACTAAAAAATGTAGACCTTGTTCACTATAGTGGTTTTAAAGAAGCCACTTCATTTATTCAAGACTCTCAAGAAGTTTTTTCTGCATTAGCAGGAGTTTCAAAATTAGAAATAAAGCCTCAAGGCATTCAAAATTGTTTAGTCGAAGTTTCCCGGCACGGTGAAGTGTTTCTTGGCATCCCTGAAAGCTTTGATGTTTCTGCAGAATTAGAAAGATTAAAAAAAGAGAGTGCTCGACTTCAAAAGATTTTATTTGGAATTGAAAAAAAGCTATCAAATAAAAAGTTTGTGGATAATGCACCCGAAGATATTCTGACGAGCACTAAAGAGCAGTTTGAAAACCTGAGCACGCAAAAGCAAAGTGTGGAGAGGTCGATTCAGACTTTTGAGTGATTTCAAGCTGTGTGTTTCCATTCTTTTTCTTGAGGGGCTCACTCATAACTCACTGTATTTATTTATACTAGTTAAGTCCTTTAGTGTTTGGCCAGAAATTTTTTGGCATAAGCAAAAAAAATTGCAGCAACTCTAGTGATTATGCTACCTTGCGGCTATGAAATGTATATTGACTCAATTAATGTTTATTTGCTTAGTCCCATGGCTATTGGGCTCTTTTGCAAACGCACAAACTCAAAAAATAGCCGCCTACAAGAAGTTAGAATCCTCTTTTATGCTTTTAAAAGATAAAGATACTTACAAAACTCTTTACGGTGAACATGCTTATCATCCGGCAAGTTGGACCATTGGTGCAAGGTTCGCCACTAAAAAACCAACCCGCACAAATGCAGATTGGAAAGAAGTGAAGCTTCCGTTTAAAAAATTAGACGGCATTAATTTTTCAAAATTATATAAAAATGATGTGCCGGCTCATTTGCGGCTTTCAAAAAAAAGCGATCAGTTAGTCATTATTTTTAGTGGTAGTAGCTCTGATTTTAGTGGAGGTGCTTGGGTTAATCAAACGGTTCACTATATTGATACTGTAGCAAAATCTAAAGGAGTCCGAGAGGTCCCAAATATTTTAGCCTTTGATGGGTATTTTACTCCAAAGTCATTGTCAGCAAAACCAAAGCTTCCACCCTTGACGACTGATTTACTTGCCAAAGACTTATTCATTCGTATTACCCATTACGCAAAAAAGTTCATGCCAAAAGTGAAAGACTGGGGTGTCGTGGGTTTTTCTGGCGGGGCTACCATCTCTGTTACGTTTACAAGAGCTGCTTCTGTAGCCCATGAAATTTTAGAGACTCCAAACCCGCTTCAAAGGCTTGGGACGGTGTCGTTCTCTCCTGTTATCGACGGTCGTATTTCCATGGTGAATATAGATAGAGGGGCAGACTTAGCGGTGAATGAAGGTGGCATTGGCAAGAGACATGGGTTTAGAAACCGAGCTTCCTGGATGTATTTTTGGTCTCCAGAAACGGCATTAAAACTTGTAGATAACAAAAACGACTTAGATTGGTACCAAGCGATGCTTTACAACAATTTTGTGTCTCATGTTCTTTATGATGTGGTGGAAGCTTTTCCTGAGTTTAAATGGAACTGGGATTTGCAAACGGATTCAGAGCGTACGGCTTTAGAGGGTAGTAGGTTTAGTCATTTCTTTTTAGATTATGCATTCAAAAAACACCAAGAAGCTTTTTCTTTAGAAGAAGATTTTGATGAGTACTCTTCATTTGTAAATATCATCCATGAAATTAAGACAGATATTTATATGGTGTTTAGTTTGGACGACATGATGTTGCTTCGTCACCCTGATGATGCAGACTCTGACTCTATAGACGTCGTAAAAGAACGTGCTGATACAGTAAATCAAATGGAAAACGTTCATTTATTTTTACCTGAGCGTGGTGGTCATTTGGGTTATTTAGTGGATGGTAGTTGGCAAAAAAAAGTTATTGCTGAATTACTGAGCCCAATAAAAAAGCAAAGAGAGCTGTTAAGGGCCCAGTAGCTGGCTTAGAGCGAGAGCTAAACGTTTTGCTCCGTCTATGATTTCTTCTTCTTTGACGTTTAGTGGTGGAATGATGCTGATGCTTTGCCCTGACGAGCCACATACTAATGCAATGAGCCCATGCTCTCTACATGCATCCATAAGTTTTACGCCAAAGCCGTCTTGAATAAACTCAACATTCATCCAAAGCCCACAGCTACGGATATCTTTAATGTGTTCTTTGAACGGATTTAATGCTTTCTCAAATCGAGATCGAAGTATTTTTTCATAGGGTAGAGCCCTAGAAAAAAGTTTTTGTTCGTCATGTATGATCATGTTTTGGTTTGCGGTATAGCAAGACATCCCATGTCCAAAAAAAGTCCCAGTATGTATGGCTTCCCCTTTAGACTCAGGCCATGCACCCATGACAGCTTCTGTTCCCACACAAGCCGATAGAGGCATGCCGCCTCCAAGGTTTTTTCCAAAGCAAGTTAAGTCGGCGTCAATTTCATCTGTAAAACTAAATTTCCCGCACCTTCCAAGCCCACATAGAATTTCATCTAGAATGACTAATCCGCTGTGCTTATGAGTAAGGTCGGTGAGGGTTTTAACCCATTTCAAGTCTAGCGGTACAAGGCCACCGCGTCCAAGTACTGGCTCTAATATAACACCCGCAAACCCATGTTCACTCTCTTTGAGTATTTGGATGCTGCGAGTAATCTCTGCTTCAGAGCAATGGGGGTTGATATAAATAACATCGGGGTCTTTCTTAGGTTTAATAAATGGTTCTTTAAAATCGCTTCGATGCGTCAGTTTTAGTGCACCAAACTCAACGCCGTGATAGCAGTCTTTGATGGCTAGAAAACCGTGTTTTTTTGTAGAGATTTGAGAGGTTTTTACCGCAGTAGCGATGGCGTCAGAACCGGTAAGGCTCAAAGAAACTCTTTTATACTTAGGCGGCAAGTGTTTTAGAATGTTTTCTATCAAGTGTATTTTAGAGGCGTGAGGATAAACATCTCCCATGCTTTGCCACTGGAGTTTTTGATCTAAAAATTTTTGTAAAGAGTCCACCAACTCAGGGTAGTTATGTCCCAGCCCAAGGGATCCAAAGCCCATACAAAAATCAAGGTAAGTATTGCCGTCAATGTCATATACATACGAACCCTTAGCTCTGTGAAAAACTAAGGGTGGGCTAGATTTGTAAGTGCTATCAGGGCACTCAGCAGCTTTAAGTCTGTCTTGGTAATCTTGGTTTTTTGGGTAATTAAACGCCACGTTTACGCGGGCTCCAAATATACTTATGAAGTTGAAGGTTGAGTCTAGCTGGAACATCATTTTTGATCATCCAGTCTACAAGATCTTCTTCTTTAACGTGCCCCCAAGCTGGAGAAATTAAAACCTTAAAACGGTTTGAAAGATCGTGTTCTTTCATTTGGTGATTTGCCCATAAAAAATCTTCATAGCTTGCAACGACAAACTTAATTTCATCAGTAGGTTTGAGGTGTTCAAGGTTACTAAAAAGATTATGATGACTCATTTTGGAGTCTGGGCACTTAAGATCCATGATGATGTGACAGTAGGGTGTAATCGGTGAGACATCAAAGCTTCCAGATGTTTCAATTAAAACTTTTTTGCCACGTTCGTGGAGCCTTTTGATTAATTCCGGGGTGTTTTTTTGAGCAAGTGGTTCACCACCTGTAATCTCCACAAGATTTACTGGTTTGCTATCGAGCTTATTGTAGATTTCATCAAAAGTTTTCTCGTCGCCTTTTTCGAATGCATATGCAGTATCGCACCACTTGCAACGAAGGGGGCACCCCTTTAGGCGAACAAACCAACAAGGCTTGCCACTGTAGGATGATTCACCTTGTATACTAAGGTAAATTTCGTTAATGCTTAAAGTATGATTCAAAGTCCAACTCACTTATCATTTATATCGACCCTCCAAGGAGGGTGGAAAACCTTTGTGGCCTCACGACGCTTCATTATCATTTTGTGGCTCATATTGATAGTTTTTCACGCAGTATCAGAGGTTTATCTAGGCTGGAGAGCGGGACTGGCGGTTACTAAAACAAGCTTAAATGGCATACAACTAACTGAAATCAAAGAAATTTTTATGGGTTGGGTGACATGGGAGTGGTTTTTGATCAGATTCTTCGAGTGGTTTCTTTTGATCTTTTGTCTGGTGAAATGGTTCTACTGGTCAGAGAAAATCAGTGCATCATTAATGCTGTCTATCCTACTTACTTTTAAGTGTCTTTTGGGTGGTTTTGTCCTTGCCGCGTCTAGCTTGATCGGGGCTGCATTCCCTCTATTGATATTTGTAGCAGGGTTGTTTGCTCCCATTTGGATGGAGCTTTGCTTTGGCGGCGGTAGGCTTTGGTCTAGTCTTAAAAACTGCTTAACTCTCAATTATGGCGGGGTAAAGACGAGTTCAACTGGAGACGGCATTCAAAGAGCTCTTTTAGTTTTAAGTGTTTGGGCATGTGGGTATATCTTGATCCATTGGCTAAGTATTATGAGCTCTTTTATGGTGAGTAAACTGGAATTTTTAGAGGTTCAGATTACAGAGTATAACCCCGTGACATGGGCGTATCTTTCACATGAATTATTATCATGGGCTTTTTTAGTTCTTGGTATTTTCTTTGTAAATCATTGCTACTACTTTTTTATTAAGTCTCTTCGCATTTTAAAAATATATTACGATGAGATTTCAATCGTTGATAACCACGAAGTATAAAACCATTTAAGTCGCTTGAAGGAGAGATCTAGTGCCTCATATTATTGTGTCATATGCAAAACCAGTGTTAAATGAAACGACATCTGGTGAATTATTAAAACACCTTCATAAAGTAGCGTCTGGTTTTGAAACGGTTTCACCCGAGGCTCTTAAATTGAGAGCTTCTTGTTTTGATCAAGCTTGGAGTGGCAGCGGTTTTAACCCACATATTCATCTCTCATTTAACCTGTTAAGTGGGCGATCAGATGAGCTAAGGACTCGCATGGCAGAATCTCTTCATCAAGCGGTTGTAGGTTTTTTTCATGATCACCAAGAAAATCTGTCAGTAACAGTGGAAGTGAGTGAGCTTCAAACCTATATAAAATAAATTTTAGAATATTTGCTTAGTGTTTTATAGCTCTTTTATAAATTTTCGATGCCCAACTCGACCATTGTTTCTAAACACGGACGAATATTTTGCACCGCCCAGCCATTATTATAACTTTTATCAAGATCAAGGTTCTTAGATAAATCCAGGTTTTTTGTAGGGTTGTGAACGCATGAAACTAATAAGAATACAAAACTAAAATACTTCATGCGGGTCCCCTCGATGATGGTTTTAATTCAATCTTCTATTGTCTTTGTTAAGCGTAAATTTTTATGCGAAAACGTTAGCTATTCGGTCTAAAACTTTTTTCTCAACATCAGATACCGAAGCAAAACCCAGTAATCCACCAGATGAAGAAGCAACTTCTTTTGCAAGAAGAATGGTTTCTTGGTGAAGTTCATGGATGGTGTTGGAGAGTTCGGGGTGTGATTTTAATTCTTTGATGTACTCTAGCCAAGTATCCCAAACAAGATTAGATGGTTTTGTGTGGAGCCAGCTTTTAAGAATTTTGTAACAAATGGAGCCGGGGTTTACGCCTTTATCGTTTGCAAAACTAAGAATAGCAACACGTTCGCCTTCTTCAATACTGTCATCTGCCCATGCAACTTGAATCAATGGAACAAACTTAATCGCTGCAAGCGAGCTTGGGGATAAACCAATAGAGTGGAGGTGTTCAACTAGAGAGTCATTGTCGTAGTAACCGATAGCTGCTTTCAAATCATCTAGTGAGTGTTTTGTCTCTCGGTCTTTATGAATTTCGTTGATGAGGCTCTCATCAAACTCAGAAAAGAATTTTTCTTCTAGTAATTTTCTGCGAGTATTAAATTCTGACATGGTCATCTCCTGCATTTTTCATAGTTATTCATAGTAGCTTGCGTAGGCTTGTGCAACCTTTGCAAGGTAACTTTGCCGCTCTTCGTAGCTAGGTGCTAATAAACGAGGCGATGTGATGTTGATTTCAGAGATTTTATCACCAATGATATCCATACCCGTGATGGAGACCCCTTTGGAGTCAAGGTGGTCTACGACATCTTGAACCATTTTCTCAATCTTGGGAGTTGGGGTGTAGCTGTGCAATGTTGCACCAGCACTGGTGTTTGCTAAGAACTCACCGGGAGTTGGTTTTTTAAGGCACCAGTGAATGATTTGTTTAAATGCTGTGAAAACTCGAATTTCTCCATCAGCAATAGCGGGGTTAAATGGCTGAATAATATGAGGTGCATCTAGCTCAGCATTTTTAAAGAAAGTATGGTCGACTCGCAGAACATCTTTACCCCCATAGAGGTCGAGAGGTTTGATGACAGCGTCATTGTCGCATTCTTGTTGGACAAATTTTGCTGCTGATTCAAGGTCGTTACCAACGTAAACGGGGTCGATGTAGTTTGGGAACTCTAAGATAATCAGTTTTTCGTTATATTTTCTAAGAGAGCTAGGAGAGTTAATGAGGCTGACGTTGAACTGCTCCATTAACCAAGTAATATTTAAAAAGGTTGTATCTACAGGTGGTTCACTTCTCATGTGAGCGTGCTTGAAGCGGCTGACATCAAGTATTTCTGGTTGTGAAAATTCAACATTTGACTCATCAGCCGAGACCAAAAGACGTGCTCTTGTTTGTAGGGTGTTAGAATTCTTCCAGATTTCTGCTGGAGTGGTGTAATAAACCTTTTGGCCCAGTTTAGAAAATTGTAGGCCGAGTCCAAGAGAGGTGTCCATCTTGGGGTTGATTTGTCGAAAGGATTTGATGATGAACAGTTGCAAAAGGTATTCTCAATAGGTAAATCAAGTAAGTATCTTAACAGTTTAGAGAGTTTAATGGAATTAAGAACTATAAAAGAAGCAAGCTTCGAGCGTAAGAAAGTCCTTTGTCGTCTTGACCTAAATGTACCAATGAGTGAAGGGCAAATTACAGATGAAACACGCATCGATGCTGCCTTGCCAACCATTAGGCATATATTGGATCGTAGAGGAAAACTGTTAATCTGTTCTCACCTTGGAAGGCCAAAAGGGAAGTTTGATGTCAACTATAGCCTGGAGGCGGTTGCTGCAAGGCTTTCAGAGAAACTCGAAGTAGAAGTGCTTCTCATAAAAAATATTTTTCAAGAGCCGTTATCTTTTTTGTTAAATAACCTAAAAGATAATCAAGTAGCAATGCTAGAGAATATGCGGTTCTTTCCTGAAGAAAAAGAAAATGATCGTAAATTCTGTTCAAGACTAGCGGAAGGTTTAGACGTTTACGTCAATGATGCCTTCGGTACTCTTCACAGAGCACACGCTTCAACAGAAGGCGTTAGTAAGTTTTTTCCTGATGAGCAGTGCTTCGCCGGTTTGTTGGTAGAAAAAGAACTAAAAGCCCTTCAGCCGTTATTGGAAAGTCCAAAAGCACCTTTTGTTGCAGTCATCGGTGGTGCAAAGGTTTCTGATAAAGTGGGTGTTTGTTTAAAGCTTCTAGAAAAGTGCACGCATCTTTTGATTGGTGGTGCGATGGCTTATACATTTTTACGCTATAAAAAAATTGGTATTGGTTTGTCAAAAGTTGAAATGGATAAGTTGGATTTGATAGAGACTATTTATCAGAACGCAGCACAAAGAAATGTTGAAATACACCTTCCTGTGGATCATGTAACAGCAAAAGATTTTGCTGAGTCAGCACCAGCAGATATCGAAACCACTATTTCTGACGATGCAATGGCACTAGATATTGGTCCAAAAACCACAAGACTTTATTCGTCGATTTTATCTGAAGCAAAGACAGTATTTTGGAATGGCCCTATGGGCGTTTTCGAATGGGAGGCTTTCTCAAATGGAACAATATCTATTGCAGAAACTCTGGCAACTTCCAATGCTTTTCGTGTTGTGGGTGGTGGTGATTCTGTTGCTGCTGTAAATAAAGCGGGAGTGTTTGATGCCATGGACCATGTCTCAACTGGCGGTGGAGCTACATTAGAATTGTTAGAAGGCAAAGTTCTTCCAGGTTTAATGCCTTTAATCAAAAAGTAGAGAATTTCTTTGAATAATAGGAGAAGGTGATGAGTAGAAAAAAATGTGTTTCAGCAAATTGGAAGATGAATATGGATAAAGATTCCATTCTGAAGTTTGCAAATCATATTAAGGAAAATCACCAAGGCGATAACGTTGACGTGGTTGTAGGTGTTCCAAGTATTTACTTGATGATGGCAAAAGAAGCATTTACTGGGTCCCCGGTTAGAGTTGCGGCACAAAACGCCTACTTCAAAGATAGCGGAGCTTTCACAGGCGAGATTTCTGCTGTAATGCTCAAAGATTGTGGGATTGAGACCGTTATTATTGGGCACAGCGAACGTCGAAACACATTTGGAGAAGGCGATCAGCTGATCCATGAAAAAGTGAAGTCTCTTTCTGGGCAAGGCTTTCAAGTGATTCTTTGTATAGGTGAAAGTTTAGAACAAAGAGAATCAGCTAAGACGTTTGATGTGGTTTCAAGTCAGTTAAAATCTGCTTTAGAGGGTGTGTCAGATTTGCAATATATCCGTATCGCTTATGAGCCGATTTGGGCTATTGGCACAGGTGTAGCAGCTAGTGTAGAGCAAGCAGAAGAAGTACATGCATTTATCAGAAAATGGATAAAAGAAAACTACTCAAAAGATCAAGCGGAACAGACACAGATTCTTTATGGCGGAAGTGTAAAGCCAGCTAATTTTGACCAATTTTTACAGCAACCGAATATTGATGGTGGTTTAGTGGGCGGAGCTTCCCTAAAACCGGAAAGCTTTCTAGAGCTTATAAAACAAGCGGATAACGACTAAGACGCTCGCTTCTCATCGTCCTTCATTTCGCCAATGACAAGATCAAGTAGTTCTGTAGAAAGGTTGATAATATCTGTGCCTTTGCAGCCTTGACCTTGTAGTAATACAAACAGTTCGTTCGCTAAGGTTTTACGAGACATGTCAGTTAATTGATCTCGTTTAAATGCTAAATCAGTTAGTGTAGATGCGTTCATTTTAAGTACCTCCAGAGCAATTGGCTCGATTTTGTATCCCTATACACTACAAGCTTTGTGCCATTGAGGATAAATCGAGCTTCTTATAAAC
This sequence comes from Oligoflexales bacterium, assembly GCA_023301465.1. Classification (GTDB taxonomy): domain Bacteria; phylum Bdellovibrionota_B; class Oligoflexia; order Oligoflexales; family JALZUQ01; genus JALZUQ01. The sequence goes on from JALZUQ010000007.1 coordinate 16,551, forward strand.
CACTGTATTTACTTGTCTATTTTTAGTCATTATTTGGCAAAATGCCAAAAATAAAGCCGTTGTGGATTTCTTTCAACGAAGTTGTTGTGAGAATTACACAGGCTGAGCTTAAATGAACGTTTGAAGAACAGCCTTGATGTGAAGTATTCAGGAAATGGTTTATAGTGTGCATAATATTTGATGGATGATTTGATGCTTATTAAGTTCTTGGTTTTTGTTTTTGACGCTCTTCCTTGTAATCTGCTCTCTAGGCTTTTTGGCTTATGGGCTTCTATAGAGTTTCCTTATCCAGTTCAGGTTTTTTTTAATAAAGCATTTTGTTTTTTTTGTAGAATTGATCTGGCTGATTGCGGTAAACAACATGGAGATTTTCAAACTGTAAACGCCTTATTTACAAGGCAAGTCAATATGGAAACGCGTGCTGTGCAAGAAGGGTTTCCCAGCCCGTGTGATGGAAAACAACTGCAATTTTCAGAATCTTATCGAGGCGTAGCAGTACAAGCAAAATCATTAAACTACGATCTAAATACTTTATGTGCCACAAGCAGTGCTGATTTTGGATGGTACTCAACAATCTATTTATCTCCAAAAGACTATCATAGAGTTCATTGTCCTATTGATGGAGAAATCATTCAAGCAACTCATATTCCCGGAGATTTATTTCCGGTAAACGATGTTTTCTTGCCATTTAAAGAAGGAATTTTTTCTGAAAACGAACGCGTCGTTTTTCAGATCTTTAATCCCGAGATTCAAGCGAACCTGTATCTTGTTATGGTTGGGGCGTATAATGTTGGTTCGGTAACATCAAAGTACTTTCCTGAACTAAAAACCAATGTTTCAGGAAAACGCCGCAGTGTGCTTAAAGCTCCAGCAAGTGCAAAGATTGCTAAAGGTGATGAACTGGCTACATTTCAGCTAGGATCAACGGTAGTTTTGGCATTTGAGAAAGGGTTTAACTCTATTTATAAAATGACAGAGCTGGAGAGTTCAAGAAGTGTTAAGATGGGTGAGCAGCTTTTAGAGTTAAAATAATTTTTTCAGCCAAAGGAAACATCTTTGAAAAATCTTCAAATAACAAAAATTATTTGGTCGCTGAGTACGGGGCTTCAAGACGCAAAAAAAGTAACGAAAGTAGGCTTAAATAGGTTTGCAGGTCTAAAGCTTGATTACTCGACTCCAGAAAAATCTATCCAGTTCTTAGATGAGCTCTGTGATCTAAATGAGACACTGCCAGCCGTTGTGTTGGATCTTGCTCCTGCAACAAGAGCGTTTGTAAAGAGCATTTCCATTGATATTGATGCTATCCAAATTGGTTCTATCTTAAAGCTTGGGACAGGTTCTGATGCGGATATTCAGATTTCTGCAACCGTACCACTATCTGAAATCTATCAAAAAGGAGCACGTGCGTACCTTGGTGCGGGTGGTACTTTTTTAAAGTTAGAAGACTTTAATGGAAAAGATACGATGCAAGCTGAGGTGGTCCAGCTGGGAGGGATCAAGATTGGTAGCCCGCTTCATGTTCCCTCTACAAGAGAAGTAGATACCAAAGGGGATTACCTTGTAGATCTAGCAAAGTATGAAGAGCTTCTCAATCATCACATCACACACGTTATTCTTCCGGGTTTTTTATCACCGGGCGTTTTCAAAAAACTTCGCGACCATATTCAAAAAGTAACAGAGCGTCCTATTTGGTTTGTAGCAAAGGTCGCTTCTCAGTCTGATTTTGAGAATCTTCAGAGCATTTTTGAGCATATAAGTGGTGTTTATGTGTCAAGGCTAGACTGGGCCATGACTGTTGAACCTGCAAGTATTCCTGTCAAAACAAAAGAGCTTCACCAAAAGTGTGTAATGAACGGAAAATTCTTTGTTACTGCTTCTCAAATGTTGCTTTCTATGGCTAGTAATATTACGCCTACAAGAGCTGAGGTGTCGGATATTGCGAATGCGTTAGTAGATAAGTCTGATGCTATTGTTCTCACAAAAGAAATAGATTCTTTTGAAGCTGTAAGCAGAACATTAGACATGATGGAAAAAATTATTTTTGACGTAGAGCAAAATTACAAAAAAATGTCTGGTTGGGTTATGCAAGAGCCAACGGTAGATTCACCGTTTTCTGCGGTGGCGTATGGTGCTGTAGAAGCAGCTAGAAACGTTGGTGCAAAAGCGATTGTTGCTTTAACTCACTCTGGAAACACCGTCCAAGCTATCTCTACTTTTAATCCTCCAATCCCAGTAATCGCTATTAGCTTTGATGATTGTTTGTTACGAAGTCTTGCTTTAATTCGTGGTGTCTACGGATTTTGCTTGTCCTCTACTCCGAAGTTAGATGAGGTTTTGAATGTTGTAAATGCACAGTTAATCAAACAAGGTTTATTAGACAAGGATGATCTTTATGTATTTGCAAGTGTTACTCTTTCAAGCTTAGGTTCTGATGCTAGTAATTTATTTACCATCCAAAAGGTGCGTGGATGAAAGGGTTTGAGTACGAAAAAAAGTACCAACTTCACGACCATCAAGTTCAAGTGTTTGTAGACCGAATTCTTTCATTAGGGCCAATAAAAACATACAAAACCTCTTCGAGAGACTGTTACTATTATCCCAAAAATTTATCTCATGTTCTTCGCTATAGATATGGCGAAGGAAAAAGTGAATTCACTTTTAAGCAAAATGTAGAAGATAGTTTTTCTTTGCGTAAAGAGCTGAATATTGATTTAAAAGATTGCGATCAGAAAGCGGATATTGAAGGCTTTATTACTCAACTTTCGTATCTGGTAGGCCCAGAGATTCAGAAGAAAATCGAGGTGTTCGATTTTCCTGATAGCGAGTTATGTATCTATGAGGCGGTTTCAAAGGCTAAAAAATTAGTATGTTTAGAAATAGAGGCAAAAAACGTTGCAGACCTTACATCAGCTCGGTCTGTGGTTCAAAGTTATGCCGCAGCTCTTTCGCTTAAAGACTCGGATGAGTTTTTAGTTAATAATTTTGATTATTTTCACTAAACTACTTTGATGTCTCTGGGTTTACTGTATAAGAATCGAAGGCCTTTTTTATAAGGTTCAGGGCATCTCCTACGGAGACAAGACTCTTTGCAAAAAAGACATTAACAGACTCTCGAATAGTTGTTTTCGTCTGTCTTACTTCATCTGTTTTTAATATTAGCTTGTTTTTATGGTAATCTTCAAACTTCAAGGCAGCTGTTTTTTGATTGAGCTGTGGTTGCAGTGTTAGTTTTTTTAGAAGATCTTCTCCAAGCTCTTTGTGGAAAGCCTCAGCTGAAATAGACGCGTCAAGCATGGTGATAATAAAATTCCCGTTTGGAAAGTTATTAATACTGTGTTTTTCGTTGCTTTCCATCATTTCTATTAATTTTGTAAAGCTTGCATTCGCTTCTTTGGTGAGCCCGTCATTGCTTTCAGCTCTTTTTAAGCTGCCTCGAAACGCCTGAATAATATAATAACTATTAAGTAGCGAACTTCTGGTGGCGTCGAAGTTTTTAATGTCTTGGTCGTTTTTTAACTCAAGGTCTTTGTAATAATCAGTTTCTTTATATTCAGTTGAGCTAAGACTTTTATAAACATTCTCGGCATTAGCGTGAAAATCTGAGTCAGAGTTTAGGAGTTTTTCTTGAATGTTTTTTATGTTTTGACCTTGTTCAAATAATAAAAACTCTTTGCGTGATTTTTGCTCTTCATTGACGGTCTTGTAAAACTTGCCATCTTTGACTTCATAGGTTGCAGTAAAACCGAATGAATCTGTTGCGGTGATGTCTTTGAGACTCGCGTTTTCTGTGGACTTACATGCTGTGAAAAAAAATATTATTGAAAATATAAGAACAGAAGTTTTCGTCATTTTAAATTCACCTTTATTATGTGTTGTGAGTATTAATCGACAAAAACGACTAAAGTATAAATAAGTTCAAAAACAAGAGTTTAGAAAAACACTATAAAAATTGAGTTTTATTCGCAATAATAAGTAGTTATGACTACTCAGTAGTTTGTTCTTGTGTGCTTTTTAGAAACTGTTTTAAGCTTGAGATACTTTCGGCATCAGTGTTCGATGCAGTATTGTCTTGTGTGATGATAATAGTTTGTTTCTCTTCTGTTACAATGGCATAGTATTCGTCTTTTCTTGTTAATTCATGAGTTTTTAGAATGTCTACGGTTTCACTAAATTTTACGCGAATGTCTTTTAAGTTAATAGATTCTGTTTGAGGCCTTGTGGTGGCTGTTGCAACGCGTACATCTTCACCAAATGAACTATCAAACTTTATGAGTTTTCCTATGGTAGTTGCTTCAATTGAGCTTTTGGGGATAAGAATAAAAGCATCGTCGCCCCCGACCCAAATAATTGGTTTTACACCAAACTTCGCTGTGTACTGAAAAATAAGAGCCTTCATTTCTTTGTGTAGTTCTGTGGTAAAATCAATGGAATTTTCTAAAACACGTTTGTGGAGGTCAATGAACTTTTGATATTTTTCTTTGAGTACTTCTGAATTAATTTCGCCATTTTCTTGTGAGAGCACGTATTGCTTTAGTTCTTTTAAGCTTTGGTGTATGCCCTCTATGTTGTTGTCGACGTCAACCAGATTTCTGGCACCTAGTCCTTTAATGTCTATGTATACCATGAGTTCTGGGTTTTTCATGGTTGGAAACTGATCTCTTGAGGTGGCGGCCGTTTTGCTTATAACTTCAGAAGGAAGTTCTTTTAAAATAGATAGGTACTCGATGTAGGATTGCAACTCATTATGTGCTTGTTCCAAAGTACTTTGTTTTTTTTGTTTTAGTAATGCTGTGTATTCAGGGGGCCACAAACTTGGGTCTTTCGATCGATTTTGTCTTATGGTTTTAAATAGTTGAAGTTTTCTTTCGTTGTTGTCGTTTTTGGAAAAAGCCCAATTATATACAGACTTTTGTAGTTTTTTTGCTGTGCTAAAGTAACTAAAAACTCTGCTTAAATTCCCAATGTCTTCTCGAATTTCGAAGGGCTCTATTTTCGACATTGCTCGTGCTTCAATGTTTGCAAGTTGTCTGTGAGGTGATACGCCTATTGCTAGTTGTTTGCGAAGTAAATCTCGAAACTCTTGACCCCCGATTTTTTCGTCTATGAGTAGTCTTATAAAGTCAATTTGAAACTCATCTATAGGGTTTAGTTTTAAGTTTTTTTCGAAAAAAACAACTTTATTCCCTATTTCATTAAGAAGTTTTGTTCGCTTTTCTGTTTTAGATGTTAAAAAATAATTGGAGATATCTAGTGCTATTTGTTTTCGCATGGTTTTAAGAAGTTTTATAAATTCTGTTTCGTTGTGCACCTCTAACTTAAGCTCAGTTGTCTTGATGTAGTTAGAAGTAACTTCTTTTATTGTGCCAATATCAGGGTTTTCATCTAGGGCTTTTTCAAGCCTCACTTGAAGAAGGCCGTGGTATAGCAAGGTGAGATGTTCTGCATACACTTGTCCGTCACTCTCACTTTCACCAAAAATTTGATTAAGTGTTTTGAGCGTGTTGTTAGAGCTAGTAATATGAATTTCGTTTGAAGAAAATGGAACGTGTTTATCATTTAGTAGTACTTCTGTTGTGAGGCATTCATCGGCATGGAGTGTGTTGACTGGGTTGAATATGGAGATTAATAACCACAGAAAAATCATGTATAAGCGTAAAAACACTATAAATGGTACCTCTATTTATGATGGAGTTTAGACATATTAATATTTTAAAACTTTATGAATGGCTTTGTTTTAAATATTTAGTAAAAAGATTAAAAATTAAAGTTATTACAAGTGTTTAAATGTTTTTTGGTTCACGTTTTTTTGGTGAAAAACAAATAAAACTCAATGGGATGAGAAACCACAGGAACATCCAAGGATTTTTCTCGTGATTATTTGAAAGACATCCACATGTTGGTGTTACTCGTGTCCCAACCTCTGGGTTGGGTACTGGGCTAATAGAAGGTGAATTGGTCACAGCGGCTGAAGCGTCTAGTAATCCAGTACCAAGTAGTGGTACCCGTGTAAGTTCTCCTTGGGGTTTGATGAAGTAGTTGAAGTTATCATCGTAGTCTCGGTACATCGAGGTATTTGTTGTTTGTACTAGGCGGTTTTTTAACTCTTGAGCTGAGATGTTTGGTTCTTGCGATAGGATAAGGCCTGCTACTCCTGCAACTACCGGAGCAGCCATAGAGGTTCCGTTTCTTTTTATGATTAAAGAGTCGCTGGATGACTCTGTAGAAGGTATTTGATAACCCGGAGCAGCAATGTCTACCCATGTTCCAAAATTACTAAATTTAGATTTGACGGTACGGTCTCCAGACGCTTCTTGCACAGAAGATACAGCAACAACTGAGGGTAAACTTGCTGGGTACGATTGAACGTTAGTATCTTCGTTTCCAGCCGCTGCTATTACCAGAATATTTAAATTATCAAACAGATGTTGAATCAATGCTGTCACAGCTCGTGACCGGATTGATTTTCCAAGCGACATGTTGATAACTCTAACAAGGCTTGTGTTTGGTTTTGATCTAAAGTTTGAAATGTACTTAAGGCCTGCAATTATTGCAGAATCAGCAATGGTTTGTTCTCCGTCTGTGGGAACTGCTTTGATAGCTAGTATCTTGCAGACTGGGCAGATCGAAATAGCTCTTTCACCGGAAACATAGTTGTGATTTCCAGCTGCTATCCCTGCAACATGAGTCCCATGACTGCAACTATTCCTTGAGCCTCCTGATTCACAAAATTTTTTACCTTGAGAGTCTTCAGATTTAGGAGTGATATCCCCATTTCCAAAGCTATAACGAAAAGCAGCACCAGTGTTACAGCCATTAATATCATTAGCACATCCTGCTTTTCCTATACTTGCATCGTCATTCTCCCAAATTTGACCAGCTAATCCGTCATGATCTGTTTGAACTCCTGTATCAAGAATAGCAATGACAGGTTCAACAATGATGTCTGCGTTGCTTAAGTGGTTGAATGCATCGAGTAACTTAATCTCAGAATGGTACCACTGCGGGTTAGAGCCAGTTGCGTTTTGATAGTCTTGTAAGTGTTCAACATAAGGGTTTTGAAAAGTTTTGTTGATATAGTTTGGCTCAGCAAACCAAATAGCGTCTTCGTTGGACCATTTCTCGAGGGTTTCCCGAGCCTCTTTGCTTGATCGAAAAATAATATTGGTTAGGATCATTTCGTCTGGTTGTTTGCCTGGTTGACTAGGCTGTGTATACAAAAAATTAGTATTAATAGGGTTTGGATGAACCTTTTGCTTTGTCATGGGTATACGGCCAAACATTTGGAAGTCACTCATAGCAATTTGATGGTTAAGGGCTGAGGAAAGATAGACAGTATTGTAGCGATTCTCATTTTTTGGTGAAAGCCACTTGCCTCTGTAGTCTTCGCCAGCCTTGAAAGCAACAATATACTCATTCGATTGCATGGGAGTATTTAACAACTCGCTCGAATGGATGATCGTTCGAGTGATAAAGCTCAAGTCATTTTCTGAGCCACAGCTTTGGAGAAGCTGCAAAGCTAGAACCATGAGAGTTAGAGTGACATTATTTACGTTTTTTATAGAAATTTTCATCCTCTTCATTATATTCTGAATTGATTGAGCTGCCCACTGTTAAATTTTTATAAATTAAGTAGGCAAATATTGCGGATCACTTCATGCAGTTTAAGTGTGCTCCGACTGATTTAATGTAGGAGTTTAATTTGAAAATAATTTATGTATTAAGCATGTTTTTACTGCCAACCTTGTTGGTGGCTCAAGACATTCATGCACCCGAAAGCCATGAGGGGTCAATGAATGCTTATGATAATGATCAAAATCAAAAAAACTTTAAAGAGGACCCAATTGTTCTTGATGTTGATGAGCTAAATGGTGTTCCTAAAGTATTAAAGCCAAGAAAAGAACAAATAATCAAAGTTGATAACTCGTTGAATTATATATCTGAAAAGGGTGGATTTTTGGATTTGACCAAGTACTTGAGCGATGACATTCAAGTATTTGTCCGTGACGAGAGTATTTTAAGCTGGGAAGAGCCTAAACTTATCTCAAATGTTGCTAATGGTTATACAGAGGCATTTTTAGTTGATAAAGACAAAATGGATATAGTTCGCGTGCAGGTGAACTCAAAGCAAAAAAAAGAAACTACGAATGATCTTGTTAGCAAGGTTATTGCTTCAAAACCACTGATTCAAAACTATGAAGACCCCCAAAAGCCTATTAGAAGAAGCTCAGGCGTGGGTGAGTCCACAACAGCAGAGTTGCAAATGATGCAAGTGGTCCCTACTGAACCAGGTAGTCCTAGGCCTTTAGATAGAGTAGCTCTTCAAGTAGTCGGGTTTGAACGTGTTTATCAGTCTAATGACTTTGGCGTTGTGATTATTGATGATATCCCCGCTAAAGGTGATTTCTTAGTGCGGGTTTCAGATCCTGTCTATCAAAGATTCTTGCCAACAACTGTCAGCGTTCATAGTGATACAGAAGTGATAGAGCTTGTTTCTGCTAAAGACATGACTTGGATGCTTTCTGCTAGTGCGTCAACTCTTGATTATAAAAATCACGCAAATGTTTGTGGTCAAATCCCAGTTGCTGGAAAAGATAAAGTAGAAGTGGTTTTTAACCAGAAGCCTCTAAAGAGTTTTTATTTTCAAAACTACTCCAGTGATAAAGTAGTTTTTAGCCTAAAGGCAAATCATGCTAGTAAGTCGGGTGTATTTTGTGCTTTTGATGTAAAGCCTGGCCCTGTTATGATGGATGTCATTGTAAATGGAAAGCTTGAGTCTAGTGGGATGCACTTTCTTCATGCTGGAAACAATGAATTTATTAGAATACCAGAAATAAAAACGGAGTTTCATCTTCAGGCAGGACTTAAGCCATCTGCTGCAATCTATGGCGGGGGTAAAGACCTTGATAGCCAACACCTTTTAAGATTGGAAGACGTAAGTCTTAATGATGTTGCACTTGATAGTGAGCTTTTTAGAAAACAGTCTTCTGGTGCGTATTATTTTGAAAATCTTTCACCAAAAGGTGACTCGTATATTTATACTAAGGATAATGTTCTTGAGCCTACAGTCTACAAGGTTAATGGTTTTGATCAGGTTCTGCCAATGGTAAATTTAGGTACTTTTGAATTTCTCATGCATTCGAATGAAATATATTGTGATTCAGATCAAGGTTCTATTTATGCTGAATATATAGATCAATCAAGAGGTGGCCCGTATCAGGTAGAAATACTGAACTCTAAAGGTGAGCTAATTACAAAAGACACTATGAATATTCCGGGCAAAGTCTCTTCAAAATCATTTACTTGTAACCTACCTGTAGATCTTTACAGTGTTCATGTAAGGGATGTAGAAGGTAATTGGCTTGCTTCTGAAACCCTCCAAGTATTTGAGGCTTCAACCAGTGTTGTAGCAATGGGTTCTGGATATAAGTTTCGTTAATGAATTCGTTTTTTATATGACCATCTTTCAGCAAGTAGCACAATAATAGCAAACCAGACCACAGAGAAGCTCATTAGCTTTGGTGTCGGAATGGTCTCATGGAAGTAGAAAACCCCAACCAAAAATTGAAGGCTTGGGGCTAGGTACTGAATGAGGCCAACCACTTTTAATTCTAAGTACTTAGCCCCGTATGAAAATAACCCTAGTGGAGCAAGTGTCATTGCACCGCCGATCACGAGTAAAATGAGATTTGTTGAAAGCCCTTCACTAAATTCAGACATTTCGATTGTCCCAAAACATAGAACAACAGGTAAGATAACGGCGGTTTCTATATATAGTGAAGTAAAACCTGTAGTTACACGGAGTTTTTTGGTTACTCCATACAGGCAAAAAGTAACAGCTAAAACAATGGCAATCCATCCGAATGAGCCAGTTAATATAGACTCAAGAGCTATAGCAAGAAAGATCATAGCAAAAAGGAAGTATTGAAGTCTGCTAGAGCGTTCTCCAAATACAATGATTCCAGCAATGACGTTGCATAGGGGGCTTAAGAAATAACCTAATGAGACTTCTAATAGGCGATGTTGGCTAACCCCGTAGATAAAAACATACCAATTTATGCCTATACAAGCCCCGCTTGCTAGGGAGAGAAGGAGTTCCTTAGGTTGTTTGATCAGTTGTATAAGCAAGCATGGTATTTTTTTGTTTAAGCACGCACTTAAAATGATAAATGACCAAAGGACTCTGTGAGTGAATACTTTTCCGGTTTCAATGTGACTAAGCAGGTCCCAAAAGAGTGCGGCAAGACCCCAGATGATAAAGGCGGTGATCGTGGCTGTATAAGCTTGAGGAGTTGCGGGTTTTTTGTCGGTTGGGGAAGGCATTGAGGTTTTGTCCTAATTGAAAAGAGGAGTGGAGCTCAATTAACTTGGCAGGGTATTCGGGTCAAGTTAAATAACTTGCTTTTTGACTGTTTTGTGGGCATGCAAATTTTTCCTAACGGAAATCTTTTGTTTGTTGAAAAGCCTTGCTTTAAAGGGTTTCTAGAAACTTTAACGATTTATTTAAAAAAAAGCTAAACCATTTTTGTGGCCTTCCGAATACATATTGAAATTTTATGTTTTGAAGGAGAATAAAATGAAATTAACTCAAGTAATGATGAAAGCATTGCTTATAGTTGGAATGACTCTAGCTATGATCAATTGCTCAGGTGCACACGAAGACGATGCGTCTTTAGAAGCAAGCCAACAACAAGCAGAAGACGGCCAGGTAATCGTTTATGACGAGCAAGGCGAACAACAAGAACAACAACAAGAAGAAGTAACTCAACAAGACTCACAACAACAAGAAGAAGTAGCTCAACAAGATTCACAACAACAAGAAGAAATAGTAGAAGACGACAACACAGACTACGCGAACGAAGAAGTAGTTTCAGATAACAACAACGAACAAGAAGAAAACTTAAACAACATGCTCAACAGAATTAGTGATGACCAAGAACCAGTCGCTGATGATCAACCAGAATATGATAATGCAGAAACTGCCGACTCAACAGATGATCAAAATTCTTATGATGACCAAGCTCAAAATGATGACCAAGAAATAAACGCAGTGAGCAATAATGACTCTGAACAAATGAATAAGAGTGTTGATCAAGAATATGTATCAACATCAGGTGATAACCAAAACTACCAAACATCAGGAAAAATTCACGTTGTTAAGCAAGGTGAGTCTTTAAGTAAAATAAGTAAAATGTACTACGGTAAATATAGATTTTGGAGAGGGCTTGCTTCTGTAAACTCTATTACTAACCCAAATGTGATTTATCCGGGACAAAGGATTCAAATGGTTGAGGCAGGTGAAACAGCTGCGATGGATTCTGGTTCTTCAAATTACGAAAGTGGTAATTATGTAGTTAGGACTGGCGATACATTAGGAACCATAAGTAAAAATGTATACGGGTCTTCTCGTTATTGGAAAGCTCTATATTATAAAAATAAATCCGAGCTCTCTAATCCTGATATGATTTATAAAGGACAATCTTTATCGGTGGTTCCTAAAGCAGATATAGCTAGCTATCAGAAACAAGCTTTAGAGGCAGTTGCACATTAAACTAGCTAAAAATTTAAAGTAAATTTATAAACCCTTCAAAACTTATGACCCGGCTTTCGAGCCGGGTTTTTGTGTTTTATGGTATTGTGATATCCTTTTATTATGCCTGTACTATCTTTTCCAACATTGTCAGCTCCTTCTAATAAACTTTTATTGGAACAAAGATTAAAATACATATTTCAATCTAAAAACTTCACACAGAAGACTCTTTCGGAAGTGAAGTTTGATGAAAACTGGGGTTTTTATGGCGATTTAAGCTCTCGACTAAATCAGTTAAATCTAAGCTTAAATGCTAGCGTTGATTATCTTTGGGCCTCTAGAGGGGGTTATGGAGTTTCTGATCTACTTGGTAAAATAGAATTAAAAAACCATGAAAACACTATTTTTATAGGTTTTTCTGATTTCACATCGTTGATGAGTGCACGTTATGCTGAATGTGGAGGACTAAGTTGGCATGCGAGTATGCCCGGCGGTGCATTTTGGTATGACGACGAGCTGCTTGATGATTTTTTATTGCAGCTAGAATCCTCAGAACCTTCGGGAGAAGTTTTAATAGAAGAAAACATAGAAGAGCCAATAAAGGGGAAAGTATATGGCGGTTGTTTTTCTGTGCTCACAAATCTTATCGGCACACCATATTTTCCAAAATCTTTAGATAAACACATCCTAATTCTGGAAGATATTGAAGAGCACCCTGCCAGGTTAATGCGGTACTGGCGACAATGGGAAAATAGCGGAGTCTTGCAAGGTGTAAGTGCTGTAGTCTTTGGCAGGCTTGTGTATAAAGACCCTGCTTACCGTGAATATCACGATATTTTTATTCAGTTTCTTAAAAAAAACTCACATGTCCCCATATACACTTCTAATGAGATCGGGCATATTCATAACAATAAGCCTTTTCTGATAGGTGCAGATGCGGTATTGGAAGAAAACAAATTAAAATTTTCAGCTGTTTTATAATTAGCTAATATTAAAGATAACCAAAGGAACCAATTAAAGATGTCCCATCCTGTCGAGCCAAATACACTGTCGGACTTTAGTGATTTAAAAAACATTTACTTTATGGGAATTGCTGGCACAGGCATGGCTGCCGCTGCTGGGCTTTGTCATGAGGCGGGGTATCAAATTTCTGGAAGCGACCAAAAAGTCTTTCCTCCCATGTCGGATTTACTTGCTGATCTTGGAGTTGAGGTAAAACAGCCTTACAAAGCAAATCAGTTTGAGGCTGAAAGCCCTGATGTTGTTGTTGTTGCAAACGCATTGTCTAGGGGGCACGAAGAGCTAGAAAGTGCTCTTGAAAAAAAAATTCCCGTCACTAGCTTTGCTGAACTTGTGGGTAATCTTTTTCTTCAGAAGCCCAGCTCGGTAGTAGTCAGTGGCACTCACGGAAAAACAACCACCTCAAGCTTGATATCTCACATGTTAAGGCAGTTAAATGCTGATCCGGGTTACTTGATTGGAGGCTTGCCTCAAGGTTTTGATAAAGGTTTTGCCTTGGGCTCGGGTAAGTTCTTTGTGATTGAAGGCGATGAATACGATACGGCTTTCTGGGACAAAGACTCTAAATTCTTACATTATAGACCGGACTACCTTGTGATTAATAATCTTGAGTTTGATCACGTCGATATTTTTTCTTCAATTGAAGATATCTATCGACAGTTTACAATGTTGATTGAAAAGGTGTCTGATTCATCTAAAATATTTGTTCATCCGCTCCCAGTGGTAAAAGAGCTCATTCATAGACTTAAACTTCAAGAAAAAGTGACATGGGTTGATCAACAGTGCAAAGTCTTAAATACAAGCTACGACGACAATGGAGCTCGCCTTGATGTAGAGCTGACGGGGTTTGGTAAGGTTCAACTAAAGACGAGCCTGATTGGAAACCACAATATTCAAAACATCCAAATGATGAGTGCTGTTCTAAACAAGATGGTTCAATCTGGTGAGCTTTCGCCATTCACGATAAAAGAGTTTCAAGATGCCTTGCAAAGCTTTGGTGGCGTAAAAAGACGAATGGATCACCTTGCTTCAAATGATGGGATAGATGTCTTTGAAGACTTTGCACATCATCCAACAGCCATTAAGAGTGTTATTCATGGATTTCGTATGCGGTATCCATCAAAAAGACTCTGGGTTGCCTTTGAGCCTAAAAATGCGACATCTCGTCGAAACTTTTTTATGAAAGAGTTCGCTTCTTCTTTATCACTTGCGGACCATGTTTTGATCGGAGAGTGTGCCCAAGATCTCAGGATTCCAGAAGAAAATAGAATGAACACAAAACAATTGTCGGACTTGATTGGAGAGCATTCCAAGAGTTTTGAAACAAACGAAAAGCTTTATGATCACGTGGTGGATAAACTAAAAAAAGACGACGCAATTATTTTTATGACACCGGGTAGTTTTTCGGGTGTTCAACATAAGCTTAAAAAATTTCTTGAAAACCTCGATTGAGGTGTGTTTAAATTATAGTAGACTTTTATATATTGGAATTACTAAGAATTTTAAGGAGATATTCCCATGTTGGTTAAAACCGTTTTACGTATTACGTTGATTGGAACAATGGTTCTTTTTGGGTCAGTAGCCTGTACTGATGATGAAGTGGTAGATCCAGTTCAGCCAGGTGTAACGGATCCTATTCCAACGGATATTCCTCCAGGACCTTCATCAGCAGACTTTGTTCCGGAAACTGTTTACTTTGGATACGATCAGTATTCTTTAACTGGTGAAACAAAAGCAAAGCTAAAAGTGCTTGCTTCTCACTTACAAGGTAACAGCGGAGATGTTGTGCAAGTTGAAGGTCACTGTGACTCTCGTGGGTCAGTAGAGTATAATATTGCTCTGGGTCAAAAGCGTGCAGAAGCAGTTCGTCGTTACTTGACAGACTCAGGAGTTGATCCTTCTAGAGTGAGCACGATTAGTTTCGGTGAAGAAAAGCCAGCATTTGACGGAGACGGCGAATCAGCTTGGTCTCAAAATCGTCGTAGTGAATTTGTGCTGACACAACCGTAGCTTATCGCAAGATTACGAAATCAAGCTTAAAGCGGCGGGACATGTTCCCGCCCTTTTTTTGATCACGCTTTTGTGACTGCTGTCGTGTAGTATAAACCCGCTGTTAATCTTGTGGTTGATAATGAGGAGTAGCTCTAATGGAGCAGTATATATATTTAATCGTAACCTTTGTTGCGATTGCATTTGGTGTTTTTGGTGTAGGGATGTTTGCGTTTAAAGGCAAGGCCAACAAGGCTTTGGAACATGCAGAAACTGAGGCGGAACAGGTTCTTAAACAAGCAAGAAGTGACGCAGACCAGACTGTAAAAGAAGCACAACAAGAGTTTAAACGCGAAAGTAAAAAACGTCGTCAATCATTCGAAAAAGAAGCAAAGCAACGACGGTCAGAAATTTCAAAACTCGAAAACAAAATTAAACAACGCGAGGAGTCTTTAGACAAGAAGCTTCAAATCCTCGATGCGAGAGAGACCGATGTTGAGTCTCTTAACCAAAAGATTAGAAATGAAGAACGTAAAGCGATCGCACTCACACAAGAGTACGAAACCATGCTTGCGGACACTCAGTCAGCACTCAGACGCATTTCTGGTATGACACCAGAAGAAGCTAAGCGAGAATTAATTAAGACCTTAGAAAATGATGCTCGCAAAGAAGCGAGTGAAAAAATTCAAAAAATAGAAGAACAAGCAAAGCAAGATGCTGAACGAGTGAGTCAATCGGTGATCAGTGTTGCAGTGCAAAGACTTGCGGGTGAGTACGTGAATGACTCTACCGTTGCGGTTGTTGGTTTGCCATCCGATGAGATGAAAGGTCGAATCATCGGTAGAGAAGGTCGAAATATTCGAGCTATTGAGCAATTTACGGGTGTTGATCTTATTATTGACGATACCCCAGAAGCGGTGATTGTCTCTTGTTTTAATCCAATCAGAAGAGAAATTGCCAAGATTACAATTGAACGCCTAGTGGCAGATGGTCGTATCCACCCAGCACGTATCGAAGAAACAGCAATGCGTGTTACCGAAGAGATGGACTCTATTGTTGCTGACCTTGGTGATCAAGCTTGCTTTGAGCTTGGAATTACAGACCTTGATAGTGAGTTGGTTTCTTATGTTGGAAAACTGAGGTTCTTGTCCACTGGGCAGCAAACTGTTTTGGCTCATAGTATTGAAGTCGCTCAAATATGCGGTTTCATGGCCTCAGAAATGAAACTAAACGTTAAAGTCGCAAAGCGTGCAGGCTTGCTACACGATATTGGTAAAGCACTTGATCAAGATCATGATGGTCATCACGCAAAGATTGGAACAGAGCTTTTAGAAAAGCACAACGAACACCCAGATGTGATTTCTGCGGTTCAACTTCATCATGAAGAGGATCTTACGAACGCTAACCCTATTGCTGTTGTCGTGCATGCTGCGAATATCTTATCTTCTCAAAGACCGGGAGCTCGTAAAGAAGTGATGGATAGTTACATACAAAGACTTGAAGACATGGAAGGCCTTGTCAAAGGTTTCCGTGGGGTAGATGGTGCTTTCGTTATGCAGGCAGGTCGAGAAGTTCGAGCTATTGTCAGCCCGGTAGGTATTAGTGACAAAGAAGTGAATGGGCTGTCTTCTGATATTGCACACAAGATTCGTTCGGAACTTACATTTCCGGGCCAAGTAAAAGTAACCGTTATTCGTGAGAGTCAGGCTGTGGATTTCGCTAAGTGATCATTGCCGTTATCGGTGATGTTGTTGCTAGAGCCGGAAGAGAAGCACTTGACTTATACATCCCAAAGCTAAAAGAAAAATATTCCATTGATGGATTAATCATAAATGGTGAAAATCTATCTGGCGGGTTTGGAATTTCAAAAAAAATATTTGAAGAGATAACCGACAAACACCATATTGATGCAATTACTTTAGGGAACCACTGGCATAAGAACCGTGATGTTTATCACCTTGGCTATGAAAATGAAAAGCTGGTTTTTCCAGGTAATGCTTGGAACCTCAAAAAGAAAAACATTTCGGCTAAAGTTATCACTTTAAAAAATGGCAATAAACTAGGTGTCATCAATGTTTTGGGTCAGGTATTTATGCACCCAGAAAATGATTCCCCATTTCTTCAAATCAAAAAATGTTTAGAAGAGCTATCGGTGAAAGCCATTCTTGTAGATATTCACTGTGAAGCAACCAGTGAAAAACAAGCAATCGCTTGGGGTTTTGCGGAACAAGTAAGTTTTGTATATGGGACCCACAGTCATGTTCCAACGCTTGACCATAGAATTCTTAAATCTCATACAGGTTTTGTGACAGATCTGGGGATGACTGGTTCGTATGATTCTGTGATTGGGATGGATATAAAAGCAGCAGTAAAGCGATTCGAAGGTGACTCCTCATCTAAATATAAGCCAGCTCAGGATAATCTGTGGATGCCAACGATTCTTTGTGAACTTGATCACCACAGTGGAGTATGTATCTCTTTGAAAAGATTGGTTTTTACGGATTCAGGTGTCAAGGAGTGGGACCCAGCCTTTTAAGGTTCTGTTGTATGAGAGATTATGTTGCATTAAATGCTGAGCATTCTATAGTCGAGGCTAGGCGAGAAATCAGGAGAAATAAAGTGAATTTTGTTCATTCAAAAGCAATACATTCGGCGATCCTTTTGGGGACGCTTTGTTTTAGTCTGCAGGCATCTGCGTGGTATTTAAATGGTTCCGGTCATTATTCTATTCGACCAGAATTTAAGGAGCACCCAATGTTCCAAAAGGGAACGGGAAACCACGATGCGATTGATCATAATCTTCGCCTTGGGATAGAAGGTCGAGCTACGGAAAAAGCTTCATTGTTTTTCGAGTTCCGTGTTTCTGATGACTTAAGAGAATCTTACTTAGGAGATCAAGCACAGTGCGAAGGTGCAAACTGTCAAGATCAAAACCCATTAGACCCCAAGTACGATAACTATATCCCAAAACTTTCTCAGCTATATATGCAGTATGCATTTGATCTTTGCCTTCTTAAAGCAGGTCGACGTGGAAGAGATTGGGGTTTAGGTGTTCTTTACGATTCAGGAAAAGGCTTATTTGATCCTGAGTACAGTGTTTTTGATGGTGTCAGTTGTGAAATGAATCTCACTTCTTCTCAAACCCTTGGTTTTGAAGTGGGTTATGACAAGCTTCAAGAAACAAGCCGCGTTGCTGGTCTAAACAGCGGTGCAACTTCTAGGTCGGATGATTTGTCTCAGGTGTACTTATCGGTTGAATTGGATGACCGCCACGTTGGTTCTGCCAGCAGTTTCAAAAAGCACATTGGACTATATGGTAGTTGGATTTTTGGGGAAAGACACGAGACGGATATTCAGTTTATTGATGTGTATACTGCCCTTTATTACAAAGGTTTTTCATTCGCCAATGAGTTTGTCTTTCGCTTAGGTGAGAGTAAAGACCCTGCATTAACTAGCTTTGGTGGCAGGGGAAGTAGAACCAATGGAGACCCAATAGCAAAGTCAGCAGAGTCTGTTGCATTCGCTGGTTACTTTGACTATGTGTTTCTTGAGAGTGGCGACATGAGTGCTCCAAACCGTTTCAACAAAGGAACATCTTCAAGACATGGTGTTCGTCTTGAGTACGCGTTTGCTCCGGGTGATGCCGATGGATACCTTGCAGAAGACGATACAGAGCGTGATGAGCGTGCTGCAGCATTTGCTTTTCACAGGAATTTTCAACCAGCCCAAATTTTATTTCGTGAAAGAAACTATTCTGACAATAATATTGTGCCGGGAGCTTTTGATCCGGGAAGGTTAGTGAATGCTTATCTTCTTGGTTTATCTTATCGTTATGAAGATATGAAATACGGTAATTTTAATCTTAAGCTATTAACAGCTAGTTTGTTAGAGAGCATGCCAGATTCTGTAAAAGCAGCACAAGCGAATCAAGCAGTGAAGTCTGTCGGTTATGAAGGTAATGATCTAGGTTTTGAAGTTGATTTTAACTACACTTACAAGTGGGGTGAAAATATCGAAGCCGGTTTGGATGCTGCTTATGCCATCGCTGGAAAAGCATTTGAGATCCAAGACGACCAAACAAGCGATTCATTTCTAGTTTCTGTTTTTGCTGGATACAAGTTTTGAAAGAAATTTTCGTGACGCTTGGTTTATTCATGCTTCTTGCTGGGTGTGGTGTCAAAACCAAACCTGTTAGCGATGTGATGGATGAAGTTATCAAGCTGAAGTCTTCAGACAAAAAAAGATAGAATAAACCACAAAAATAGGTCTATAACGCCATGAGTAAAAAATCAGTGATCATTCATGGGCATACTGGTCGCATGGGTCAGATGCTTGTCTCTGAGCTTTCAAACCATAAGAACCTTACATTTGGTGGTGGTATTTCTCAAAGTGAAACGATTGACTCTGGTGGCTCAACCACCGTTTCAGATGATCATTCTCACCTCCAATTATTACAGTCAAGTTCTGGGTTGATTGATTTTTCATTGCCCTCAAGTGCAAAAAATCTTTTGAGCCTGGCTTCAAAATCAAAAAATAAGAGTTTTTTGATTTGTACGACTGGTCTTGATGAGAGTGTTATTGATGGTTGGCAAAAATCAGCTAAAGACTATCAGCATAAGGTGATGGTTGCTCCTAACACAAGT
The DNA here is from genome assembly GCA_023301465.1 of Oligoflexales bacterium. Classification (GTDB taxonomy): domain Bacteria; phylum Bdellovibrionota_B; class Oligoflexia; order Oligoflexales; family JALZUQ01; genus JALZUQ01. The sequence goes on from JALZUQ010000007.1 coordinate 35,730, forward strand.
GTAGGCATTGCTTTGTTTCGAAAGGTCTTAGATCAGTTTGGAAAAACACTCCAAAAATATGGTTTTGACGCTGAAGTTATTGAAACTCATCATCGTTACAAAAAAGATGCACCTAGTGGAACAGCTCTTTATTTAGCAGAGGCATTACAAACTTCTAAAACAGAGCTTGTGGGTGAATATCAAGGTGAGCGTAAAGAACACCAAATTGGCATGCATGCTATTCGTGGCGGTGGAGTATATGGTGAGCACGAAGTAAGGTTTATTAGTGATCATGAAGAGGTTAGCTTTAGCCACCGTGCTCTTGATCGCAAGTTGTTTGCTTCTGGGGCTCTGGTTTTGCTGAACTGGTTAGAAGCCCAGTCTTCAGGCTTCTACCACTTTAAAGATGTTGATTTGTAAGCCCTAATGCGGGTATCTTATTAAGATGAATATGAAAAAAATCAACTTATCCATTATCCTTTTGTTTCTCGTGTTTTTCTCTACGGTGGTTTTAGATCAGGTGTCTAAGATTCATGCTGAAGAAGAACTTCTACTCAGCTCAAATAAAGAAAATGTCAAAATGTATCACGGAAAGCAGATCCCTCTGTATTCTGCCGGAGATCGTGCAGAAGGCGGCTATTTCGCTTTCGGTTTTCAGTATGTAAGAAACCAAGGTGCTGCATGGGGTGCTCTTCAAAATGTTGATGATCATATTCGAGAGCCATTTTTCTACGGTGTGACTTTACTTGCTGTGATTATGATTCTTTATTTTTTCAGAACAACTCCTAGCTCTCATAAGCTAGCTAGAATGGCTTTGGTCTTAGTTTTATCAGGAGCTATTGGGAATTTCCTAGATCGTATTCGATTAACATATGTTATCGACTGGATAGATGTTCGTTGGAGGATCTTTGGTTGGTATTATGATTTCCCCAAATTCAATATCGCAGACTCATGTATTACGGTTGGGGTGACCTTTTTGTTGATTGATATGTTACTCCTTGAAACAAAACGCAATAAGCTACAAAAATTAGCTGAAGCAAATAAAAACGCAACTCAAGAAGCCTAATCAAGTTCATTCGCTGCGAATATAAGCAAGTGCAGGTAGATTTTTAAATTACCGAAAACTCTTCATAAAATCCGATTTTTTTGCCCGAATGCCAATGCTTGATGCCGTGAATTTTTCTATTCAAACTTAAAAAATGCTATAATAGAGATAGAAACTACCTAAAAAATATAAGAGGCTCATTATGGCACAACAATGGATGTCAATTGTTGAATACGCACGGACTTTCGCTATTTCTGATATGACAGTGAGAAGACGTATTCGTACAGGAAAGCTTGGTGCAGAACTTCGCGAAGGGAAATACTTTATCCCAGTTGATACTGACTCCAGCGGGAACCCCGTAAGAGGAAAACCAAGTATTTCACCACTTCAGCAGTCTCATACTGCTCCAATACGTACAACGCCAGAATTAACGGTCCCAGCGATTCCAGCTGTCCAACAGGTAGTGCCTAAAGTTTCATTTAATGCTCTAGAGCCAAAGGGTGTAACAACAAATGTAGCTCCTAACACCCCACATATACCGGCGTCTTTAGCGTCAAAGATTATGAACCATACGAAAGCGACATCTGATTCAAGTGAGTTGCTTCGTTTTTGTAATGAAGCAATATCCAGTCAGGTACAACTGGCAATAAAAACAACATTACTACAAGAGCAGAAAGCAAAGACTTTATCTGCACAAAATGAAACACGCAACCTTGAGATTCAACAACTTAGACAGCAGGTTGAAGATTTACAGTTATTGGTTCAAGTGCTAGAGCAGCAAATTCAGCAATAAGTAAATTTTTTATATTGCCACTATTTGGTTTTACTAAATTACCGCATGATTCAGAGTGTGAATTCGATTAAGCTAAAGTAATATGAGAATACTATAAAAATCCCTCCGTGGTTTAAATGTGATCATAAAAAATACAAAAAAAATTAAACTAGCCTGAGTACTTCTATTGCCCGGGTTTCTTGCTGTTCATAAATATTTGAAGTACGATGCAATAAATTATCTTAATGAACAAATAATACAGTGGGAGGAATTGTATGATTTTCAACAGACTAGTGGTGTCTATCGTTGCTTTACTTGTAGTTGGTTGCGGAAGTTTAACCAATGAAAAGTTAACAAAATTTGAAAGAAAAGTTGAATTGGATTGGGTAGTTGCAAACATAGAAGCAAATTATGCTCCACTTGAATACAAACAAAAACTCCATGGGTTTGACTTCGAAGAAGAAAAGAAAAAATTCGCAAAACGTGCTGAAGAAGACATGACCAACCATGAATTTAACGTTTTATTAAAAGAGTTTGTGGCTTTATTTAAAGATGGTCATGTAAATTTAATGACAAGTTGGAATAGTCTTCCGGGTACAATGAATGTAGCCCATATCGGATTGATTGGTGGATTGGTTGAAGTAGATATTAATATTATTGAAGAACCTAAAAAGGATTCTAAAGACAAGACCACAGAGCAAGAAAAAGTAGAAGCAAGTAAAAAGAAAGCAGATAAAACACCAGACTTAAAAGAGGTTTTTTATGTAAAGAATTTGCTTCCGACCATGAGACAAAACAGGGTTGGTTTTCCTGTGATGGTTGGTGATTATATTTATAAGATTGACGGAAAGTCAGTTGACGCCTATGTTTCAGAGTATTGTCCAGCTAATATCGGTAATGATCTTTCAAATAAAAATATTCGATTCAGAAATTTACAAATTTTTAGTAGCGTTATGTGTAAGATGCCAGAGGCAGATTCAGTTGAGTTGACGATATACCGCGGTGGTAAAGAAATAAAAGAAACAGTCTCTTGGGTCAAGAAAGATTATGCTGATTTTGTGAAAGAACAGCGTGAAGCAAGCAAGAATCTTCCAAAAGCAGAAAATCAAACTACGGATGTAGATTCTGATTTTGAAAATTTAAAAAACAGAATATCGTCACGTTATTCTTGGAGCTATGATCAATATCTTTCAAATTTGATTTTTAAGGATGAGCGTGCATTAGTAGATATCGCTCGTGATCAATTTATCATTCAGGTTCCAACAGCAGATCTTTTCTTAAGCCATATTGCTCCACTATTAGAAGAGACAAAGAAAAAAGAAGAAGCTACTAAAAAGAACGAAAAAGAGACTGTAACAAACGGTACCATTATGCAATTAAAAGTTGAAAATAAGTTTTTCGACACAAGAATCTTCTTTATGGGCGACAAAAAAATTGGTTACATCAAGATCCCGGGCTTTAGTGGAGGAGACACAGCTGTAGCAGCCTTTGCAGAGGCACTAGCAAAGTTTAAGGATTTTAATGTTTCTGGGAAAATCATTGATTTAGTTGATAATGGCGGCGGCTCATTGTTGTACGGAATGAATTTGGCGGCACTTCTTAAAGAAGAAAATCACAAGGAGATGTCTGTCAAGGTTCGTTTAAATGATGGTTGGGTTAATAACTTCCATTCGAGCTCTCTGTACAACAGCTCTGAATATATGAGAAGTCATTTCGATAGAATCTACGGTGACGTTCTTGAAGCCCAAGAAAAAGATCAGCGGCTTTCAAACTCACTATCACTTCGCGACATCATGCCTTCTATTAAAAAAGCAACTGGTGCAAAAGGCGAAAAAGTGGTTCTGATGGTTAACGAGATGTGTGCAAGTATGTGTGATATCTTCACTGCAGACTTAAAAGATAACGGCATTGCAAAAATCATTGGTACTCAAACCATGGGTGCTGGTGGAAACGTAACTCCACACTTAGCGTCGCCTAGGCTTGGAAATGTCTTGTCTACGACGGAGTCGTTAATTGTGCGTCATAATGGTGAATTACTTGAGAACAAAGGTGTTAAGCCAGACCTTGAGTACAAAAAATCACTCAATGATTTCAATAATAAAAATATTGATTTTATTAACGCAGCTGTAAAATACGCACTTAAGTAATTTAGATATACATTTGAAAGCCCCTTTGGTTAAAGACCAAAGGGGGCTTTCGTGTTTTTTGCAGAGCCAGAATATATCAGAATACCGAATAATAAAGTTATTAAAGGAGAATGGAATGAAAAAAGAAAAGCATATATCATGATTGCGGCTAGTGTATTGAGTTTGAATTTATACGGTTGTGGTGTTGTAGAAGAATTAAAAGAGGAGTGTGTTCAATTTTAATAGGCTAGTGTCACCATAACTAAATAAACGGTAATGATGATCTAGTGCATGGTTATAAATTTTAAAAGCTTGTTCTTTGCCTATAAGAGCACAAATCAACATTAATAAAGTCGATTTTGGTTGATGGAAATTAGTCATGATATGGCTAAAAACCTGCGATGAATACAGTTCAGCCTTTTGAGGGTATAGGAACCAGTCGGTACTTAGTTCTGTGTCCAGACTTTGAGTGCGAAGAGTGTTGGTTGAGTGTGAATTCCAAAAGGATTCAACCGCTCGAAAAACAGTAGTACCAACAGATACTATTTGTTTACCGTTTTTTTGATAAGCAAGAATTTTTTCATAAGTCTCTTTTGGTATCATATATTTTTCAGAGTGCATCTCGTGATCTTCTAGCCGGTTTGTTTTAACAGGTAAAAAAGTACCGCCGCCAATATGGAGAGTGATAGGTGCAAACTCGCAGCGATTTGATTTTAATTTTTCTTTAAGTGAGTCCGTAAAGTGAAAAGAAGCTGTTTGAGCAGCGACGCTCCCTCTTTTTTTTGCGAACATGGATTGATAGTCATGTTTATCCTGAGAGTTCGCAAGCCGCTTTAGGTATGGAGGGATTGGAATATTTCCTTTAGCTTCAATGTATTGCCACATTTTTTCTTCAGAGCATAGAAAGCGAACAAAAGCATAACCATCGGCTTTGCGTGTAAATTCAAGCTCAATGTTTTTATCTAGTTCAAAGCGATCGCCAATATTAATCCGCTTTAATGGCCTTGCAAGAGCCTTCCACTCACACTTGGATTGTTGTTGTTCGAGGAGAAACGCTTCTCCCGATTTGATTTTTGGAGACGTTAAGTACAGTCTAGCATTAAGAACCTTTGTGTTATTTACAATAATAAGGGTGTCTTTCAAGATTTTATCAAGGTCGCCAACTTTGTAGTCATAGATACTGGAATCATAATGGAGTAGTTTGGCTTGGTTCCGATCTTCTAGAGGTTTCGTGGCAATCAGTTCAGGGTCAAATTCAAAGTCAAAATCATTTAGGCTATACATCAAATATCTGCTCTCCAAGAGTTACATGTCACGACGTTGCTAAGTGAAACATGAACCGTTATGCTGAAACAATGAAAATATTAAACCTCTTGATTTTATGCAGTATTTTTTTTGAGCAGCCCCTTGGAGCTTGCCCTGTTTACCTTGGTCGTGGACAAGTAAAACCTGAGCGTTTTACCAAAAGAAACCAACTAGCAGTATTTGCAAAATCAGGCTCTCAGTGGATTGCCATCCCCTTTCAAATAGACGAAAGAACGGCCAGACTAAAATTGGTTTTTCATTCTAACAAAAGCTGGTTGAATTCAAAAACGCATCCTCGTGATCGTATTTTATTTGAGTCTAATCAAGCTCACCCTAAAGTTACTAATTTTACAGGTTTTCCATGTGCATCAAAGTCTGTCTATGAAATAAAATACAAAAAAAACGGTAGTACTAGTTACGCATATGTTGCTTGGTGTAAGGGTGTTTCAAAAGTACCGGCAACCAAAAGAGAGCTGGAATATGACTTAGGTGTTGGGAGGGTGCGATCAAATAATTATGTTTACGACCTTAATAAAGCAAACTACATGCTTTTTCACGCGATTTACGCAAATGATAAAAAAGGAAATTTTATAAAAGTAATCGAAAATTCGAATTTACATATTAAAGGAGATGTAAAAAACTTCTTAAACCTTAGGTTTGGATCTAATGATATAAAATCAACCTTAGAAGCTCACGAAAAATCCAGTATGGGTATTTTTGCAAGGATTGATTTTTTTCTTCATGTTCTGTTTTTTAAGGTTAAACTAAAACTTCTTACGGATATTAGTTTTTACAATACAAGTGCTCATATTCCCATGCGAGTGTCTTTGCCTGTGAATGGTTATGACTATTTAAATATGGGGAGCAGGCTTTATTACTATTGGCAACTTTCAAAAGATAAGCCTTGGAAATTTAGAGCTAAAATGCCGGTTCACGGGTTAAACGTCAAAAAATCAGAGGTGCTTAAGAAATACTGTAACCGTTATTATTGTCACTTTCGTTTAGATATTTACCATGGTGATATTAGTCTTCAGCTTCATTTTAATATCAACAGACGTGTCGTTGATAAATTAGATTTTTATCCAACGATGGTAGACAACCGAGAACTCACAAAAGACAGGGTGGTTCGCTCTACTGACGGTAAAGATCATTTGGGTGTTTATTTTGAGGGTTCAAGGTTACCAAAAGGCAGTCATCCTTGGGACTTTTGGATGAAAGTAAATGATGATTCCAAAGACTCTTGTCCCACAAAACCGTTATCAACCAGAAAAATCAAAATCTAAAATTTATCTTTTAATTTTTTAAAGTCTGGGATTAAAGAGCTGGAGTTGATTTCAGTTGTGGTGGGAATTTGTGAACGTTGTGCTTCACTTTGGAAAACATGGTTCAAACACAGAGCAATAATTGCAAATAAAATGCTGTATATTAAGTCTTTGTGTTCTTCTATGATTTTCACTGTTCCTCCAGATGAGCCCTATCGGTGCTTTTAAATTTTTTAAATAAAAACCAATAAAGTTCAATAAAATCAGAAAATTGCAAGAGTAGTTTTTCTAGCCTTTATCGGTCATGAGTTCCTGTTTTTGTCATTTGGTGTGATCATGTGTTCGTGGTTGGTGATGAGAATATAAATAGGTTTACTTAGTAATTCATGCAGAATTTCTATGTATTTAGTATAATGGTTTTAATGCTTAGAATACAATTTATGCGGAGGATACGAAGATGTTTAAATGGATTCTTGTGTGGGTTTTTGCCGCTCCTTTATTCGCTGCGAATGGTTTTGATTATCTCGAAAAAGCTGAACTTAAAAAGAATGGAAAAGTAGAAGTAAGTTGTGTCAAAGAAAATACACGTTGGAAGCAATCACTTGATTTTGAAGGCTTTCAGTTGGGTGAATTTTGTATAAAAACAAAGTGGATTAGTTCTGGTTTCTTTAAAAGTAAGTCCATTAAAAATTGTTATTTAAATGTAGATGTTTTGTACTCTAAGAATTTTATTAAAGAAATGCAGATTTCTGAAGTAGAGGGTTGCTCAAGATTTTCGTCGATGCTTGGAACTTATCAATGTAAAAATGCAAAGTGCAAAAACAGTTCCGGCAAACAAATTGAAGTATTAACAAACAAGATAAATCTGTTAACTAAAAATAAGAGTGAATATTTTTTGTTTGAAACGACTGGAAACATAACCCTTCTTGGTAAAGCAAGAATACAGATGGCCTATATTCCCAGCGGGGAGTTTATGATAGGGTCTCCTACTTCAGAATATGGGAGGTACTATTCAGAAGGCCGTAGGCCTGTAAGGATTACCAGGCCTTTTTTATTGCAAAAGTATGAATTAAATCAAAAACAATGGAAACAAATAAACAAAAAAGAAAAACTTACTTTTGCAGATTGTGATGAAGTAGATAAGGGTGGTGATATTTGCTCTGACTACCCAATTAATTTTGTGCGATTAAAATCTATTCAAGACTTTATCAATTCACTAAATAAGCTAAAAAATCCAAAGAAAGACTGTGGAAATCTACGCACTGATAAAGGGTATGCGAAAGCATTCGCAACTTCTGGTTGTTTTAGATTGCCAACAGAAGCGGAGTGGGAGTATGCATCTCGCGGTGGTTTAGAGGGTTCTTATGGTTTGCCTGCTTCGATAAATCAAAATAACGCACGTAAGTATATGAATGTAGGGTCTTCAGAATTAAAACCTGTAGGGTCTTATCCGTATTCAAACCTATGGGGTCTTTTTGACATGCATGGGAATGTTCAGGAGTTTGTTCAAGATCATTATAAAAGTAGGTATGATGCATTGGTAAAAACCCCAGAAAACGACCCTTTGCATTTTAGTGTTAGCGAAGCTGAAGCCAAAAAATCTACTTTTTGGAAGAGCCATGTTGTCAAAGGCGGTGACTTTGTCTACGGGTTTGAGAGAGCTCGTTGTGCAACGAGGGAATCCTATTATTCAGACTCTAAGCGTGAAAGAACAGGTTTTAGGTTGGCAAGGACACTATAGAGCCTTAAGCAGAAACTCTTTGTTCTGTTCTGTACACTCTGTTTAAATAATTTTTGCCTTTTTCCAGATCATGGCAGTGACCACAATATGAAATGCCTCGATATGCTTTCGCATTAAAAAATATATTTTCACAACTTGGGCATTGGTAAATATATTTTGATTCTTTTAGTAGTCTTGAGTGAATATGTACTTTTGTATCAACAGGTAGGTTTGTTTTTTCGAAGTCTTCCATTTTTTTGTAAAATCTAGCGGTGTGATTTGGGTCATACCAACAATCGTAAAGCCACTGATGAACAAGTTCATGAAAAATTGTATAAGGCATAAGGCTAGGGCAAGTGGCAAAATAAGTAAGGTTTAACCTCATTTTTCTTTCAAAAAGAAGTGATAGCCCAAGTTTAGATTTCATTCTTGTGCTGAACTCAATGACGAGGCCTGTTTTGAGGCTTCCTTCTTTTTGGTTTCTAAAAAAAGGCATAAATTTTAAAAAATAATGGTAAGCCATGGCATGTATTTCTTCACGACTCAAATGCTGGGTGACTTCCTCTTTATAAAGATGAGGATGATACCATGGACTATTAGGTGTGAGTATGGGTTCCATGTTTTTATAATAGCATTTACTCTGGGTAAAACAAAGGTTTCCCAAGGTGCTTGCCATTCCATAATGGGAATTGTGTGTTCTTTTGGTCTAGGGCGTATGTAATGGTGGGAGCTAAAGTTTTTTTGGCTTTTAAGAGACCGTCTCTGTTTTTGTATCGTAATAAATACACACCAAAATAATCACCGCCATGATTTGAAAGTAAGTTTGCATCTTTTAAAGATATCTCATGTACCCATGGCAAATGAAGGTCCTTGGAAGCCTTGATGATAAAGGGTTTGTGGGCTTCTTGATAGCGGTGAGCTGCAAAGAGCCATTTAGAGTTGAGAGGATTGCCCCAGAAATTTTTAAAAGCTGTATGTAGCTTTTCAGTAAATTGATCAAATGACATATCATGTGGAGCAATAATAATTCTTGGGTTCATGCAGCCAGCTTGGCCTAGGTGAAAGACCTCTTCGCACAGCATATTAATTTTGCTCATATCCCCAGAGAATTCATATGCAGTTTGATGATGCCCCCAGAACACCCCTGAATTTTTTGAGGTTAACTGATTTGCGTTTTGGGTATTGCCAAAAAACACAATTGGAATATCTATATTATTTTGAATGTAATAATTTTTTGGAATAGAAGAAACCTTGAGGCCGATCTCTTTTAATGCGTGAACCATAAAATTGAGTAACGGCAGAGATGTGTCATTAGGTGTTTTTAGATGTATGTGTATATCTAGGCAATAAGCAATAAACAAGTGCTGCATGGTGGCGATAGAGTGGTTGCTGGGTGCAAGTAAAGCCCAAGCACCTTGGTATGTCGGATTTTTTTGGGAGGTAAAAGTAGCGTTTTCGCAAGCTTTGATCCAGTATTCTTGATCTTTAGGGATTGAATAAGTTAATAGCGACTCCAAAAATAAAACGGAGGCATTTAGAGAGCCAGTTTCTAGAGCAAAAAGTTCAGTTAGGTTTTGTAGGCGATTTTTCAAGAGCTCTAATATTTTAAGAGAGCGTTCTTTTATTTGTTGTTGGTTTATTTTTTTTGTAGTGGGTTTTTGTTTCGGGTAAGCTTTTCTTATATTTGTGTGTTTGTTCTTTAAAGAGCAACCTCTAGGTTGAGTGCCGTTAACTCTTCCTTTGATCTGAAATTGGTTGTTTTTAAGAAGTACCATGTCTTCTGTCTTAATAGCGTATGGATAGTCAGTTCTTTTTTTGTCCCAGACAACTAACCGGCCTAAACCCTCTTTTTTTAGTTCGTTGCTGCAATCATCTATAAACACATCGACATCTTCTTCAAAGGCGTAATGCTCACCAAAGACTTTATAAGCTTGCCGGCTTAATTCACAGCTTCCATATTCACTCAATATTTTTTGGGGAGCGAAGTTTTTTGCGAGCATTTCATAGTATTCATGTAGATTTAAAAACGGTCGAGATTTTATGCCGCCTGTTTCAAATAAAAAAGCATTCTTTGGTATTCGGCTTCCATTTTCAATGAATTGTAAAATTTGCTCCCCTGTCGCAAAAATCCAAATAGGAGTTTTTGAGGAGGGGTTGCTTGGGATTGAAAATTTTTGATGGTCGACATATTGAATATTCGAGAGTTCCGAAAACCAATGAATCATTTGTGCCAATGAAGAGTCTTTCCAAACCTCAGTGGATGGAATAAAACTGTATCCGTTGATTTTAGAGAATGTTTGATGAAGCTTTTTTTTGATGACTGCTTCAAAGTCGGTGGTAGATTTTCTTTGGTACTGTTTGAGGGACTCTTCAGAGTAAAATACCTCAGAGCGGTGTTCTGAGGTAGATCCAGATGACTTAAAAACAGACAGATTATCTCTCGTGCCTTGATAGATAAGGCTTTTGTAGGTCTTAAAGTAGCTTACAGGAATAACAGGTACCACTAGATTTTGACAACCCATGACTTGGATAAGCTGATCAATATCAGGTACTTGCCTATGATTTGGTCCTTGTTGTGACATTGCAATTGCCCCATCTACGTGCAAAGGCTACGATGTTCCAGTGTTTAACCTGCAATGAGTGAAGATGCCAAGTCGATATTTTCTCAAACTTGATCAGTTTGAAGGCCCGTTGGACCTACTGCTGCACCTTATTAAAGATAATGAAATAGATGTCTTTGATATTGATATTTATATGCTGTCGACTCAGTACTTAAACTATCTTCGTCTCATTAAGTTTGATGATCTTAGTGATGCTGGTGATTTTCTTTCTATGGCAGCACATCTAATCGAAATCAAAACGCAGATGCTACTTCCAAGACCAAAGAGCAAAGATACGGATGACGGTGATGACCCGCGTCTTCCTCTTCAAGAGCGTTTACTCTTATACGAAAAATTCAAAGACGCCGGTGCAAATATTGGGAAACTACCTATGGTGGGTTACCTCGTCTGGGCAAGTACAGATCATAAACGCCTAGACGCAATGGTTGAAAAACCAAAAGACGCACCTGTCAAAGCAGACCCGAGTCGTTTAATTGTTCTGTACGAACAAATGCTTAAGAATATGAACCTTCGCCGCAAACCATCAAAGGTGACCATCAAAAACCAGGTCATCGGCATTGAAACGGTGATTGAACAAATGCAAAAACGAATTGAAAAACTTCGGTTTGTGATGTTTCAAAATTTGTACTCAAGGTTTTCGTCTCGTTATGAGTTTGTCATTAACATCATGGCGATGCTTGAGCTTGCAAAGTACGGTGATTTAAAAGTTTATCAAGACCGTATCTTTGGACCAATTTGGCTATTTAAACAAGATGAACTCGTTGAGTATGTAGACTTAAATACAGACTTAGACCAGTTTGATCCAGAAGCATTGGCGGTTGCCATCTCTGAACTTCAAGGAGAAAAAGTCATATGACAGATCAAAACAATCATGTTGAACCAAACGAAGAGTTACTTGAAGAAGTGATTGACGAGTCTGCTGTTCAGGCAGAAGAGGCGTACGAATCAACGGATGAAGAAACAGAGCTAGAAGCTGGTGCTGAGGAATCTTCTGAGGTTGAAACAGGTGAAACAAAAGCTGAAGAAGAACCAGAAGAAGAGTATACTTGTGATTTAAATACTCTTGCACAGGTAGAGGCGTTACTTCTTGCGTCTACAAAACCAATGAAGATACCAGAGATTGCCGATTACTTAACTGAAGACTTAGATCATCAGTCTATTAAGTATTTGATTGAAGAGCTTCAAGAATCCTATTCTGAGCGTGAGAGTGGAATCGAAGTAGCATCTATTAAGGGTCAAGGTTACCGAATTCAAACAAGACCTGAAGCGGCTCCTTTGATGCAGCGACTATTTGCCTGTAGGCCAAGACCGCTATCTAGGTCTGCACAAGAAACGATTGCTATTATTGTTTACCGTCAACCTGTGACGAGATCTGAAATCGAATTTATCCGTGGTGTAGATGCAGGGAGTATCGTTAAGAGCCTCATGGACCGTGGATTTGTAAAATGCGTGGGTAGAAAAGACGTTCCGGGACGACCTATGCTCTTTGGGACAACCGACGAATTTCTGAGGGTTTTTGGGTTATCCTCCATCAAGGAATTGCCGAATCTAGAGAGCTTCCAGAGCCAAGATGAGGTCTTAAACCAAGCTGAGAAGGCAATAGAGCGATTTGATCGAGAAGAAGCTGGCGAAGAAGTTCCTGACGTGTTAGAGCCCAATCTGGAGCAAGTTGCTGATGACACTGATGCCAAGGCCGTTTTAGATGCGGTAGAGGTCCCAGATGAAGTCAAGGAGCTTGAAGCCCAAACAAAAAGAGGCGAAGGTCTCATCAACGAAGTTTTAGATTAAATACGGAAAACAAAAATGCAACAAGAAATGATGAAGCTACATGCTTGGCTAGCGAAGCAAGGGTATGGCTCACGCCGTTATTGTGAAAATCTCATCCGCGAAGGAAAGGTTTCTGTCAACGGTCACAAAGTAGGTCGTTTAGGCGAAAGAATCACACCGGGATTAGATGACGTCGAAGTCTCAGGTGAAGTCGTCAAAGAAAAAGCTCCAAAAAAATCTTATTTTGTTTTGAATAAACCTAAGTTCACGATGAGTACTCACCGAGATGAAGACGACCGTCAAACAGTTTTTGATTTACCAAGTGTGAAGCAAGTTCATAAGTCTTTGCAGTTTGTGGGAAGACTTGATTATGAATCAGAAGGCATGATGCTTCTGACAAACGATGGTGACTTAAACTATAAGATTACACATCCAAGTTTTCACGTTGAAAAAGAATACTTAGTACTCACCAATAAAAAAATGAGTAAGCCTCAGATGGCAAGTATTGTTGAAGGCATAAAAATTGATAAATCTAAGATCCTTGCAAAAGGTTCAATAGAGTACATTGCCTCCGAGAGACTTGGAAAAACAATCGGTGGTTGGTATAGTATTAAAATTCATGAAGGTCGAAAGCGTGTTATTCGTAAGATGTTTGAGGCCCTTGATCTGAAAGTCATAAGATTGGTTCGTGTTGCAATTGGTCCACTAAAACTAAGCAACCATTTAAAACCGGGTGCGATTCAAAAACTTTCACCACGCCAGTTAGATGCAATACGATCTTGTGTGGGTGAAAATTAATTTTTAAGGTCTGATAACTGTTGGTCTGAAGGAGAGAACTGTGAAGCTTGGAACCCTTGATAATCAAACGAGAGATGGTCGTTTAGTAGTTGTTAGTTCTGATAATAAACGCCAAATGTTAGCAGAATCTGCAGAAACACTTCAATCGGCATTAGACGATTGGGCGAGTGTTTCACCAAAACTTCAAAAGCAGTTCGAACACCTAGAGTCTAATCAAGATGCTGGTGAACCAGTAGACGAAGCAAAAATGCATTCACCTCTGCCTCGTGCATACGAGTGGATTGATGGTTCAGCGTATATCAATCATATTGTCTTAGTTCGAAAAGCTCGCGGTGCAGAGCCGCCAGAAACCCTAAGAACAGAGCCTCTTGTTTATCAAGGTGGTTCAAGTGTTTTTTTAAGACCAACTCAAGACATCCGTTTTCCAACAGCAGATTGGGGAATTGACTTTGAGTCAGAAGTTGCTGTGATCATGGGGGATACACCAATGGGAACAAAAGCTTCTGAAGCATCAAAGTACATAAAGTTAGTCATGATCTGTAATGACGTTAGTTTAAGAAATCTAATACCGGGTGAGCTCAAAAAGGGGTTCGGATTTTTTAACTCAAAACCATCTAGTGCTTTTTCACCTCTATGCGTAACTCCTGAATCACTAGGCGATGCTTGGAAGGACGGAAGACTACATTTAAATATGCTGACAGATTACAATGGTAGCAAGTTTGGTGACCCAAATGCTGGGCCAGAAATGTTCTTTGGTTTTAATGAGCTTGTAGAGCACGTTTGCCGTTCAAGAGCAATTTCAGCAGGAACCATCATTGGTAGCGGAACCGTTTCTAATGAGGACCGAAGCCGTGGCAGTTCTTGTCTTGCAGAAAAACGTATGATTGAAAAAATTGATAGCGGTGAGTTTAAGACTCCGTTTATGCAAGACGGGCACACTGTTAAGATTCGTGTGAATGATGCGTCGGGTCAAAATATTTTTGGAACGATTGAGCAAAAAGTTACGATTAATTAGTTTGTCAGATGTGTATAGTCTTTGAATCACATTTTTTATTTAGAACGCCCAGTCTAACGAGACCCATTACATTGAATGAGTAATCCGTTACTTGGAACCTAATAGCCTGAAATTAAAAAGAATTTAACTGATTATTTTTTATATACTGATTTGTTACCGTCCGTTTGTTCGCTAATTAATCCGTTTTATGAGGTCTATCAATGAGAGCATTTCAATTTTCATATTTAACACTTTTTTTCATATTGTATTTTTGTTCTGGTACACAGATTTTTGCAGAGAGTTGTATTGAATCATTTTCTGGTGAAGAAAAGGAGTTTTTAGATACCATCATAGAAGTTGGTGCTGAAAGTGGTTCATTAGATTATTCTGACCCTCATGAAAAAAGGACTATCAGCACTTCAGAAGTAACGGAGGTTTTTGAGGACTTTAGAGAAAATATTGGGTTTGAGCATGAATACACTTTCAATGATTTTGCTTTAGATGTTGCAACATCTTTGATAAAAAGAACAGATGACCCTAGGTACGCAAATCATCACTGGAGAAAAAGCCCAGACTATCAAAGAATGATCCTTTGGGAATATAGTGTAACGCAATTACTATTTTTTCAGTCAATTTAGTTAAATTCAAACTCAGCAAATGATTTTGATATTAGAAATGCACTTGATAATATTGATGCTGCAGTTGTTGACCCTAAACGTTCAAATACCGATAGCACTGAAGATTAAAAAAAGAGCTTGCACGGAGCAACACATCTTTGAAGTGTTGAGTTTATTGATAATGTCCGCTTGATTTTTTGTAATGAACATATAAACAAATATATTAATTAAGTTGAGATAAATTAGTTTATTTAAAAGCATCGTAAGTTAGTTTTTTACGAAAATTGTTTATTAAATCTGAGTTAACTGAAGGGCACATTGAGGTTAGGAAGTTTTCTGTGTTTTGATATTCTGTTGCAATATCTGTTATAAAATCTGTAATTCTGCCTTTATAACTATCTGAGAGAGTGGGGTATTTTTGATAATCACATTCTAAAGCAGAAACTATTTTATCAAATGAGACGATTTTTTCTAGTGCAACTCCAGCCAAGACAGCTGAAGCCATTCCAGTTCGATCTCTGCCCGCATCACAATGTACCAAAACTTTTTCTTCATTGGATATATCAAGCATGATGCTTTTTATAAACTTGCAGCTTGTCTCTCTAATGTGTGTATCGGTATGCCACTTTTTTAAAAATTCCGCGTCTTGGAAGCGTTTTTTATTTAAAATAAGGCCTTTTTTTATGCTTAACCCTTCTAGGCAATAATAAGACCTAGGTCTGTTGTGGTTGAAGTTCAAAGAGTATATTTTATCTGGGCTGCCTACAAAAGAGCAGGGCCATCCAGAAAATTGTCGGTTTGCACGTAAAAGCACACCGGGGTTTAGTTGGTGATCTCCTAGGCATTTGTTAATGCTATCTCCGACATCACGAAAATTAGCGTTAGTACTACCAAAGATACCTTCTATGTGAAACTTCAAGTTTTTTTCGCCAAGTATCACATGCCCTAAGTAAGCGCTTAAGGAAAAAATAAGAGGGGATAGTGCTAAAATAATAGCGGTAAATATCAAGTTTCTTTTAGTTTGTTTTTTTAACTTCATGATGTTTTTTTTAATTTCGTAATACTTTAAAGTAGGGTTCTAGTACGTTTTGAATGAAATGATTTTTCGTTTGTTCATCCTTGATTTTGTCTAGAGAAAGATCCCACGTGTTCTTATGTGAGTAAGAAAAATACTCTCCATTAGAGTTTAGTTTTATTAGTTTGTCTTTGTCTAAGTACCAATAGACTTTTCCAAGTTTATTAAATGCAAAGCCCTGTTGATCTTTGCGTAGCAAGGATCGCCCAAAACCAGAGTACCCTTTACCGTGGTGTCCAACAAGATCTAAGATTGTGGGTTTGATGTCGATATGTTGGCCTATTTTTTCACTTTCGATTGCACTTAGATCTTTGTTTGGGTGCATAATTATCAGAGGAACCCTGAATTTTCCGATCAAATCTTGAAATTGCACTTGCTCTGAAGAGTAGGCGTGGTCTGCGGTGATGATGAAAATAGTATTTTCATACCAACCTTCCTTTTTCGCACTTTCAAAAAATTTTTTAACAGCATAGTCAGAATAAGAAATGGTTTTATGGATTTTTAATGGACCTGATTTGAATTTTTCTTTGTGTTTATCTGGAACAACAAAAGGATCGTGAGAGCTTAAAGTAAATATACTCGTAAAAAATGGCTTTGAAGACCTTGATAAAACCTTTACAGAGTGCTGAAGGAATTCTTCGTCAAAAATACCCCAATAACCATTGTAATGACCTTTGTGAGGGTAGTTATCTAATCCATGGTATTGTTTGAAACCTACACGAGCTGCAAAGCTATCAAAATACATGGAATTGTTTTTTGTGCCGTGAAAAAATGAGGTGTCGTATCCTTCAAAGCTAAGAATTTCAGCTAAACCATTTAATTTTACATGCTGAAATGAACTACGTACAAAAGGTTGATCTAAAAAGTTTGGTAATCCAGCTTGAATAGAAGGAGATATGTCTATGGATCTTCTACCGTTAGCAAAAAATTTAGGGAAAAATGCATTTTTTTTGTTATTTGCTATTTCACTTATAAAGGGTGCCCAAGATGCTTTGTCATTGTTGATGTTAAGATATTCTAGTGCAAGGCTTTCTACAATGAGAAGTACTATGTTCGAATCTTTGAAAACCGGTACGTCTACTCTTTTTGTGTGTGATTGGTCTAATTGTTTTGTGTGTATGCCTTGATGTGCTGTCTGAATAAAGCTAGGAATTTCCTCTGCGGAACTTGATCTTAATATATTAAAACTAGTGTTTAGGCTAATATTTGCAAGCCGTTCATCTGAGTTTAGGTAGGCGTGTACTGGAGCGAGTGGTTTGCTTTGTAGCCCTCCACGTACACAAAGACCAGCGATGCACATAAGAACTAACACAAAAATAAAGACAGTTTTTGGTGGTTTTTGTGTGTGTGCTTTGTATCTTGGTGCCGTTTTATAAATAATCCAGAACGTTATGAATGATACAAGCAGAAGGTGCCAGTAGTTTGTTAATAAGCTAATATTTTGTTCAGAAGCCTCTTTAGAAAATGAAAAAATATCTTTTCCT
Source organism: Oligoflexales bacterium (assembly GCA_023301465.1). Lineage (GTDB taxonomy): Bacteria > Bdellovibrionota_B > Oligoflexia > Oligoflexales > JALZUQ01 > JALZUQ01. The sequence continues at coordinate 53,295 of JALZUQ010000007.1, forward strand.
AAGTGTCGTTCGATGAATTTAAAGTAACCTAAGTTAGCAATAATGGGCGTTAAAAAAAGACAGTGTATTACAATAAATAAAAACCGTCCGGCGAGTATTACTTTTTGGTGATTTATACCAACCAGAAAACAAACAATAATGAGTAATTGCGGGATAGTTGCTAAGCCAATACAATAGAGATCAAACCTAACTCCATGGATAAAACTCTCAAGAAGTTCAAACCCAGAGAATGAGATTCCTCTATAGTATGTTCCGTAGAGCAAAAATCTTAATGAAGAGTAAATAACTAAAACACATAGCGAGCTTTTAAAAAGCCTCATAAAGTTTTTGTGGTGAGATTCCATATAAAAACGTTTCTATTATTAAATAGCATTCACAATATTCAGAGTCATAGAAATACTGAAAGGTTTGCCGGATGTCAAGTTTCTAAGCAGTGCTTCCTGCTATCGTTTTGGAAGCCCTAGAGAATTTTTATTTTGAATATAAGGTTCTTTATAATCGACAGTAAGTCATTTACGCTTCTCAAAAAGAATGAGTAGTAATTATAAAATAACATGACAAATAAGTTAAGAAACTCAACTACAACGACCCACCAAAACACAAATTATAAGCAAAATCTGTGGTTTAGTGAGATAGATTTTAATAACTCTTTAAGGTTGCTGCGGCTAATAAATTCTTTGTCATAAGGAAGTAGATTTTCATGAGATGTCTGATAATAATCACAAAGAATCAAATTAGGAATATTCTGAGGACTTAGACAGAACGACACCACCCCGCGATTGTCTTTATCGCGGTGGCAGTTTAAATGGTTTTAACTCTTCTGGTAGATTATCAATTCGTTTATATAATACGCTCCAAGAAGCCTCTTTTGCTTCCCCTGGTTTTACCCAAAAATTTTCTAAGCGTTTTTCCATGTCTCCTTCAAATCTAATGCTAAAATTCATGCGAATGATTGTTCGATCAATGTGAATGATTTCAAGAACCTTTGTTTTTTTAGATTTGGAATCTTCATTAGAAGTTGTTGTAACAGTTTGTTTTAATCCCGATACAGTAATTTCAAATACAGATTCTTCAGAAAGTTTGTCGTCTGGGGTTCCAATAGAGTAACGTTTATGATCTTTATGTGAGTCTTTTTTTATGTAGACTAAGTGAGTTGCACCTCTTTGTTTTGTATCATAATGGTGGAGAGTTAAGAGCTTTCCTTCTTTGGAAGCTATTTCTTTTTTTAGTTCTTCATGAACTTTAACAGGAGAGTTTCGTGTGGTTTCAATTAGTGGGGTAGTATTAATCTCTATCGCTTGACCCATAGCGTCCTCTGCGTGTAAGTCAAGATTTTCTTGTGCAAGGTAGAGTCCCGATAACGTTGAGAGTTTGATATCAAGGTTATTTGTTTTAACTTGCTTTACTGAGTTTGTGTTTGCACGATCTTTGCAACCTAAACCCATAAGTAAAAAAAACATCAGACACATGAATGTAAATTTCTTCATATATACCTCATAAAATAAACGCTCATTTTATTATAACATCTTTTAAGGAAAAATGAGTCTATGAGAGTCGGTAGCGGGCACTATATTTGTTGATTGTATTCTAGATCTCTAGCTACAACTAGAACCACCAAGGACACAAAACTGTGAACAAAATCGGTGGTTTAGCGATATCGGTTTTAATGAATCTTTCAGGTTGCTGCGGCTAATAAACTCTTCGTCATAAGGAAGTAGCGTGCAAGCTGCCACAGACATTTTATTCGTGGATTTTTCTTTCATCACCATTCTACTAGATGAACACATAATATCTTGAGGTTTTTTGTTGAGGATTCCCCAACACTCGGTAGTTATTTCTGGTGTGTCTGCATTCGGTTTCATCTCAGCAAAGATAACAAATTTTTCTTTAGAATGTTCAGATTCGATGCCTTCGTGTCTAAGAGCTTTACGGTAATTGTCTATCATGGTCTCGTCAGATTCTTTCGTCAGAGACCTACCGGCAATACTCCAAGAGATATTTTGTTCGTCAAGCCACTTAATGCCTTTCATGGCTATTTTCCATGCTTGAGGGCCACGTTCTTGGTTGTGTATTTCTTCTGTGTGGTGATCCAGTGAAATTCTGAATTTAAGTTTGTCGCCGTATAGGTTGTGTAGATTTAGAATAGATTCTCTTCTTCTCATCATTGGGTGCATAGCGTTTGTGAGCACTAAGCATTCATAACCGTGTGATAAACTAAGCTCTAATACTTCAGAAAAGTGCGGATTCATATATGGCTCGCCACCCGTAAAACCGATAATTGGTTTTGTGGCTTGATCCACTGACATTTCACTTAGTTCTTCAATATAACTTTGAACGTCATCTTTTGTGATGTAGAGCAAACGGTCGTTTTTTGGAGAAGACTCGATATAACAGTTTTTGCACTGAAGGTTACACTGCGTGCCAGTATTAAACCACAAAGTATCAAACTCTTGAAAGCCAATATGGGCACGTTTTTTTTGATTAGCAGTGATGAGGGGGTTAGAGAATTTTTCCATTAACAACAGCCGCCAGCAGCAGTATCAGTATTGGTGTCATTATTAGTGCTATTGTTTTTAGCGGTGGAATCAATATTTGAGTAAGGAATGTTCATGCCGCAATCTTTATAGATTCCGTAGTGTGTGGAGAAGTCTCCATAAAAGTTAAAGTACTTTTTAAATCTTGTTTTGTGAATCATGTTGTAAGAGTTTCCACAAACAGACTCAATTTTTCCTTTTTGAAAAACATGGTGCCCATCAAGCATAAATGCATTCGGTGCTTCGTCCATCCCGCCTTTGTACTCAATGGCTTGGCCGTACTCTTCACAGTGTGGTTCTAACTCGGAGATTTTAAACAGTCTGTAGACAACAGAATAAAATTCAAAGCCTGCAAGCATTTGCTGAAGTCTCGGGTTTTCAATGGTGATTGGTTTTGACTCTACGATGCGAGGGTCAGAAAAACCGACTTTTTTAGAAAGGTTTTCAAAATCATTCCAATACATCGCACCACTTAAACACTCACCATAGAGTTCTTTGTCGTTAACGAGTTCTTGTGGGATGCGTCTGTTACAGTACACATCAGAAAAGTATAATTCGCCGCCTTCTCTGAGTAAGCGGTGCGTGTTTGCTAGCACAGACTCTTTGTTTGGAATCAGGTTGATCACACAGTTAGAAACAACCGCGTCATAAGATCCATCTTTTAAGCCCAACTCATCTAGCTTTTCAAGATCACCTTTTAAAAACTCAACGTTTGGTTTTTTGTAGCCAAATTTTTCTGTGTGGTACGAGATATTACGGTTGGCAACTTCTAGCTGAGCATCTGTCATATCAACGCCTGTTACTTTGCCGTTTTCTCCAACAAGTTTTGAAAGTAAAAAGCAGTCTCTACCTGCACCAGAACCAAGGTCCAAAACACTAAGCCCATTTAATTCAGTGGGAATCGTCAGCCCGCAACCGTAATATTTAGAGACCACTTCATCAGAAATTTCTGATAAAGCAGTTTTTATGTGGTTTGGCATAGAGTAAGGATCGCAACAAGCATTGGTTTGGAGATCAGAGCTCGTTTTGAGGGTTTCCCCGTAGTACTCTTTGACGCCTTCTTTAATTTCGTTTTGATCTAACATGACTGATCCTTTATTCATTTAAGAGTCTAATGGTTTTTCTTCCAAAGCTTGTTTTGCTTTTGGGTTTAACTGTAAGTGTACATCACGTAGTTGAGTGTCCTTCACCGGTGATGGAGCACCCATCATTAAATCTTGTGCTTTTTGATTTAATGGGAATGCAATGACTTCTCTAATGTTTTGTTCTCCGGCTAGTAACATAACAATACGATCAACTCCCGGAGCAATACCACCGTGAGGAGGAGCACCGTATGTGAAGGCTTGAAACATTCCTCCAAATTCTTCTTTGACAGTATCCTCGCTATAGCCAGCAATTTCAAATGCTTTAATCATCACATCTGTTCGGTGGTTTCGGATAGCTCCCGACGAAAGCTCAATACCGTTGCAAACGATGTCGTATTGGTATGCCAAAATGTCTAGAGGATCTTTGGTTTGAAGAGCTTCCATACCGCCTTGTGGCATTGAAAAAGGATTGTGGGAGAACATGATTTCTCCAGAATCTTCATCTTTTTCAAACATGGGAAAGTCTACAATCCAACAAAACTTAAAAATATTCTTATCAATTAACTCTAGGTCTGTTCCAAGCTTTGTTCTCACAAGGCCGGCAACACGTGCTGCGGCGTTTGGTTTGTCGCATGCAAAGAACACAGCTGAGCCGTCTTTTACGTCGTTGGTTTGAGCAATTTGCTGGATAACCTCATCAGATAGAAATTTAGCGATAGGGCCTTTTGGTTTTTCTTTGGCGTCTTTCCAAACTAAATAAGCAAGACCTTTTGATCCTTCAGAAACGGCGTAATCGACGAGTTTGTCAAAGAAGCTTCTTGGTTTATCTGAAACATTATCGACAGGAATAGAGCGAACAGCACAACCTTTTGCAACAGCTCCTGCAAACGCCTTAAAGTCGGAGTTTGCAAACGCTTCAGAAACATCTCGGATCTCAATTGGGTTTCGAAGATCGGGTTTGTCGTTTCCGTATTTGAGCATAGACTCTTTATAAGGGATGCGAACAAATGGCGGTTTCGCGAAACTCTTATCCGGTGCGAAGGTTGTGAATAAGGTGTGAAGAAGTTTTTCGTTGATTTCAAAAACATCATCTTGAGTTGCAAACGCAAGCTCCATATCAAGCTGATAAAATTCACCCGGCGATCGGTCGGCCCTTGCGTCTTCATCGCGAAAACATGGAGCAATCTGAAAGTAACGGTCGAACCCAGATACCATTAATAGTTGTTTAAATTGCTGAGGGGCTTGTGGTAGTGCGTAGAATTTCCCGGGATGCATTCTAGAAGGTACAAGAAAATCACGTGCTCCTTCTGGAGAGCTGCTTGTAAGGATTGGAGTTTGAATCTCTAAGAAACCGTTGTTCGTCATTTCTTCACGAATTTTACTGATGACCTTTGACCTTAAAACAATATTATTATGTAGTTTTTCACGTCTAAGATCTAAAAATCTATTCTTAAGCCTGATTTCTTCGTTTGGAAGATCATCGCTATCAATTAACAGTGGAAGGACTTCAGCAGTAGACTGAATCTCAAATTGATCGACAACAACTTCAATGGCACCAGTGCTCATTTCTTTGTTGATGGTGCTGTCCATTCTTTTTAAAACTTTACCAGTAACCGTAACAACACTTTCAGGTCTTACTTTTGATGCGAGGTCAAAAAATTCTCTAGAGGGTTGAAAGACTACTTGAGTAACTCCGTAGTGATCTCGTAGATCGAAAAACAATAATTGTCCGTGATCTCGTTTTCGAAAAACCCAGCCAGAAAGCTTTACTTCTTGGTCTACGTGATTAGCAGTTAATTCACCACAATGGTGTGTTCTGTATGTTTGCAAGAAAACCTCGTTTTATCGTTCTCATAGAAATAGGAGGCTATAATAGCCTGCTTAGGCCAAGCCGTCGTCATGTTTAATCATAAATGCTACAATAAGTAGATAGTTTTACCCGGGAATTTAAGTTTTTTTATCAAAATCCGAAATGAAAAGGGTGAACCATGACGGTCCTTTTAAAGGATGATCGCTACAAAGTTTAAAGTTTTTTATCAATAAAATTAGTACTTTAATAATAAGCCTGTTCTCACTCTTCAAGAAATCTATGAAAGTCCGAAATTATAGTATATACTGGTATATACTATGAAGATTCAAACACTATGCAAAGCACTAGAGCAAGCAAAGATTCCATACGCGTTAGTTGGCGGGTATGCCGTTGCTCTACATGGTGCCGTTCGTGGAACCATGGATATTGACTTAGTCATTAAGCAAGAGCGGCAGTATTTCGTGAAGATCGAAGAAGCCATGCATAAGCTCGGCCTTAAATCAAAGTTACCCGTGACCGCTGTGGAGATTTATGAATTTCGTAAAGAGTATATCCAAAATAGAAATATGATTGCATGGAGCTTTTATAATCCGAAGGTTCCGTCTGAGATCGTAGATATCGTGATCTCTCTTGACCTAGGATCTGCAAAGAAAGTTAAAAAAGAGTACGCAGGGCAGTCCATTTATATATTAGGAATGGATGATCTTATTAAAATGAAAAAAGAATCTGGAAGACCACAAGATATCGCAGATGTACAATCCTTGGAGTTATTAAAATGATAAAGACAGTACAATATTTATCTAAAGAACAAATTGAGACAAGTAGACATATGACAACAGAACATATTTTAGACTTTCTCGAAAACTTCAGGGAGATGCATATATCCATGCAAGCCCCGCCCAAAAAATCAAAGCTTATCTCAATGAAAGTAAAAGAACCGCTTCTTGATGCGTTTAAAGCAAAAGCAAAAGTGGTAGGGCAGCCTTACCAAACTCTTATCAAGCAACTAATGCAAGATTATTTATATCAAAATAATGATTAATCACCGATAAAAATGTACTTTGCTTTTTTTTCCTGACGGATCTCTGAGCTCTAATGATCCATCTAGAATAGTATTGTTTTTCGATAGTTTAAGTTTGATATAGTCTTCTTTGCTTTTGTCCTTGGACCAACTAATCCACTCTTGAGTATTGTCATTTTTTAGGTGTTTTGTGACATCTTTAAGATCAAACGTGTTTTTAAGTAGTTTTGTTCTGTGGGTTAATAAAACGACAAGTCCACCGTTTTTTTCAGAGATGAATATTTTACATGGTGTCTGGTTAGTCTTAATTTGGCATTTGCCAGTTTGTGATCCGGTTACTAGTTTATTGTTCGTGTTGAGATGAAGGTCATAAATTTTTGCTTGGTCTTTGCGGTTTACGATACTTAGCAATACTCGAGTAGGTTTTTGTGTTTTGTCTTTATAAATAACACCATTATATAACTGACCATTATCATCGTTGTATTGATAAAATTTTGATTTTGAAGACCTGGGGTTTTTGTGGGCTTTGATTGTCTGAGTGGATTGTCCATTTGGGGTGATATCAATATGATAGTTTTTAGCAGTTTCTGTTATGACGACATCACAACTTAAATTACTATTTTTGTAGCATGGAGTTTTTGTGTGAAAAGTGTTTTTAGATTCTTTTAGATCTTTTTTTTCAACTTTGGAGGCATTAAAATATTGAAAAAGAGTCGTTTGACAACCAACAGATAAACTAACGAGGATAAAGAGGAGCCCAGTTAAACATAGTTTTTTTGATTTAAAGTTTGTTTTCATTTTTTAATATTAACCTATTCATACAGCTGATGCTATGGTTAACGACATCCTTAATCTAGTTTATTCTTGCTTGCTGCCTCAGTCAGCGATAAAGTCTGAGCTACGAATAAAGGGGTCTCTTATGTTTTTACGATTTTTTAATTATAGTATCAGTGTGAGTGCTGTTGTTTTGTTCAGTTCTTTATCTTATGGGGTTCCAAAGCCCACAAACAGTGAGCCAATTCAACCTATCCGCAAACCTAAAGGATTAAATACCAATAAGGTAGAGCTTGGTAAAAAATTATTTTTTGAGCCAAGGCTATCAAAGTCTGGGTTTATTTCATGTAACTCATGCCATAACGTTATGTTGAGTGGCACGGATAATATGCCTGTCAGTATTGGGCATAAGTGGCAATTAGGCCCCGTAAACTCTCCAACCGTTTTTAACTCTTCATACAACTTTGTGCAGTTTTGGAACGGTCGAGCAAAAGACTTAGAAGAACAGGCTGGTGGGCCTATTGAAGCAGATAAAGAAATGGCATCGTCTCATACGGCAGCAGTTGCAGTGATGAATTCTATACCTGGCTACATTTCGGAATTCAGAAAAGTATACGGCTCAAAGCCAATCAGTATTAAAATGATTCAAAATGCGATGGCCGAGTTTGAAAAGTCTCTTGTTACAACAGGTTCAAGGTTTGATAAGTGGCTAGACGGAGACACCAAAGCCATTACTCAGACGGAGTATGATGGTTACCAGTTGTTTAAAGCAAAGGGTTGTACAAGTTGTCATATGGGAGCTGCTGTTGGTGGTACAATGTATCAAAAGCTAGGACTTGTAAAAGAGTATAAATATGACAAAAAAAACATGGGTAGATATGAAATCACCAAAAAAAATGCTGATAAACGATTCTTTAAGGTTCCAATTTTAAGAAACATTGAATTAACTTATCCGTATTTTCACGACGGTGCTGTTTGGGATCTAAAAGAAGCTGTAGAAATTATGGCTGAGATTCAACTTGGACTGAAAGTAAACCCTAAAGAGCGTGATGCAATTGTAGCTTTTTTAAAGACATTAACCGGTGAGATTCCAAAGTTAACTTTACCTGTGTTGTATCCTTCTTCATTATCTACGGCAAAACCTTCTACATTATAATAAAAAAAGACCTGAAAAAAATCTTAGGTCTTTTTTTATTAAGGTTGATGAGTTCAAGTGTGCCAATGTGTAAGGGCTATTTGTTCGTCGCACAAGGTGTCTCATGTAGTTTCAAGGGACGTTTTTTTGAAGTTCTAAACGACGATATAAAGAGAGATGACAGAAATGTTTTCTCTCTTCACTCTTAACACTATTTCGGTAGTCGGATGTTTTTTGCGTATTCAATGAGTCGAGTGGTTAGCTTTTTTCCGACTCCGTTCTTTCGGGCAGATGGCATGATCCACGCCCATTGTCAGTTCTTTAATTGTTGTTGAGTTTTTGCATCTTTGAAATCACACGGTCTAAAATAATTGGTTGCGAGTTAGTGTCAAATACACAGTGTTGCCCATTTCCTTGACGAACATAAGTCACGCGATCACTTCCAAGAAGATCGGTGTAATAATCTCTAGACTGAATAATTTCTTGAGTGATAGAAGAATCTTCATTAATGGTAGTCTCAAAATGTAGAGGTAAAAATTCTTTTAGTTTATCTAGTTCATTCACGTCATTTTTTTCAATAGCAGGTTCACCGCCACATAGCATAATAATGCCACCTTTATAGTGGTGCCCGTATTTTGTAATAAAAGTCGAAGAAAGAAAAAATGCTCCACCTGATTGTCCTGCAAAAAATACATTTTCAAGATCAACATTGTATTGGCTGAAAATTTTATTTTGAATTAAATCATGTAAGAAAGCAGCATGATTATTTAATAACTGAGTGCTAAGATCCGTGCTCCAAGTAAGGGTCCTCGATGAGTTAATGGTTGGTGTTAATACGCTGACAAAAATGGTTTCGGCCCATCTCTTTGTTGTGTTTTGACCTTCTAAAACGGCTTGATCAAGTGTTGGGAGGCCTTGTCCAAATGCAGCAAATTGAGAGACTATATTTGGGTCAAGGCTCGCTGGGCCAAAGTTTGATCCTGTATTCCCGTGAAGATAAACCACTAAAGAATGGGGCGACGAAGAACTGTTATTGGCAGGTGCCCAAACCCGGTATTGACTTGATAAGCTATTATGCTCGTGACGTAACCCGTTTACGATGCGACCTTTTTGTCCGCCGGTGCCAGAGCTGGTAGTTTTGGGGCTTTCTTGCTGGTCTTTTTCTTCTTTAGTATTTTTTTTGTCATCTTCACCAGGCTCTGAATCTTTAGGAGCAATAAAATTAGAGTTGTTGCCTTCTGGTACCAACGGATCATACCCGCCATCATCAAAAACTCCACCATTTGAAGCTTGAGTTGGAACTACTTCAGCCGCTTTGCAGCTACAAAGCACAATAAAAAGTATTGAAAGTAAAAGATAGTGCATGTTTATTTCCTATTTAATCCAGTTTTTAAAAATGTTGTTCGTTAAAGTGAAAACAAATTGGGCGCTCTTGTTTTTGTTGATCTTACTTATCCGTAAGTCATCACAATGAGCGGCTTTTTTGATGAAGTAGCTGAGTAGGTTAGGAAAAGGCCCGGATGTTTTTATGGTGTCTGGGGTAATTGAAAGCTGTAACCATGGGTCTTCTAATCCATTAGTCATAATAATGGGAGCATTTGTGTTTGATGTTTTTAATGAGTTCAACCAGACCTTATTAAAAGCACTTGTGTCAGCTAGTTTGTCAATTCCAAACAATCGTTTGCACACAGATTGGTGGTATTTTAAGTTGATCATGGTTGAACGAGACCTTTTGTTTGAGTCTGGGTGTGCATTTTGCCAATAGCCATATTCAGTACAGCTTTGATAGATCCACTGTCTCATGCCAATTCCAATACTGTGGTTTTTGAGTGAAATAGGTTCAGCAGACTGAAAAGAAAAACCTTCTGCTGCTGTGCCCCAAATTTTAAAAAGTTTTTTTCCAAAATCAGCGTAGGCTTTCACTTTATCATTGCCGTTTAATGCTTTGCAAAAATCATCTCTAAAACCATATTGAACAGCTGCGGCTGAAATATCTGCAACCATATACATAAAGTCAGTTTTCCTGATAATTTTCTCTGCGGTAAATAGTTTTTTAAATCTATGGAAGTCTGAGTTTATGTTTTTTTCTATTTTATTTGTGACATGCAAAATATCTGAAACGCACTTTGGTCCTGCTACCTTGTGAATATGTGCGTCGTATTCAATGAAGTTGTTTTTTGCAATGACGGGAGCAGAAGAAGAAAGAGCACCGACAATCTGCTTGGGATAAAGAACGCTATAAAACGCAGATAGATTCCCAGCATAGGATCCACCTATAGCAATCCACTTTCCGTTCCACCCTAGCATTTGATAGTGAGACTGAACGCTTCTGAGATCTTTAAGTGCGTTGAGTGTCGTGAGGTGTTTCAGGTTAGGAGTTGAAAGATCTGAGAATGGTTGGCTTTTACCGTAGTAGCGATGCTCAATAGCAATGACTTTTGCTTTAATGGATTTTGCATGGGCGATCACTGAGCTGTTTTTTGTTGGTGCTCGGCATTCAGCCTCTCCACAAATAAACATAATGACAGGAGCATCCGATGTTTCCGAAAAATCTTCTAAAGTAAAAAGTCTTTGTTTGAAAATTCCTGCATTTATATCACTGTGATTAATAAGCTGTTGGAAGGATTTGGATTGCCAATTCAATTCGGTGGATTCTAAATGAATTAGATTTATGTTTGCTTCAAATAGTGTGTTCGGATCTTGTTGGTAGAGTGCGTTTAATTGAAGTGAAAAAAGGGCCATTAAAAGTAAGGTAACGAGACGAGTCATCATAATTCTCCCCTAATTGATGGTCTTGTGCATTTACTTAAAGATGACGTTTTTTAGTGAGGCTGTCAAATCATGGCTGAGACGTATTGCTCAGGCTCAAATGCTCTTAAATCAGCTGCTTTTTCACCAACGCCCACATAACGTACCGGGATGTTGTAGCGGTCTACCACGCCAACAATTACGCCACCTTTTGCAGTGCCGTCTAGTTTAGTGACGATGATGCCTGTCAGGTCGACAACTTCTGTAAAAGCTTCTACTTGATGAAATGCATTTTGCCCTGTTGTGGCATCAATCACTAACCAAACCTCATGAGGTGCATCGGGGCAATCTTTAGAGATAACGCGTTTGATTTTTTGTAGTTCATCCATGAGTTCTTTTTTGTTGTGAAGGCGGCCTGCAGTATCAATAATGAGATTGTCGACTTTTTTTGCCATAGCTGATTTAACTCCATCAAAAGCAACAGCAGCAGGGTCAGCACCATCTTGGTGGGCTACAATATTAATCCCTAATCTTTCAGCCCATACTTTTAATTGATCAATGGCAGCTGCACGGTATGTATCTGCAGCACAGAACATGACGCTTTGTTTTTCTGCTAAAAAATGAGCTCCTAGCTTACCAATGCTAGTGGTTTTCCCGACACCGTTTACCCCAACGACTAAAATAACACGAGGTTGTTCGTTCGATTTTACAGGAAAAGCTTCATGTGCTTTTTGAGAAAAGATGTCTTGAATCTGATCTTTTAAACACGCTTGGATGGCTTCAGCACTGGTTGCAGAGCCAGAAGGAATTTTTCTGCGGATTCCATCAACAAGTTTATCGACTGTTTTTGTTCCGATGTCAGCACGGTAAAGAGTTTCGTGAATGTCCTCAAGGATGTCTTCATCAATTTGTGTTTTGCCAGTAATGATAGAAGTAAGTTTAGAAGTTAAACCATTTTTTGTTTTACTCATGCCTTTTCTAAAGCGTTGCAACCAACCTTCACCAGTTAGTGCACGTATTTCTGAAACATCAGAAGGAACATTTGCCTGTGGAGCAACCTCAGATTTTGTTTGAACAACGAGAATATCTTTAGAGGTTGTGTCCGGGGTTTGCTTATTTGAGGTGGGTTTGAGTGTTTCTTTTGTAGGGCTGGCCTCTTTTTGAGGAGCTTTGTCTAATAATTGTGCTTTTTCATGTTGATCTGCTTTGGAAGAAGGATCCTCTGCTAGTTTTTTAGACGTTGATTTGGTATCAAACAATCTATCAGATGCAATGATAGAAACTGAAAGTAGGAAGATACATATTGCTGGAACCCATATCCAAATACTATCAATCACAGGTGTTGAGCTATAAAGGAGTTCATTTAGTTTGATGATGAGATCTTCCATGTTTGCCTTTCTGCAAGTCGTCTTAGTGGCGAGTGTTTGTTTTGCATCGTCTGCTCTGATTTCACAAGAAAAAACAGCAGAAACTTCTGAAGCAGAAGCAAGTGATCTGTGGCGACGATATATTCGTGATTTTCGAAGTGAGCACCATTTCAGTTTAATGGTTGGTTATCAAAAATCTAATTGGGAGCTGGCTGAGTTTAACCTGCCTCAAAAGTACGATTATATGAGTGATATTTATGGTTTAAGGTTGCATTACACTTATCATATTCAACTTGTTGAAAGTTTCGGTTTTTATTTAGGGACAGGGCTTGGTGGTGGTTGGGAAAGCTCAGAAAATTCCAATGAGTTTAACCCTAGTTACTACTACTCGCTTCCAAGTTTAAAACTTGGTTTGGTGTATAATTTTTCAACTTATTTGCGTGGCATTATAGGCTATGAGCAATATTTAAAACGCTACGATCAAATGAGAATTAATATTCCCGGTGCTGCGTTTGAGGAAAGAGCTGGATTAACCATGACAAATTTTGATCTTGAAGTGTCTTTAGATTACTTCCAAGGGCTGAAATGGGGATGGCGTGGATCATTGAGATACTCTTTTGTTGATCATATAGCATTAATCAGAGAGGCTGACGATGAAACATCGAAGTCCGTGTTTGAAAATGTCGAAGCAAGCTTTCGTGCCAAATCCCTGCATTTTGAAATTGGCTTAATAAGGCAAATTCTGTAATGAACCAAGAATTTCCATTTCATGAATATCTAGTCATTCCGGGTTGGTGGCAAACAGCATACCGAGAATCGTCTAAGCTCTCTGAGTTAAAAGATATAAGTTTAATTGCAAATGCTTCAAAACTATTGCCTGCTTTAAAGGTAGATGAATTAGAAGGTGTTTCATTCGCTTTAGGGCAAATTCAAAGAAAACTTCTATCATCTGAAAATGGACAAACCGTTTACTTCGATTTTCATCAACATTTAAGAGATTGTTCTCATAAACAAAAAAAATCTTGTTATCAGCGAGCACAACAGATTCTTCCGTTTTTGTCCGTCGCTAATGAAAGTTACGATTATAAGCGTTTATTTGGTTTTGAGGGCTGGAAAAATTCAGAAAACTCGCAGCAGGCTGTGCTAGATTTAAATAATGATCAAACCTCAATGACATTTGGTATTCAAAGTGCAACAACACTTTTAAATCGTTCAATCAAACAAAAAAAATACCATAATCATCTAGAAAGCAGTAGCTCTCTTACGATGGTAAGCATCCCAATTTGGTTGGAGTTAAAAGCGGTTGAAAAGCAGCTTTTTTTGTGGATGCTCCAAGAGGCTAAAAATTTTGAAAATTGGGCAGGTCTTGATGGCGAAGTTGCTATTAGCTTAAATGATCTGCATGCTGAGGTTTCTTTTCCAAAACCTCGTGGCACAAACGCATCGAACTCCTTTGAAAATATGATGAGGTCTCTCGAGAGGTTTTTGCCAAAGCTTCACGCTCATGGTTGGCTAAGTTCCTTGGGAGACGATAATAAGTATTTTAATATGCCTTCTGCCTCTGAAGCTCTTTCATTTGTTTGGCAGATGTCTGCGGATGCACAACAAACAATGTTTGATGCTCCAAAAAAAGTAGCAGAACAACTTTTGTATTCTAGGCTTTATCATCAAAGCCTACAAAATGAACTGCAATTGTTTGGGCTTGAAGGGGATAAAAGGCTTTTAGATTTTCCAAAGACAATACAAGAAATATTAAAAAATAAAAACTCTGACTCTTCATGGATTATGCAATGTGATGATCTTCCAAACGTATACTTTGATGTACCTACGGTTTTTTTAGAGATCATTGCGAGGTCAGACCCTAACCATCCAATAAAGCTTCCGGATTGGGTAAGTTATCATAACTCTGTGCGTGAGATCACAAGTGGCTTTGATGGTGCGACTCATGGGTTTAAGAGTTTTGAGGCAAGTGTTACTGTAGAAAAAGAATTTTTAAAGAGGTTTGTCGAAGAAGAGTCTCTTGCAGCTATTGCCAAAAATAGACCGGAGGACTTTTTAGCATTCTGTGATCTCAGAAAAAGATCAAATCGCAAAGTTCAACTGGGGATTAGACCAACTGCTATTAAAGTAAAAGCTGACCAAAACAAAGGTGCAATGTCAACTAAGCTGGCAACAGCTACGATAAATGAGATGATAAAAACCAATAAAAAGTCTTTTCAGTCTCTTAAAATGAAATACTACGATTCTTTATCAGAAGTCGATAGAGGGCTCATTTTAGAAATTCAGTCTAGAATGCAACCTCATTTATTTCAGGATCAAATAAAACAACGCTTGGTAAAGTTTTTAATGCAGCACAGCCCTGATGAGATACTACACAACCCTTCTGAAGGTCCTCTGACAGAAGAACAAAGAACTTAGTGTGTTCTAATTAAAAAAAGTAGAGAAACAAGTTTTTTGCTTTCTGTATTATGTTTTTTTATTCGTTATTTTCTAATGTAGATTGATCTCAGAGGTTTTTTTTGAGCTCATTGATCTGGTTCCGCAGCAAACCGACCAAGATGATTAAGCCACCAATAATGGTTGCTTGAGAGGGGACTTCATTAACGACTAACCAAGTTAATATAGCTGTTAAAACCGGTTCCATTAATGTAAATACGCCAACTTTAACCGGTGAAAAGGCACGAATAGCTACTCCAATGAATAAATAGGGTATTGCAAACTGGACTAAAGAAAAAAAGATAAGTAGTAAGATCTCGTCTGGTGGTGGGTATGCAATGACACCAGTTAAAAAAATCGGTAAGAGCGTTAAGGTTGCAAATCCAAGGTTTAAAAAATTCATTAATAAAATCGAATATTTTTTTAATGCTCGAAAGTGAAGGATGACGGAGGCGTAACAAGCTCCAGCTAAAAGAGCTAAACTTACTCCGGTTATACTTTTTGCGTCAGTGTGAAGTAATATATAAAATGCTCCTACCATACCAATCACCAAGCTAATGATATCGTTCTTTTTAATTTGTTCTTTTAGAAAATATACCGCTCCAATAGCTACCCAAAGTGGAGCAAGATATTGTAGTATTGAGGCGTTTGCTGCAGTGGTGTATTTGATAGCTGCAATAAATGAAATATTCATCAAACTAAATGAAACCCCCATGCTAATCATAAGAGGATGAAACTTAAGGTGCTTTGGCCTGATGAGAAACAAAAAAAACAACAAGCAAATAACGGATCTAAAAAAAGCGATTTGAAGTGAGTCTAGTTTTGTGAATTTAACGTAAGGGCCTACTGTGCTCCACATAAGTGGGGCAGCAATCAAACAAAAATAATTAACGAATTTCTGATTTCGGATCCAAGACATCACGTAGGCCATCACCTAAAAAGTTAAGACCGAGAATGGATAGCATGATGGCAACTCCCGGAGCAATACTTAAAAACGGTGCACTATCTAGGACACTTTTACCGTCACTGAGAAGAGCCCCCCAAGTAGGAGAGCCTTGAGGCCCAAGGCCTAGGAATGACAGTGATGATTCGACAATAATGATGCCAGAAATAGAAAAAGTACTATGGACTATCAAAGGTCCCAGAGCTCCCGGAAGAAGATGTTTGAACATTATTTTTAGGTGTGAAATTCCTATTGTATGGCATGCATCAATGTACTCACTTGATTTTAGTCTGAGTACTTCTCCGCGTGTGATTCTTGCGGGTGCGGTCCAGCCTGTAAGAACTAATGTGATAATGATGGTAAAGTAACTTTGCCCTATGACAGCGAGGATAGCTAAAGCAAGCAGGATTCCAGGAAAAGCAAGAGTGACATCTACAAACCTCATCATTACTTGATCAATAATACCGCCAAAGTATCCTGAGACTAAACCAATAACTACACCAATTATTAGACTGATAGATACTGTGATAAATGCAATAGAAAGACTGACTCTTCCTCCATGTAAAATAGAAGTTAAAACATCACCGCCATTGGAGTCGCACCCAAGAAGATGTTTCATGCTTGGGGGGCAAAGGCGTTGGGTAAGGTCTGAATACTCTAAGGCATAAGGTGCAATGATGCTTGCAAGCATGCTTACAAATATAATGAGACCAACTACAATAGTACCAAAGACTATTTTTTTGTTTTGAATAATTCTTCTGATTAGATTTGGTTTTTTCATTGCAGCTTTATCCTTGGGTCTATCCAAGCATAAAGTAAGTCAGTTGCTAAGTTAATGATAAGATAAGTCATCGAGAAAATAAAAACCAAACCTTGAATGATCGGAAAGTCTCTTTCACCAATTGCTTGTATCATCAAGTCTCCAAGTCCAGGCCAATCAAATATTTTTTCAGTTATAATGGCTCCCGTTAGAAGTACTCCAAATTGAAGCCCAATGATGGTAACAATTGGAACTGATGCATTTCTAAGAACATGAATAAATACGACTCTCCACTTGCTAAGACCTTTAGAGTAGGCTGTTTTTACGTACTCAGACTGCAATTGCTCCACCATAGCTGTTCGTGTCATGCGAGATAAAATAGCTGCCAGTGACGCTCCAAGGGTTACTGCCGGCAAGATGTAACTCATAAAACCATCTCTGCCAGAAACAGGAAAAATCCCAAGATAAAGTGAGAAAAATATAATAAGTAGTGGGCCTAACCAAAAATTTGGCATTGAGACCCCAATTAAAGAAAATAAAGTAGCTAAGTAATCTGTGGGTGTGTCGGCTTTTAGTGCTGAAATGCAACCAAGAGGAATGCTGATTAAAATGGAAATCAATACAGCAAGAATAGCCAACTCAACTGTGGCAAGTGCACGTTCTGAAACTAATTCCAGAACGGGCCTTCCGTTTGAAATAGAATTACCAAAATCTAAACTAAGCACTCCTTTAAAGTATGAAATGATTTTCACAGGAAGTGGTTTGTCTAATCCTAGTTGACTTCGTAGCTCTGCTCTTTGTTCTGCACTTGCAAATTCATCGAGGATTTTATCGACGGGATCGCCGGGAATAAAATGCATCAATGAGGCGACTAATACCGTAACGCAAATGGTAACAGGTATTAGGTAAAGTAATCGTCGAAGAGTGTAAAAAAGCATAATTAGTTTTTGTTTGCCTGTTTTAATGAACTGTAACGTCCGTCAGCATATAGTGTAAATCCGACAACATTCTTTCGGTGTACAGCATAGTTCGCAGTATGCCAAAGAAAAACATAAGGGAGTTCTTTTTGAACAATTTTTTGAATTTCACTGTATTTTGCAACACGTGATTCTAAATCAATGGTTTTACTTGCGTCCTTTAGTAGTTGGTCTAATTGAGGGTTTTGGTAGAAACCTCGGTTTCCTCCGTTGGGTGGTGCCATCTCACTTAAGAAAACATACCTGAAAATATCAGGGTCTTTGTAACCAACCCATCTTCCTATCCATGTTTGAGCCAGACCTTTTTTGATGTCATCCATGAATTTACCCCATTCAAGAGACTCTACTTTAACCGTAAATCCAACTTCAGTCAGTTGTTTTGCTATGGCTTTTGCAATGATGACCTGAGTTTTGTTTGTAGAAGTTTTTATTTTAAACTTCAGATCAACATTGTCTTTTTTAAGTTCTTGAACAAGTTTTTTGGCAACGCTTAGATCATAGTCATGGCGTTGATGCTCAGCATAAAAACTGGATTTTTTAAGAATCAGCGAGTGAGCTGGTTCTGCGTAATCGTTTAAGATGTGTTTGATGAGTTGGTTTTTGTGGATTGCGTGGGCAATGGCTTTACGTGCTTTTGAGTTACTCATGAGTTTGTCTTTAAAATTAAAACCAAAATAAACTGTATTCAAACCCGGCCCTTTTGTTACGGATAATGACTTGTTTTTTTCGATGGTTTTCATTTGATCAAGACTAATCGTGTTTTGAACAATGTCTAGTTCACCCTTTTTGAGCTTTGCGAGTCTTGTAGACTCATCTTTTACAATTTTAATATTTATCTCAGAAATTGCTGGAGGTGTGTGGAGATTAAACTTTGTGTTTTTTGATAGGTGAATATCGTTGACTCCAATTTTTTTAAGTTTGAATGCACCGCAATGATCGAGTGTCTCTGGTTTTAGGCTTTCAACGTTTGCTTGCTCTTTTTTAAGAATTCCAACAATTAAGTTTGTAACAAAACTAATTTCTGGCTCTGACAGGTGAAACTCTATTTTGTGATCATCAATGACTTTGATTTCTTTTATTTTTTTATAAGCACCCGCAAGTGGCGAGATTTTTTTTAAGTCAGTGCGTTTAAAAAAGTCATAGGTTGCCTTAACGTCATGAGCAGTGACTTTTTTTCCGGACGCGAAAGTAATATTTTGTTTGAGGTTTACAGATAGCATCGTTGGGGTGGTCCATGTCCACTTTGATGCTAGTCCAGCAGTGGTGTCTCCTGCTTCATTAAACTCAATCAGGCTGCAGTGTATTAGGTCAGAGAGGTAAAAGCTATGAGCATCATTGCCGAATCTGGGATCGAGGCTTTTTGGCATACTGTCCCATGCAACTCTTAAAATATCAGTGTTCTTAGAACTTTGTTGGTTTGATTGGCATTGTTGGCAAGCAGGTAGTAAGATAATCGACATGACCCACAAAAAATGCATGGATAGTTTTTTTATTGGCTGGATACTCATTTTCAGTTCCTCTTGGGTATTATGTTCAGGGTTGGTCTTTGCTAAAAATTCACTCAGCCATTGTAACAAATATCCCAGAAAAACACATCCATATGGCATCACAAGAAAGGTTCCTTCAGTCGTAACTGGTGAGCGAATAAGTAGGTTACAACTTTATTCCAAGCATGGAAAAGTTTGGAAACGAGTGCCTTTACAAGTCGATGAACTAAACTTCAACGGTGATATCGTGTTATCAGGTGGGCAACCATTTACAGCAAATACCGATGATGGAATTATTGATGGTAACGATGAGATCAGTTTTTTTGGCTCAGATCTTGGAGATAGCTTCACTGCTGATGAGATTTCTCATTTTATTCAAAAACGAGCTTTAAGCACTTGGCACTTAGAAGTTTGCGGTAAAAAATCACACTTAGGCCATGCATTACTTGTAGCGGTAAATGCCAAACATGAAGACCCTCATAGGTTTGCTCCAAAGGTGAGGTTTGAAGCCATCTCAAAAGTGGTGCAAACTGAGCATTATGAATATCGTTTCGATAAAAAAAACTCAGCAATGCTGGGCGATGTTTTTTTTAAAAAATCTGGAAAAACCCATAAGGTTTTTGACGGCTTTGACTTCTTGATTGCTGCCCGAACCCCTTGGTGGATGCCAAGTATGTATTTTACACAAGATGATTTTAAATCTACTGTAGAAAGCTGGCAAGAGGGCCCTGTAAGAACAATTATTGCGGTAGGTGCAAAATTTAATAACTTTCTATCTGTTTTTTCGTACCACATGTTTAGTGAGTTGGCTTTTTACCCAAAAAGGTTCTCAATACCTAGTGGTATTGAAATGCCGATGAATGCGGGGAAGTACTTAAAAGCCGGGAGTGGAATAGCTTATGCTATAAAACCTGCAAAGTCTCTTGAGTGGGATGTTGTGACGAATGTTCAAGATTTACCCAAAAAAGACCCTGAGTTAGTCATAAATCATACAGATAACTCGAAATCCTGGCCCCCATTTTTCTATTTAAATGGCATGAGCAGCTTAGGGTCCTTTCGTGCCATGGTGCAAATTGATCCTCAGGTTATCCAAAAAATCTCACCTCCATTTGTTTTAAAAAAACACCATTGGCGAACACAAAAAAGCTATAAGAGTTGGAAAATATTAGATAAAATACATGGCGACCTAGGGTTCTTTGTTGATTTATCCACAATCCCTGCAGGAAATTATCATTTTGGGCTTGATTTGGTTTTATCTTCTGAGGCATACCATGAGTTCAAAGATCTAAGTGAGATCGAATCTGTTCGTTACTCACCAACCATCAGAGAGTTAAGTTTAAAAGTTAAAAAGTAAACGGGCAAGAGTTGCTTGTGAACGAATAACAAACGTGGTGCTAAAAGCACTATTCTTTCATTTTAGGGGACCTCATGGTTAAGAAAACCACTAAGAAAAAAACAACAAAAAAAACTTCAACATCTGCAGCAGCAAAAAAAACAAAAACGACAAAAAAAGTATCAACATCTGCAGCAGTAAAAAAATCTCCTAAACCAGTTGAAGAAAAAGCAAAAGAAATTCAAGAACCTAAAAAAGAAAATTTAGATCACTTTCTACACCTAAAAGTTTCAAAAACATTAAAAGATAAGTTAATCATGAAAGCTAAATCAGAAGGCGTAAGTCTTGAAGATTTTGCAGGTGAGTTACTTGCTGAAGGGTTAGTTCTAAGAGCTTGGGAAATCATGGAAAGAAAGACGGCAATGTCTAAAGGCTCTGGCAACGGAAACTCAAATAATCATAACAATAATAACCAGAATAAAAACAGATACAATAACAACCGCCATAAACGTAACAACAACAATAACAACCGCCGTTTTAATAACAATAACAACGGAAATTTTAACGGTAATACCATGGATGATAAAGCAAACTTCATGGAGTACTTACGTAATCAAGAAGTGCAGCAGCGTTAATTTATGACTTTGTTTTTTACCGAAAGTGACAATGTAACTTCATATGGATATGCCATAGATAAAGTATATGAAGTGGGCCAGAGTAAATTTCAGTCTTACAAAGTTTTTGAAACCCTTAAATTTGGTAAAATGCTCGTCTTAGATGATGTTGTCATGCTAACGGAAAAAGATGAGTTTGTTTATCACGAGATGCTAGCTCATATTCCAGCTTTATTATCGAAAAGTCTTGATAACGTTTTGGTGATAGGTGGCGGTGACGGTGGAACAGTAAGAGAACTACTGAAACACCCAAATTGCGGTCAAATAACACTATGTGAAATTGATGCAAAAGTAATTGAGCTAAGCAAAAAGTACTTTCCTCAAGTGGCTATTGGATTTGAAAACCCTAAGGTAAATGAATTAGTTGCAGATGGAATAGAATTTGTGAAGAACTCTGCTGACAAAACATATGATTTAGTTATTGTCGATTCATCAGATCCAATTGGTCCGGGTGTTGGTTTGTTTACAGAAGCATTCTATGCAGACTGTAAAAGATTAATTAAATCAGGTGGTTGCCTTGCTGCTCAGACAGAATCTCCATGGTTTGAAGGTTCAGTGATTCAAAAAATTTATCAGAATATATCGAAGAACTTTTCTTATACAAAGCCTTACCTGGGTACTGTGCCTACATACCCTATGGGAAGTTGGACGTGGACAGTTGCAAGTGAAGAGAACCTCAGTTTGCCGAGTGATTTAAAGAAGAAAATTTCAAGCTTAGGTGTTTTAAATTATTTGAATGCCGATATAGCAAAAGCGTGTTTTGCTCTTCCAGAGTTCTATAAGAAGAAATTAGTGTAAAGATAGATTTAGTGTGCAGTTAACGAATGACTAGATTTGTTAAGAAGGTCTTTAATAGTGCTTTCTAAAAAGTTAGCATAAGCTTGGTATGACTTTAATCTTGTTTTTTCATCTTCTTTCATGTGATTTTTCTTGATCTCTAGGCAAAAGCTTTGTGCTCCACCTTCCCAGAACATCCAGTCTTCAAATGATCCACCGTCTTGTAAAAAACCAGCAGTTAACTGTTTGTAGTTTTTTAGTTGAGGGATATTTTTTGCGATGGTTTTATATAGTTTTTTGTATTTAGCAATTTCAGGTTTAGAGATCTTTCGTTTTTGAGCAATAATAGATGGGCTAGTGGGTAAAACAACCCAGTTAATATATCCATGGACATCAATTGCAACATTGTATTTCTCTTTTAGGGCAAGAGCTCTGACAGCTTTTGTTTCTGTTTCACTAAAGCTCATTTTTCCAGGGTATTCACGAGTTTGGCCAAAAAGTACTGAGAAATTTCTATTTAAGTTAACAGCGTTAGAGTTATAACGATTGTTCGTTAAGTAACCATCTGGGTTAGCAACTAAAATAAAATCTATTTGTGTGTTTTTCCATTCACTAGATGAAATCATAAGGTTTTTAAAGTGAGGTAATAACCACTGATTAAAAGCAATCGCCCCTTTTTCGTTTCCGTGGAGTCCAGATTGAATTAAGATTTTTTGAGTAGGTTTTTTAGAGTTGGTAATTCTTCTAATAGTAATATGTTGGCCATTGGCAGTAATAAGCGTTGGGTCTTTAAGGTAGCTAGCACTTGTAAATTCAAGGTCAATAATTTCTGATGTAAGGGTTTTAATTTTTGCTTGTGCAACTTGCGTGAAGCTAAAGAAGATAACTACCATGATGGCTGCTAACAAAATGCTTTTTATGTTTAAGCTACGCGTTGACACTGTGAAATCTCCTAAAGTTAAAAGCCTGCTTCGTAAGGCTGTTTAGTTAGTTGCAATTTCAGTGCATATGTAAATGTCTGATTATATTGTTTTTATTTGAGGTTATGACTGTAAATGATTGACGCCTGTAAAAAAAATAGGCGATTTGAGAGTTGCTAAACCCGCTAAGAGCTAATTATTGCGAGGGTTTTTAAATGGGTTGAGCTTATGTGTTAGCTGGGTTGGAAAATACGGGATCCTACAAGTGTTGATATAGAAAAGTATATACAGACGTATTTTCCCTATCAAAACATCAAGCAAAACGCTCAGTATCCAGAGATATTTTTTATGACCTCCACGAAAGATGACAGGGTTCATCCCGGCCATGCAAGAAAAATGGCTGCCAAGATGTTAGACTATGGTCATGACGTCTTATACTATGAAAATGTAAATGGTGGTCACGGCGGAGCTTCAAACCAAACAGAAAAAGCTCATGGATATGCTCTAAGGTTTACATATTTATTGCAAAAGCTATTTTAGGAAATTGCTAACACTTATTCAAAAAACGCTGAAGTTTTCATCTTCAGCGTTTTTTTAATAGATTGATTAAGAAAGAATAACTTTTGGATTAACGTAGAATTCAATGGTGATTAAAAAATCTTATTCAACTCAATGGCAACGCCAGTACTGCCGTACGTGACTTTAGTGGCTTCACCGATAATATCTCCAGGTTGGTCTTTGCCTGCTTGACCATCAACATCTAGTCTCGCTTTAATTCTCATGGTTTTTGGTTTTGGTTTGTTTGGCCCACCCATGACTTTTAAGTTTTCATGATTGAGAGTTAAATTAATGAAATTACCAGAAGGAGAACTAGGTAATACAAATCTTGCAGCACCATAAGGCATTGGCATTTTACTAGATTCATCATAAATAACTAAATATAAAACTCGGTGACTTGATGCTCGTCTTGTAAGGTCTTCCGATAGAGTTAGTTTGGTATTGACGTAAATTTCTTCTTTGTCGCCTTGTTGCAAGGCAACAACAACACCTATAATAAAAGTGATTACAAAGATCAGTGATCCGACTAACGTTACTTTTTTCATATGTATCCCTTAAGTTCATGATTGCTGAAGTATTTTTATGATGTTTCTTCAAAGTTTATTTCATAACATGAAAACAATGGAGATCCCACAATAGCTCGTTTGCTTTTCATATCAGTCTTTTAAGATATAATGCACTGTTTCCATTAGGTTTTTTGTAAGTGGGTGTTGATGTGTGTCAACTTTTCTTGGTTTTTGGTGATATTTGCGGCGTTGTTCAAACACATTTTAAAACTCTTATTTTTAAGGCAAAAGCTTGCAAAGTATTTAGAACTCACCGGGTCAGTTGTCCATAAAGTATTTTGAGAGTTCAAGTTAAAAGGGGGTTTTAAGTTTGCTTTTTTTTCAAACATCCAAATACCTTTATCTTTTTTAATGAAGTGTTTTTGGATTTCAAGTGCAATGTGACCAAGGGTATATCTAAAGTTAACTTCAAGTGGAGAACTAATAAGATTTTGTTGATTCACCTTTGTGATGAAAAAATCTATCCCTAGTGCTGGAACAGAAATGTTATTTTGTTCTGTAAATAATTGAATACTATCTTTGATGTTTTGTAAGAAAAACTCCCATACCGTGTATGTATAAGATGATTTTAAGAATTTTTCCCAAAAATCTTTCATCGTTAATCCAAGAAGGTAACATTGAATTTTACCGGATTGATCACAAATGTAGTGTGTAATCCCTTGTAGCTCCCACTGGTTTTCAATCATTTTAAATTGTAAGCCAAAGTCGTGTATTCGTTCCTGAAACCTTTGAGCAACGACAGTTTTGTGCTTAGATGTGAAGTTTTTTAAGTCAGGGTCGGACTCATTGGCGTGTTTAAGAATCAAGTTGTGGGTGCCGCTAGACCCGTGATCAGGTTTAAATATCCAATCCCCAGTAAATTGTTGATTAGTATCGGAGTCGGACTTTAAGTGTGTCTCCTCAAAGTCATGAAAAATAAAAATATCTTTATGTTTTTTTTGCATAAAGAAATCACGGTACTTCTTAGAGTGTTGTTTAGAATTGATTTCTTTTTTATGTTTTGAGGGTGTTGTTCCAAACGGTATGTTTTTAAGAGAAGGTAGCCAACTAGCTGTTTCATTCCATAATGTTAATGAGCTTCTTTTTAAAACCTCTTTAACGTATGGAAGCTGTTTCAATTTGTAGTGGTTTTTTTCTGAAAGAAAATGAATTTTTTTGTTCATTTTCTTATAAAAGTGCTTTTCCCAGATGGGTTCAGTTTTTTTGGAAGAGAGAACAATATCACCAGATTCAGCTAAGAAGCCACAAATTTCACCATAGTCAAATGCAAATTTTCTTTCAAACTCTGTAAAATCGTGATCATTTAAATAAGGATTAAAGCACCAAGATTTGACATGGTGTCCATGTGGCTCGTGATACCTTTCTAATCGGTCGATGTAATCTTGCTCAAACCCAAGCTCAGTGCGGACTTTGCGGTCAAATAGTTTTCCACGGCAATTTTTTGGACTAAGGGGCCACCGAAGGTTTTTAAAGTGTGTTTCCCAATGATCTTCGTTTTGAGAGTTTCTTTTCAGGTGCTCAACACCGTGTTGTACGTGACGAATTTCATCTTCATAAACAATCTGCATAATATCTGCTGAGGAGTCATCTCCAATTTCTTTAAAAAATATTTTAAAATAATAGGAAAAGTCTAAATTTGCTTGTTCAACAGTAAGGGACATGGCTGAGATGAACTCTTCAGGGGTTTGGCACTTTACAATACACTTCCAAAAAAAATCATTGTAATGAATAGAATTAAGCTCGGCTCCAAGTTCCAAAGCTCTATTTATATATAATCTAAGGTGTTTTTGTTCATCTTTAATAATCTGTGTCCAACATCTTTTCATTGCTTTAGAAATATTTGGAAACCTGAGAAGAGCCCATGCGTAAAGCTCTATGGCTAAAAGTTCATGGTTTGCAAAAAATAAAAAAGCAATGCCGCGAGCTTCTAAGTCATGTCGAATGGCATTTTTATTTGGAAAGCTTGATTGACCGCTTCTAATGGCCATATCAGTAGGCCTAGATGGCAAGGCATAACTAGTTGATTGGTACGTATTAAACTCTATGATTTCCGGAGAAAAAAGTTTATTTTCTAAGCTTTTTGAGCATATTAAAGAACTTGCATAATCACTTAAGTTCATTTTTTAAAAAATTCGAGTGTTTTTTTTGAAATGATTGGGAATAACCCTAATACAATAAAAGAAGAGATAATTGCGGGAGAAAAAATTTCTTCATATGCATGTAACTGACTGAGTTGGGTGCCCGCATTCGTATAAATGATAGTTCCGGGCAACATTCCTAGTTGGCTTACAAAAAAATAGGTCAAAAGTTTTATGCTTGTTACACCCATAATTAGGTTTACTAAAAAAAATGGAAAGGCAGGAACAAGTCTTAGACTGAACAAATAAAATCCGCCTTCTTTGTCGATGCCGTCATTGATGGGTTTTAGTTTTTTAGAAAATTTTTCTTGAATATAATCACGTAATAAGTAACGAGAACTAAGAAAGGCAAAGGTGGCACCAATTGTGCTCGCAAAAGAGATGATGATGGTCCCAAGTACGAGCCCAAACAAAGCACCGCCCAATAAAGTCAGCAGTGATGCACCCGGTAAACTAAGTGCTGTAGATAAAATATAAATAAGGAAAAATATCGTAATGGTCAGTAATTGATTGTGAGAATAGTACTCGCTAAACCTTAATTGATTTTCTTTTATGGACTCAAAAGTGAGATAACTACCGAGATCAAAATAAAAAAATGAACCAATAAGAGAACTAATCAAGATAATGATAATAGAGTTTTTGATTTTCTTATTCATAATGGTTTATCGATGACTCCACTTCCCAAACATTGATTCTCTTTGTAGAGTACTCCAAATTGTCCGGGAGCAACACCCCATTGGTGATCTTGAAGTGTAATGGCGAGGTAATCATTTTCAGGGTTCTTGACAACGGTACATGGCAGTTTTTGAGGTCCATGCCTGAGTTTGATTTCATACTCACCGGTTGCAAGCTCTTGATGGTGAATTTGATTAAATTCTAATAACTGAAACTGATGGTAACCTGCAAAACCAGAGTTTACATGGTTTACGTAGATGATGTTATTGATGGTGTCTTTAGAGTGGACCATCCAAGGGCCGCCCCCAAGGCCAAGGCCTTTTCGTTGCCCGATAGTATGGAACCAAAACCCTTTGTGTGTACCAAGTATTTTTTTAGATTTTAAATTTACAATGTTCCCAGTTTTTGTGCCGAGGTGGTGTTTTACAAACTCATTGTATTTTATATTTCCAAGAAAGCATATGCCTTGACTATCCGGTCTTTTCATATTGGAAAGCTTCAGTTCCTCAGCAATCGCTCTCACCTCATGTTTTGGATGAACTCCAAGTGGAAATTCACACATTTCAAGTTGAGATTTGGTCATTTGAGCGAGAAAGTAACTTTGATCTTTTACGGAGTCAATTCCTTGAAAAAGTTTTACGCTTCCTTCTTTTTTAATAGTTGCATAGTGACCACTAACAATAAGGTCTAATGAATCTTCGATTTTATCAAAGAATGCTCCAAACTTTATAAACCTATTGCATAAAACATCAGGGCTGGGGGTGCGGCCTTTTTTGAGTTGTTCGGTTGTGTAATGGACAACTTTTTCGTGGTAATCTTTTTGAAGAGAAACAACTTTTAATGGCACATGAAATTGTTCGCAAACACTATTCGCAAACTCTAGATCTTCTTCCCATGGGCAGTTGCCCAGATATGAAAGCTCATCCTCAAGCCATATTTTGAGGTAGTATGCAGTAATATCTGCATTAGGGTATTTTTGAACGGTTTTATACAGTGCAACACTGCTATCAACTCCGCCTGATATGAGAACTCCAATCTTCATGAGTCGGGTTTTATCAGTTTGGTGTTTGGGGTGCAAGCCATAACCTGCAAGGATTACAAGGTTTTAGATCTTAAGAGAGAGTTATCAGCTAAGTGATGACGTTTACTGAGAAAACGGGGGTGACAGGCCCACAATACGATAAGCTTTGAAGAGAAGTCTCGAAGCTCACAGATAGTGTCATCAATGGTTTTGCCTGTAGAGAGTATATCGTCAAAAATAATATGCTTTCCATGGTTGAGGGCTTCCCACCCAACTTGGTCTTTATGAACTATATAACCAGATTTTTTTTCAAATGATCTCTTTCTTATGTTTCTTTTTCTTGGGTCAGTAATGTGAGTAGTTGTCTTGTTGTTGATGAGTGTGTGCTGGATCGTATTTGCGATATTTGGACGAAGTGTCACAATGCTCCAAAGGCTTTGTTTAATTGTGGTTACATTGTGAATTTTTTGTTTGTGTATCTTTGGATAAAGTTTCTTGAGTGACCATTTTTTTATGAATTTCACAGCAAAAGGGTTTCGATGAACTTTTGCATGAAATAATAGATTTCTATGAATCCCAGAGTAAGGACCAACTGCTAACAATTTTCCAAACCAAAGATTGTCGTTGCTCACGATGTTAATGTAGATAGGTTCTTCTTTGTCTAGGTAGTTTAAACAATCATGACAAATTTTTTGCTTGAACACACCAAGCTCAGGTTTGATTAAGTCGCACCCCAAACAAAAAAGCCGCATTAATGTTGGTACTTGATCCCTTGAATCACGGTAATTGCTCTGTAGATTTGTTCTATACAAAATACACAACTTATATCACTTGTGGTAGTTGCTGCTGAGAGGCTCCAGAGCATATCAACAGATTCTTTTTCTTTATCAGATAACCCGAAAGGTCCTCCAATGAAAAAATTTAGGTCCAGTTTACTTCGGTAGTTTGTGTGGGAAACAATAAGGTCGGTCAGTTCAGGTGTTGTAAGGTTTTTGCCTTTAGGATCTAAAATAATATTAAATGCATTCTCTGGTTTTTTAAATTGTTTGCGAATTTCAAGGCGTGCTGGGTAATGCTTTTTGAGTCGTTTCATATATTCATGGGATAAGCTTTCAATGGTAGAGAATGCAAACTTATCAATCTTAATGATGTTTAGGTGCATAGTCTTCGGCTAGAGATTTTGTGTCAAGAAACGTAGCTTCTGGCCAAAGGCCTTCAATTGCATAATAATCTCTTAAGTAATCAAAAAAGATGTGAACGACAAAATCACCATAGTCAAGCAGGATCCAGTTCCCTGTTTTTTCACCTTCAGATTTTAAGACGCGTTCATCACAGTCTCTTCTGAGGGTGGTAAGAATACTGTCACAAATAGCTTTTGTTTGGCGATTGTTTTCACCAGAACAAACAAAAACATAATCACATAGGTCAGAGTGCTCTTGTACATCTAAGACAACAAGCCTCTTCGCTTTTTTTTCTAGGGCGGCGTATACAGCTGCTTTTACTTGATTAATAGTCGACATGGTTCTCCTTAAGGGCTTTCATAACGTCTGGGTGAAGGTTTTGCAAACTGTATCCTGAGTTTCTTATTTCGGTACTAGAAATCTCAATTGGCTTGTTGTTTAAAAAGTGAAAAGTGCAATTGATTTCAGTGAGTTTGATCGTGTTTTCGCTAATTGATGCCTGTATGTTGAGCTCATCCAAAGCCTTGGTAGTCTTTGATTGTAGTGTGTTGAGATGAGAGTCGTCCCTGCTGGCTACGAGGAAGTCCGTGAGTTGACACAGTTCATCAAATTGATGCCATTTTGGAAGTGAGGGTATTTGATCGTCCCCCATTAAAAAGATAAATGACTTTAAGTTTGACGCAGCCTTATCGCTGAGGAGTTTGGAAATAAGTTGATATGTATAAACGGGCTGTTCTAGTTTTTGTTCGATGTCGCTCACGAATAAATTTGAGTGTATGTTTTGAAAATTCAATTTTGAGAGTTTAACCCTCGTATTAAAATCAAGGTTGATTTTTGATTTTGAAAAAAATTTTTGAAAACTAGGGACAATCATGATGCTGTCAAAATCAAATTGATTCACGGCAAGTTGAATGATTTTTCGATGTCCTAAGTGTGGTGGATTAAATGTCCCACCATAAATCAATGTTTTATTAATATCCAAGCTTGATTTCATTTAATGCTCGAAAGCATTCATTTTGAATTTTCCTGATAAGGGTAGGGTCAATGATGGTGCTTTGAAGGACAACACAATTAAACTGATCTTTTAATTGTTTTTGTAGTTCGTCCGCATCTCCTTGTTCTACCAAGTCAACTTTATTTAAAATAATGAAAAAAGGTTTTTGATACAGGTCTTCAGAGAATTTTTTAAGCTCTTCTCTTAGTATCTCAACTTGTTTGACTGCTTTATGCTCTATTAACTGGGAGTACTCATCTACAATAAATGCAATGCACTTTGTTCTTCTTAAGTGTTTTAGAAACTTATGCCCGAGGCCTTCCCCCGCACTTGCTCCCTCAATGAGTCCGGGTACATCTGCAATGACACAGCTTGTTCCACCCATAGCTCTTTCGTCAATAACGCCCAGCTGAGGGTTGATGGTTGTAAATGGGTAGTCTCCCACCTGAGGTTTTGCTTTGCTTAATTGTCTTAAGAGACTTGATTTTCCTGCGTTGGGAAAACCGGCTAGTCCAATGTCTGCTAACAAGTTTAACTCAAGTTTTACCTTAATTTCTTCACCGGGCAGTCCGGGTGTGCATTTATAAGGGGTTCTTGTGACAGAGGATTTGTATCTGATGTTTCCCCAGCCGTGTTTGCCGCCTTTTGCAATCACAAGCTTTTGACCTTCTTCTGTGATCTCGCCGAGGAGCTGTTCGTCTTCTCTGTTAATGATCCTTGTTCCTAGTGGAACTTCAAGAATGCAGTCTTCACCACGTGCACCAGTTCTTCCATTGACGCCGCCTGATTGCCCAGGTTTTGCTTTGTATTCACGGTTGTTGTCTAGGTGAGCTAAGGTGTTGTGTTTAGCGGTTCCAATAAGATAGATGCTTCCACCATTACCGCCGTCACCACCATCAGGCCCAAGATTCGTAAGGCCTTTTGAGTTGCGAAAACTAATAATCCCCGGCCCGCCTTTTCCGGCGAGTGCAGAGATTTTAATGTCATCAATAAATTTCACGAGGGTTATCTTAGATATTTGAGCTCGCGTCTTTCGGTGAAAAAACGGAGCTTAGGATGAATTTAGCTAGCTTCTTGCTGAACGATGTTTACTTTTTGGCGTTTTTTGCCAAAACGGCTAAAAGAAACGATACCGTCTTTTAGTGCAAACAATGTGTAGTCTTTACCAGTTCCTACATTTGCTCCAGCGTGGAATGTGCTTCCTACTTGTCTTACGATGATACTACCAGCGGTCACCTTTTGACCTCCATATGCTTTAATGCCCCGGTACTGGGGATTGGAGTCGCGACCGTTCTTGGAACTACCACCAGCTTTTTTGTGTGCCATAGTTTTATCCCTCTGTGTGCTTTACTTATTTAGAAATGCTTTTAACTTCAATGGTGGTGAAACCTTGACGGTGACCACGCATTACCTTGTAATTTTTTCTTCGCTTGTACTTGAAGACAAGAACCTTGTCTTTGCGGTCGTGATTCTTAATTTCGAATTCGACTTTCGCACCAGCTACAAGAGGCTCACCAACTGTTACAGACTTATCGTCTCCAACCATGAGCACTTGGTCGGTTGTTAACTTACTTCCGACTTCTTTATGTAATAAATCTACATCAATTACTGAACCTTTTTCGACTCGGTATTGATGACCACCTGATTTTATGACTGCAAACATGACTTCACCTATAGACTACAGAAGTTGGCAGTATCACCGAACGTGGTGGAGTTGTCAACAGCTTACAGTTGATTGTTGAAAGTTATAATAGGCTGTTTTTAAAGGTTTTTTAGGTTGTTGGCTTTTTCGATGATGAAGTTCGAGGCGCCCAGGTATTTTTGCATAAAGTCCAGAGTCCCAGTAGGGATGCCGTTTACATGGTTTTTGTGTGCTTTGACTAATATTTCGTGAAGCTGATTAACGGTTCCTGAAATCTCGACAAGGTTTTCTTTGACCATGAGTTTTGCTTCATGACTTGTGTGGTGGTGAGGCCCAAAACTAATCGCAAGATTTGCTGAGGCTGCCTCTAGCACATTGTGTACTCTGTGATGCATTGCTCCACCGATAAATGCAAAGTTTGCAATGGGGTAAATTTTTGCGAGCTGTCCCATCGATTGTATGATGGTCACATCATGCATTAAATGATTGGGTAATGAAGCGTGAGTGCTGTAAGTCAGTTGATGTTGTGAGCATGCGAGTTCAACTTTTTGAATCATTGCTTTAGAGATATCGTGTGGAACTAAAATAAGTTTAGCTTTGACGCTTGCTGTAAAATCCTTAAAAGCAGGTAATAAGATATCTAGGTCTTCTGGCCAAACACTGCCGCCTATTACGGTGTATTCATGATTGATGGCTAGAGATGAATTGCTTTCAATTTTTCTTGTGAGAGCACGTTCATATTTGGAGTCACCACTCACAAGAACTTTAGAAGAAATTATTTGAAAGTTTCGTGCGAGAGATTCTTGGCTGGGTTTATCAACACAAAAAACCAACTTAAAATGATTAAGGCACCATTGATAATATCTTTTTTTAAGGTTTTTTCCTTGTAAGTTCTGCTTGTGCCAAAAAAGAAGAAAGAGAGGTTTGTGTGATGCTGTTTTTAAAAAAGCGGGCCAAAACTCATACCGAACAATAAAGATTTTTTTTGGATTGAGAGCCTTAAATAGTTTGTTCCAATAAAAAATGGAGTCGTAGGGCATTAAAATATGTGGTTGATCGGCATCAGTCTTTTGAAGGTAATTAATTCCAGAAGTAGAAAAAAAGATAATAAAGGTGGTTTTTTTTTGTTTTTTTAATTTTTCTAGTATTGGAATAATTTGATCATATTCACCAGCCGAGCTGCAAAAAAAAACATACTCAGAAGGTGTGATGTTTTTCATTAAGCTGTCTTTTCGATCAGAAAAAAAACAGCCTATCCTTGGTGATAAAATACTTAGGAGTGGAGAAAGGACAGAAAAGGACCTAAAAATAACTTCTGTGATGATTGAGTAAAAGTACATAATTTATTTTACCATGTTTTGAAGAGTCTCTTGGATAGGTGATAAGTCTGTTTGGTGATAACAAGCGAAATCGCCATATCGACAAGAAGCTTTACCGTGGCGAGAGCAAGGGCTGCAACCAATTGAGTTAGATAATGATTGATTGTCGGGGTGATGTAAATGGAACCCAAACTCAGGTGCTGTAGGTCCGTAAATCATGAAAGTCTTGACGTTGAGTGATTCGGATAGGTGGGCTAATGCAGAATCTGCGGCAATCGTAAGTCGTGCTTTTGAAATCGCAATAGCAGTCTGGGTAAGGTTCAGCTTTCCGCAAAGGTTGAGGTAGTTGAACTGACCTTCGAGTTGATTACACAAAGTAGCGATGAGTTCTTGCTCATCTTTACCGCCTACAAATAAAAGTTGAGGCTTCATCTTTTCAGAAAAAAGGCTCAAGTTCTTTTTGAGAAAATTTGAAATAACAGAAGCAGGAACTTTTTTTGATTGGTATTTTGCTCCCGGTGCAATACAGATCCAAGGTCCATAATTAAGCTCTTGCAAGGCTGAATGCGGTTCTATATTTTTTGGAATATTTGTAAGGTTTGTTCTTGCTTTAATAGGGTCTTTGATGCCGTAACTGTTTTTTACGATACCTTTAATAAGTTGCTGTAAATCATTAGTGATAGATGATTTTGTTCTTCGCATTTGATGTTTTCTTTTTCTGCCAAAGATTCTGTTTTTAAAAATAATCCAATAACGATAAAATCTTCTTTTTTGGAGAGAGTATCGTTTGATGAGTGTTTTTTGAGAGATGCAGAACACTATATAAAAGAGAAGTGTTTTAAATGTAGACTGAAGATCAACCCATATATATGTTGAGTCAATTTCGTTTAGAGCTGAATACCTGTCATTGTATTCAAAGCATTGAAGCTCAGGATAGTTATTTGAAATCAAGTCTAAAGAAGGCTTTGATCCAATCCAGACAATAGTAGATGGTCTGTTTAGTTTTTTAAGATACTCGAGAACAATAGTGCTTAGAATGACATCGCCGATACTAGATTTTCTAATAATACAGAGTTTTATTTGTTTTTGGTTTGTCAATTATCGTGTCCAGTCCATTGATAGATAATGCATTGTGTCATCTTGTCGCACACTTAGAAACTGGTTTTTTTGGCTGATGTCTAAGAGTTGTGCCTCAATATTGTCGGTGTGTATAGAGTGGTGGGCGTTAGTCTGATAGGTGCTATTGATTTCAATGCTAAGAATATTTTTTTCGGTGGATGAAAGATCAATAGAGATCTCAGATTTCAAGCCACAATGAGACTCAATATATGCCAATAAACAAAGCTGAAGAATCTTGAGATCACACTTAAGTGGCAAGTTAAATTCAGAAGAAGAACGTGTGGTGATTTTATATTTGAGCAATTCATTTAGGCGATCAAAGTATGCTTTAGTGTTTGTGAGAGCGTCATTGAATATATACGTAGTCTTATGTTTTAACCCTTCTTCAAGTTGGTGTTTCGCTAAAACTAATTTAATAGTCTTCTCCATTTCATGAAGTTTAACTTCTACGTCGATTAACGATTTTTTGTCTTTGCTAAATGAACGAATGAGCTCTGTAAGGCTTATTAGCTTTGCTATGGGTGTATTTAGGTTGTGGCTTATAAGTGAAATAAAATTTTGTTTAAGATGGCTAGTCTTTCGAGATTTATTGTGGAGTATTTCCAAACGCCAGTTATTGACCAATACAGCAGAAAACTTTGTAAAAACACCAAGTAAAATGGACAAGCACAAAATATAGTATACAGAAAAAGAAAGTAAATATGTTCTGTAAAAAACAAATAAAATAGTTGTGATGATTAGCCAAACTAAAAGAAAAAGCACCCCAGTATTTAAGAAGCCAGTTATAGTGCTTTTCCGTAAGCTAAAAAGAAGAATGAGTAAACAAAGAATAATGTAAATCCAACTGATAGACTTGTGAGCTATTTTAATAAAATTATTTGCAAGAGACATGTGAGCAATTTGAGCCCAAAATAAATGCGGAGCACTCAGATTACCGTAAGACTCAGGGTTTTTTATGTTAAATATAGACTGATATCCTCGTGCACCCTTAGAAAACAAGGGGTGAAAACCAGGTCGGGTTAGTTCGCTTCCAATAAAAATGAATTTATTTTGAATGTCCTCTCTAGCTACATATTTAGGCTTGGACATAAATTCTTTTACATCTAACTGATAGAATTCGTTTGGGTCTGCGACTGCTATAAAAAATACTGGAGATGACTTATTAAGGTCTGAAGTTAGAATAGACTGCCATTGGAAGTTAGGTTGACTAAAGTAATTAATAAACCACTGTATACTCCAATCGCCCCAAGTTTTGTTATATGGGCAGTAAAAACCTCTGCAAATATCATCGTCTAACATGGTGGCAGTTTTTTTATAAATTTGCGGCGTATTTTTATCTACTCCTTGCGGGTAGGTGATCACAATTTTTGTATTGCCGGTGTTATAGGTGTCTATGGTGTTTTTTAGTTTGATGAAGTCAGCAGGTTTTTTTTGTCCAATTGAAGTCATTAGTCGAATGACGAGAAGCTCTGGTTGATGCTGGAGTATTTCCTTAACAACGTTTGAATAACTTTCTAGGCTTGCGTCTAACTGTTCTTTGTTATCAGGGTGCATATTTAGAACTGTAAACCTATCAATGTCGTGATAGTTGATTATTTTAGGTGAGGACTGTAAGAATTGCCCCACTAAGTTTATTTC
This sequence comes from Oligoflexales bacterium, assembly GCA_023301465.1. Taxonomy (GTDB): domain Bacteria; phylum Bdellovibrionota_B; class Oligoflexia; order Oligoflexales; family JALZUQ01; genus JALZUQ01. The sequence continues at coordinate 88,927 of JALZUQ010000007.1, forward strand.
ACCTTCGACCGCGAGGTTAGACTTGTTTTTTTCGTTGTATATAAAGTAAGTGACTAAAATGATAATAACCAGCAAGCTTAATAATGGCATGACAGCGTTAAGTAAGTATTTTAGGTTCAGTTTGTTGATTAATATCATATGATCACCTGAAAAGTACTTCCGGTTTTATCACTCTCTTTTAGTTGTAGTTTGATTTTTAATTTATGGGCAAAGTATTGGCTCAGGTATAAGCCAAGGCCGGTTCCTTTTACTTCATAAACGTCATCGTTTTTAATACGGTAAAACCTTTCCCAAATATTCTCTTTTTCTTGTTCTGGTATCCCGGGCCCTTGATCACTAACTTCTATGTGGACTTTTCGCCGATGTTTTTTGGCGGAGATGACGATAATAGAACTTTTTTTTGTATATTTGACAGCGTTTGATACTAAGTTTTGAATAATAAGTTTTAATAGGATCGGATCTGTTTTTATTTGAATGGATGATTTAACATCAATTATGCAGTTGATTTTCTTTGCTTTAACACTGACGTCAAATAAGTTAACGGTCGAGTTAATAAGTTTTATAAGGTTGATTTTTTGCCAGTTTTTTTTGTCTATCTCAAGGTTGTTGACTTTAGCGAACTGTTCTATTCCGCTTAGGTACTCGTCAAAATCATCGCAGCTTAGCAGTGCTAATTCTACCATTCTCTCTTGGTCTTCGTTGTCTGATTTGTCAGATTGTTTAAACCGATTTCGTATGAAATGATTTTTGTTTTTTAAAGAGTGTGTAAGATCTTCTAGGAAAACATTTTGTATTTTATTTATTTCATTTTGAACTTCGTTTCGAGCTAGGTGTTTTAACCTTTGTTTTGTTTCATTTGAGATTCTGAAAAATAAAGAGATTACAAAATAAAAGAAAGATGGAATGAGTATATATACAAATGAAAGGTGAAGAAAAGTGTGGGAGAACAAAAGAACATTTGCACCATACAAAATAAAATTTGCAGAAATAAAGATCGCTACAAATAATGAGGTAGAAGTTTTTCTGGTGAAGAAAATAGTAAAGAATAAAAAAAGAAAAAACGGGAGATACAATAACGAAGAAGGGATCTTTTTTATGGTTTTAGATCCAATGTTTTCAATGATTTGTTGTATGACTTGAGGTGAACTAAGGGCAAGTCCCTCCGTGCCAATAGGTGTATTATAGTGGCTCAAGCTGAGTCTACGCTGGAGTTTGGTTAGTTTGTTCGCAGTTCCAATAACTACAATTTTGTTTTTGAACTCTTCTTTTTTGAGGGCGATGTCTTTGGCTGTGATGTAGGGAGTTGTTGTGTTCGAGTGAGAGTATATAATTTTATGTGACTTGAACTCATGGGTTTTAGTTTCTTTTAATGGTTTAGCGAGTAATTTATGAATGGTTACTATTAAATTTTCATAAGTGGGCTCGACTATTGTGTCGTAGTGAAAATTCAGTAGGTAGTCATTTTCAATACTTAGATCTCTTAAGGCTAAGGAAACTTTGTGGTTTAAATCGCTTTCAAAACTGTATTCGCTCGAGAGGTCAAAAACTAAGGGTCTGTATTTTCGGCTCTTTTTTCTTAACTCATTATAAGCGTAGTTGAGTTTTGATGGGTTGTTGTATACCTGCGGATAAGTGATATTAATGATTGCTTTTGGGTTCGTTTCCTCAATTTTTTCTATTAAATTTAAAATCGTTTCATTGAATTCATTATCTTTAAGATTACTGAGTTTTTTGTAGTCGATATGAACTGCGATAGAGTACTCAAAAACCTTGTTGTTTTGATATAAATTAGAAAGTTTTTGTTTTTGAACATAAAAGAAGTGATCTGCATGTTTGGTTAAGGTGTCAGAAAATACAAATAAAAATAAAACAAAGAATAAAAGTAACCCTGCTCCAATGTAGTAATATTTTGTATAGTTTCTTTTGTTCAATTATTTAAACCGGTGCCTTACAGCTTTTGCCATGTTGTTATTCATTTTCGTGATAATGCGGCGATGAAATTTTGAAACGAGTACTTTTAGTTCCTCATCAGACATCTCAGGGTCGTATGGAGGGGGTGCTATTGGCTTGCTTATATAGTGTGCTAACCTCACTGGTTTTGGGATAGGGGTTGGCCCAATGCCTTTAGCCATAAAAATAGGAATTTTAAAACGACGATACATCATTGCGGTAATTGGGTTAGAAAATACTTCATAGATATCATCTGCTTTTGGGCAAGCACCAAGAACAATGGGGGTTTGAGTCCTAATAGATAGCTCAATGAACCCCTTTCTTTTCTCCCAAAGGGTTTGGTACCTTTCAGCAGATGGGCGTAGAGCTTCTCGCATGCCGCCGGGAGCTACAAAAACAAGATTTTCTTCTTCTAGAAGTTTGATGGCGTTTTCTCTTGTTCCTTTTCTCGCTCCAAGGCTATCAATTATTTCACCTAGATAAGGAATTTTGTAAAAAAGTTTGTCAGCGAGTGAGTTAGCAATACGTCCTCTATCAGTGTAAATAGCAGCTGCTAACAAGACGATGTCGTAAGTTGCAAGGCTGTGGTTGACGGCAATGAGACACCTTCCAGTTTTAGGGATATTATTTATGCCGATGACTTCATGTTTGTGATACTTACGCAGACTATTGACTAGTCCTAAGACCTGAGTTGGGCTGGAAAACTCAAACTTCTTGTTTGTTGCAATATTAGCAAGAAATTTTACAATAGTACTGATTTCTAGTTTTTCATTCATCTTTTGAGGTTCTCTTCTTTGGCGTATCAACTACAAACGATTTCTACTAATACTCAGAGGTTACCGCTGTCCTATGGTAGTACAGTTCAGTCTCATATCTTCCTACCTAAAAAGCAATCAAGTTCCAAGCTGCCTTTACTGCTCTTTTTGTGCCCTTGGCTAACAGCTGGTAGACAAGCATTTGCATGGAAGCCTTTTCGGACTTCGTTAGCAGATAGGCTAGATAATCTCATTGAAACGCAACAAATTCCACCGGTTGCAGTCGCTGCTATCGACCTTTACACCCCTTTTGGAGGCAGTCAGTTTGTTGATTCGAGCTATTTTGGAGACCACGCCTCCATTATTGTCCACGACGTATTACCCGATTTATCTAAAAAGCTAGATATTGCTAATGAGGTTAATAAGCGGTTTGTATTTGGTAGGTCTAGTGGAGGGTTTGGAGCTCTTCGACTTTTACTGGATTTCCCCGGAGTATTTGGTGGAGGAGCAATTCACGCTGGTGATATGGCTTTCGAAACTACGCTCAAGCCCTCTCTCATAGACTTGTGTCATGGGCTACAAAAGTGCGATTACGATGTTTCTAAGTTTATAACGGATACTAAAGACCACCCAAAACCAAATGGTTCGAAGCTACATCTGATGATGTTATTAGGGTTGTCGGCGTTTTATAGTCCTAACCCAAAAAGCAAACTAGGATTTGATTTACCTGTAGACCTTAAGACAGGTAAGTGTGATCAACAAGTTTGGAGTAGGTGGCTGAAACATGACCCTGTTGAATATTCTTTAGAAAAGTTATCAAGGCTGTCTAAATACAATAAATTATTTATTGATTGTGGAAGTATGGATCAATACCATTTGCAGTTAGGGGCTAGGCAGTTAGTTGATAGACTTAATCAAGTAGGCGTACCCCATGTTTATGAAGAGTTTCCCGACAATCATTCTTCTACCGATTATCGTTATGATATTAGCTTAAAATATTTACTTTCTTAGGAGAGTTCAATTGTGCCAGAAAACACATACTGAGCTGGGCCTTTTAGAGTTGGAGTGTCTTTATTTATATTGACAGTGAGTAATCCGCCGGGCATTTTTATTTTTGCATTTTTATGGATATCCATAAATTTTGATACTGCACAAGCTCCGGAGCCACAAGCAGGAGTTACTCCAACGCCACGTTCATAAACTAAAACGGTGGTTTCGTGGTTGTTTTTGGGTGATGGTTTTTCAGTAATTAAGTGAATATTAATGCCACTCGATATCTTTTGTAGTTCACTAGCAAAGCGAAAAAACTCCCAATTTTTAAGAGTGTCCTTTTCTAGGATAAGGTGAGGATTACCAAGCATGATAAACTGATGGTCTTGAAGCTGGATATCAAATTTTTGTTGAGCAAACGCTTTAAACTCTTGGATATCTTTAGGAGGCATCAATGTAAAATCAGGCATTGAAATAGAGGATTCATAATGATGGCTTAAAATTAATTTACTATTTGCGGTCATCTTTTTTGTGAGAACTTGAAACGTTACCTCATGTTGGTTTTGATTTTTTAATAAATACCCTGCAGCACACCGTAGTCCGTTTCCACAATTTCCCGCTAAAGAACCGTCTTGGTTAATGATAGATAGGTTTGTTGTTCCACTAGCTTGAGAAATGACAAGAATTCCATCAGCTCCAACACCAGTTCCGTTTTTATTACATATATTACTAGCTTGATCTCTTAGTGCTTGAATGTCTTCAGCTTTTTCGGTCAATATGACTAAGAAATCATTTTGGCATCCATGCCACTTTTCAAATTGTAGTTTCATAGTAAATTCGCCTTATGTGAAGAGCAAAACATACACACACAAATAAATATTTCAAGACATTTTAAAGTCTATCTATTATAACATTATGGGGGATTAATTCATGAATATATTTAAAGTTTTTTTTAATGTCGATAAGCGAGAGCTGCCTTTTGTGATGTCGATGTTTGGTTTTTTTTCCACCATAATTACAACTTTCTGGATTTTAAAACCCCTTAAGAAAACAGTATTTATTGGCTTTTATGATAAGTCAGGTCTTGACCTAGGCACATTTCAAATTTTTGATTGGGTTTATCAGGCTACATTTTCGGCAGCTCAAACAGAACAATTGGCAAAAATACTTAACTTATTATTTGCGGTTTTTGCATTCTTTCTTTTTACAAAGTTATCTAAATATTTTCGTCGAGAGAAATTAACATATATTTTTGTTGGTTTATGTTTTTTGATTTTTTCATACTTTGCATATGTCTTTCAAGGCGGTGGTTTAGATAAAACTTTAAATGTTTGGGTTTTCTATCTTTTTGGAGATTTTTATAGCACATTGATGGTGACAACATTTTTTGCATTTCTTCATGATAGTGTGTCATCTGCAAAGTCAAAAATGTTTTATGGCCCAATTGTTTTAGGTGGTGTTGTTGGCGGCGTGATTGGAACCACTTGGGTTCGCCTTTGGATCAAGCAAACCCCTATGACAAGTTGGATGTGGATATGTATAGGTATTTCGGTGTTAATGATTGTTTTTGCGTATATTGCATCTCGATTCAATTTTAAAGACTCAACAGAACAAAAAAAATCTGAAATAAAAGCACAAAACGAAGATGATAAGCTTACTTTAAGGCAGGTTTTTGCAAATCGTTATGTGTTTTATATTGCCGCAATCCTTGGCTCATATGAAATGATATCTGTATTAATGGATTACCAATTTACAGAAGTGGTCTCTCATTATATCGATGGCAGAGACGCATTAGGGCAGCATTTTTCTACCGTATATGCGACGGTTTCATGGTTGTCGCTAATTGTTCAGTTGTTTTTTACAAGTGCCATTTTGCAACTTGGTGGGATTAGAAAATCTTTACTAGTATTGCCATTTGCTGTTTTAGTAACAACTCTTGGGTTTGTGGCATTTCCATTATTGTGGGTGGCAAGCTTACTTCCTGTTTTCGATAACGGATTGAACTATTCAGTACATCAGTCAGCTAGAGAGGCTCTTTATGTTCCTCTAGAAGATGGTTTTCGATACCAAGCAAAAGCATTCATTGATATTTTTGTCATGAGATCTGCAAAAGTTTTTTCAATTTTTTTAGCGTTAGGTGTGACGGCTGTTTTTACAGAATTTGAATCACTACGTTGGTTATCGCTACTGACGGCGGGGATTATTGGATTGTTGATCTATTTTGTATTCAAAGCCACTGGGATATACCGTGATATTGTAGGTATCCCCGTGAAAAAAAAAGATAAATTAAAACAATTTGATAAAAAACCAATAACTGTAAATACCTAAAAATTCAAAAAAAACTCATTTCGTTCTATAATAATAAAAACCAAGGGTGGGGTAGGCTATGAGTGTTGCAGCACAAATTTCAGGTAAGCAAAATCAGATTGATAATCAAGTATGGCGTAGGTCTATCAATCTTCATATCTTAGAATCTGCAGATTATAAAACGTGTGATTTCTGGTTGCTCTTTTCAGAGCCCGGTAAAGTAACTTTTGATGAGATCTCAAAAACGGATGATTTTAGAAGTGTCATGCACCAGCTAAGCATGGAAGGTTATGCGGAGAATCAACAAACCATGTTGGTAGACACTTCTGGATACGAAAAAAAGAATTTATACATATTGCCAGAGGTTAATTCGCCTACCTTTATTGAAAAGGCACTTTGGATGACTAGTCTTGCTAAGACATTAAAAGAAATGAAGGTGAATCATCTTGGGGTGTTTTTGAAAAATGATTGCATCGAAGACGCTGCAAAGAAGCAAGTAATTATCGAAGTGTTTCGTCAGCTTTGTAAGTCTACAAATATTTCAAATTATTACTTTATGGTTGGGCTGCAAGATTCAAACTTGCTTGTGAACTATGGTCTCGAAATTAAAAAAGACTTAAAAAATGAGAATATAAATTTTACAATATTCCACTAAATTTAAGCAACAATCGCCGATAGTTCATTGTTCAATAGCCTGTCAGCTAGTCCATTGATAAACTTACGAGAAGTATCGTCGCTGTATTTTTTTGCAAGATTAACTGTCTCATTTAGTACAACCCTGGGCGGGTTTTTGAAAATAAGAATCTCAGCAACAAACATACGTAAAATATTCAAGTCTACTTTGTGTATTCGGTCGATCGTCCAGTTTTTACCAAGGTGAAGTGTAATTAAGTCGTCAATTTCTGATTGATGATCGAAAATAGTTTTGATGTAGAGTCTAGCTTTTCTCTTTGAAACTTTATGTATTAAAAACTGCTTCAAAAACTGCTGCCAAAAACCAGCAGAGAAGATGTTTGTTTTTGTGATTTCACATGTATAGAGAAACTGTAAGACAATTTCACGAGTCGCGGTTGATTGATGCACCGAGTGCCCTCTCTTGTTGGTTGATGGGTGATTTTATTTTTTGAAGAACTTCAATCATATCAATTGCTGATTTTGCAGCTAAAGCTCCATGGTTCGGCCCTTTGATGCCGCATCTAGCCATAGCTTGCTCGGCATTCTCAGTTGTTAAGACCCCAAAGATAATTGGTATTGGAGATTTTTGTGACAAGTCGGCTATGCCAGAAGCACACTCGCCGGCTACGATGTCGTAGTGACTTGTCTCTCCTCTGATGACAGCACCAATACAAATAATCGCTTTATATTGTTTGTGACGTAATAGAGCAGAAACAGTTGCTGGGATTTCAAAAGCTCCGGGCACTTTAATGACTTCCACTTGGTCTTTGGTAAATCCATTTTCTCCCAACTCTTCAATAGCTCCACGAGTTAGCTCATTGGTGATGAGAGGGTTGAATTTTGCTTGAACAATAGCAATGTAAGGCGACATTATATGCTCTCCAAATTTTTGGTGTCGTTAATCGTTAATCCAAAACCATCTAAGCTACCAAGTTTTAATTCAGACCTAGTAAAAACATTCATTTGCTTTACTTGAAAGTGATTAAGGATTTGTGCTCCTAATCCATAAGCTTTAAAAAACATTGGGCTTGGGTTTAAAAGTTCTTTGCCAGTATTTAAGTATATAAAAATTCCATGTTCAGACTTTTGTACCATTTGAAGTCCCATGTGAAATGGTCCGTGTCCAGAAAAAGTATTGAGTAGGTCTTTTTTTGAGTTTTGTCTGTGAACGCGAACATTTACAGTATCATCTGGTTCAAACGTTTCATGGCTGGAAATAACGTAGTGTGTTTGTTGGTCAATGTCAGAGAATATCTCTGTAAAGTGGTAAGTTTTTCCTTCGAAGTCAATTTTTTCTCTAGAAATTTCAGTGATGAGCTGATCTATTTCAAGTCGGTAAGCAACAATATCTGCTACAGAAACAATTTTTATATCAAATTCTTTTGAAAATTTTTCAAGGTCATCTCTTCTCGCCATTGTGCCATCTGCATTCATGATCTCACAGATAACAGCAGCTGGTTTTTTGTGTGCAAGCTTAACAAGATCAACAGAACCTTCAGTGTGACCTGTTCTTTCTAGGACTCCACCACTTCGAGCAACTAGTGGGAAAACATGGCCTGGTGTTACAAGGTCAGTAGGTGTCGATGCATCATCAATAGCAACGGAAATGGTACGTGATCTATCTGCAGCTGAGATACCAGTAGTGACACCTTCTCTTGCTTCGATGCTGTTTGTAAATGCTGTTGATTTTTTGATGTGTTGGCTATTTCTAACAGGGTGTAAATCTAATTTTGTTGCAACTTCGTTATCTAGCGAAAGACAAATTAAACCTTTTGCATGGGTTGCCATGAAGTTGATTTTTTGTGGAGTAACATCGCTAGCGGCAAAAACTAAGTCGCCTTCGTTTTCACGATCTTCATCATCTACCATGATCACCATTTTTCCAGCATTGATTTCTGAAATGGCCTCTCTGACGCGTGCTCTAAATTTTTGATCGTGAATCATATGCTGCCGAACCCCTATAGAATCAGTGACTAGCTTCTTAGGCATGGGTTTATCAATAAACTGCAAAAAAAGCGAGCAATATAAACGCAATCAACGACGGTTTAATGAAGCTTAAGTAGCTGTAATTAAATGTTTTTATGATAAAGCTGCAAAATAATGGAGTCTTATTTTGGGTCTGTGTGTGGTAACGGGCTGTTTTCTTTAGGGAGAACACGCTCGAGATGAGATTTTTCCTTTATAGGTTCGTGATACTTTTTTATGACGTCTTCAAGGCGAAAAGTTATAATTAAGCCAAGACCAAAACTTGCAGCAAGCATAGGTGCAATTTTAAAAAAACTCATTTGGCAGGAGTTTTCATTTTTATCAACAGGGTTTTTTTGGTTGTTAGCAATGCATGGGCTGCAAGCAAGTATCGAGATTAAAATAAAGGTGATGTTGTGCGTAGTTGCTCTCATTTGAATTCTTTAGTGTCTTTTGCTTGTATTAGCAAGTGTTCAAGTATTTAGCTTGTTTAAATCAGTTAGTTATTTTATTTAGGGGAATCATATGAGTTTTTTCAAAGATCATTTATTCATTATATTTTTGAGTCTAACACTTTTTGTGCTCGGCTCTTGCTCTGTAAGAGATACATCTAAGTCAAAAACGCAGTCACTTACCCTTAAGAAGGAAGCTTTAATTATTGCATCCACAGACTTTCATGGAGCACTAGAGGGCGAAAATTTATATTTTCAGTCAAATAAAGTAACTTTAGGTGGAGCACCATTACTGCACGCGTACGTAAGTAATATAAAAGAGCATTTCAAAATACCGACATTTCAAATTGATGCAGGGGATATGTTTCAAGGCACATTAGTCTCAAATGTTTTTGAGGGTAAGCCTGTCATTGAGTTTTATAATATGTATGGAATGGACGCTGTTGCTGTAGGTAATCATGAGTTTGATTATGGTCCGTCGGGTGAAAATGCAGTTCCTAGATCCAAAGAAGATAATCCAACAGGTGCGATAGAAGAAAGATCAGAGCAAGCAAAGTTTCCTTTTCTAGCAGTGAACGTTCGTAAAAAAACGTCTAAGAACTCTAGGCCGTCATGGTTAAAACCTTCTGTGCTGCTCGAAAAAGGAGAGATAAAGTTAGGAGTGATTGGTGCTACATCTAAAGATACTGCAAACACGACCATAAGTGCGAATTTAAGAGATTTACAAATTCTTGAAAACGCTTCTGAGCTTATAAATACCGAAGCAAAATTGCTTCGTGATCAAGGAGCGGACTATGTCGTCTTGACAATGCATGATGGTGCCAGTTGTTTGTTTAATTCATTGTCAAAGCTTGATGATATTCAAAGCTGTTCCTATGGCACTATTTTTGATGTTGCCAAAAAACTTGATTCGAGACTAATAAATGTCATTGTTGCTGGTCATACACATTCAAAAGTACTTAAAAGAGTGAATGGAATTTTAATCATGCAGCCTCTTTCCCATGGAAGGCAACTAGCATGGGCAAAACTAAGTAGCCATGCAGTAACACCTTATCAACCGATAGATATTTGCAGCCATCATGTGCTTACTCATCGTTGGGAAAAAAAGTGTGATGAAATTACTTTGAACAAAGCAAAAGAAATTAGAAAGGCTGTATTATATGGGGCGGATGAAGTTCTTGCTTCAAAAGAGGTGTCAACTCTTATAAAGCCTTACCTAGATAAAGTAAAAGAAGTAAAAAAAGAGTCCACTGGTGTAGAGATTGTATCATATTTTGGTAAAAGCTATGCGAATGAAAATGCTGCGGGCAATCTGTCTGCTTCGCTTATTAAGTCTGCTTTAAACTCAGATATTGGGTTGCAAAATAATGGGGGAGTTAGAAAAATTATTTCTAAAGGTGAATTACTTTATGAAGGTGTTTATAATGCTTTCCCGTTTGATAACAATAGTGCTGTCATGAATGTAACTCCAAGGCAGTTAAGAGTGTTGGTTGCCGTTGGGGCGTCATCAAAGTATGAGGGTTATAGTTGGTCAGGAATTAAAGCGACCATAGATGGGTGTGACAACATTAGTGTCGAGGTAAACGGAAGAGCAATATACCACCCACATGAGCCATCAAAAAATTCGGATATGAAGTTAAAACGTTATTCAGTGGGAGCGTCGGACTTTCTTGTGTTGGGCGGAAGTGGGGTTTCAGAGGCTGGCATTTTACAAGATCATGTTGAGATTTTTTATCATAACAAAGTATTAAGAGATCTGATTTTTGACGAACTGAAGAATCAAGCTCCTTCTAAACTGAGCCCTAAAGACTACTACGATAAAAACCAGAAAACGGTGACCGTTTTAAAGCCTTGTGATAAATTTCCGACAATTTTATAGGCATTTATCTATATTTTTAGCCAATTGCTAGGTTTACCAATCTTTGCAGATAACGTATGATTCGCATAGATTGTAAACAATGATATGGTGAAAAATTGGTAAGTGAAGATCAAATTAAAGTTTGGCTAAATAATTTTCAAAATCAGGGCCCTTCCCCAAAGTTAATAGGGTTAGGTTTTGTCTTGTTGTTAATTTTTAGCTGTGTATGGAGTTCCTTTTTTGAAGTGCCCACAGAAGCCGAAGCAGTTGTCTTGAGGTTAGGAAAGTTTGATAGGATAGTGCCTTCTGGGCTCCACTTAAAACTTCCACTTTCTATAGAAAAAGAGATCATCGTCCCTGTTAAAAGACAGCTAAAGTTAGAGTTTGGTTTTGGAACTCGCAACGCTACGAACAGATGGCAAAATACAGAATCAAGTGATTGGGGTGCTCAAAGTGCCATGGTCACAGGTGACTTGAATGCCGCATTAGTTGAATGGGTTATTCAATATAGAATAGATAAACCGAATCACTATTTGTTTAATGTGAGAAACCCTCTTGCCACACTTCGAGATGTTTCTGAAAGTGTCATGCGAGAAGTGGTTGGTGATAGAACCGTTGATGAGGTTATTACTATTGGTAGGCAAGAGATTGAATCGGATGCTTTATTAAAGCTTCAGGTTTTGGTCACGGACTATGAGATGGGTGTGAAGATTGATCAAGTCCAACTAAAAAACGTGAATCCTCCCAAAAAAGTACAAGCTTCTTTTAATGAGGTAAATCAAGCACAACAAGAAAAAGAAAGTGCTATCAACATTGCAAACGGTGAGTACAATAAAGAAGTCCCACGTGCAAAAGGTGAGGCGGAACAAACCATTAGTGCAGCTACAGGTTACGCAGAGCAACGAGTCAACGAGGCGAGAGGGGATGTCGCAGCTTTTAATGCCGTTTTAAAAGAATATATAAAATCACCAGAGGTTACCCGTCGTCGAATCTATTTAGAAACCATGGCCGAGGTTCTCCCTAAAATCAAAAATAAAATAATTTTTGATTCAAAGAATACGTCAGGGATTCTCCCTTTTTTAAATCTTGATAAATCTTTAAGTAGAGGTGTTAAATGAAACCTATTGTAAGAACCTTCGGTATCTTAATATTGATCGCTGTTTTCGTCGTGGTTTCAAATAGTTGCTACACGATTTTGGAAACACAGCAAGTTATTATTACTCAATTTGGAAAACCAATTGGTGAACCTATTAAAGAGGCTGGATTACACTTTAAAATGCCTTTTTTTCACAAAGTAAACAGAATAAATCGACAGATTTTGGAGTGGGATGGTCAACGAACAGAAATGCCAACCAGAGATAAACTTTATATTTCTGTAGATACTTTTGCGAGATGGAAGATTACTCAACCCTTAGAGTATTATAGGCGATTAAGAGACGAGAGAAGTGCACAGTCTAGGCTTGATGATATTCTTGGTAGTGAGACGAGAAACGCTATTGCAAAACATAACCTAATTGAAGTGATTCGTACGACTAAAGAGCGAGAACCCATTAAAGACGAGACTCTAAAAGAGATCAGTGAAATTTCAGGAAAAATTGGTGTTTTACAACCAATTCGCAAAGGCAGAAAAAAAATTGAAGAAGAGATTCAGCGTGAGGCTGCTAAGAAGTTGGCGGAGTTTGGGATCAAGCTTTTAGATGTAAGGTTTAAGAGAATTAACTACAATGAAAGTGTCGTGCGAAAAATTTATGAACGTATGATTTCTGAACGCCAACAAATAGCTGCCAGATTCAGGTCTGAGGGAGAGGGTGAGGCTGCAAAGATTAACGGTAATAGGCAGCGTGATCTTAGTATCATTCGCTCAGAGGCCTATAGAAAAGTTGAAGAGATAAAGGGTCAGGCAGACGCAAAGGCAACAGAAATTTATGCGATTTCTTATGGGAAATCTGCTGCTGCTAGGACGCTTTATAGTTTTTTGAAGAGTATGGAAACCTACAAAAAGGTGATGGATAATACTACGGTAGTTTTCTCAGGTGAGGGTGAGCTGTTTGAGTATTTAAATCCTAAATGATTAAAGAGAACAAAAAAAACGTCCTCAACCGGTAAGGTGAAGGACGTTTTTTGTTGTATGTGTCGAGATGGTGGGAGCACACAGATTCGAACTGTGGACCCCTAGCGTGTAAAGCTAGTGCTCTAACCAGCTGAGCTATGCTCCCACTCGGAAGCATATGGATAAGTCTTCAGCTCAATAATGTCAATAAAAAACGAGTTAAACCACCGAGTTGTAGTCTTCATCTTCGTCATCTATATCAAATGACTCTTTCTTTCCGTCAACATTACCAAGCCTTACACTCTCCTGTATTGAAAATGGGCTGTTCAATGAGAAAGCTTCCATTTCTCTTTCAAGTGCCTGAGCTTCATCAGAAATATCTTCAACAAGGTCAACTGCACCATCTTCTAATTCGTCGTGGTCAAACTCAAGAGCTTTTGATTTTTCGTCATGCTCCGTATCTAGCTCTTTGTCGTAGAGTTTTGTAGAAGATCTTCTTTTCATAAGAAGTAGGGATGCAATAGCGATAAGAAATAAGAGAGCTATTGCTCCAACCAACATAAGCCCTTTATAAGGCAGTTCCGGTTGTTCATCTAATTGAACACTTGCAAGAGATGGCCAGATTTGTTCACTGAAATATGCTGAATTTGCACCTTCGACATTTTTTTTATAGTCCGTGTAGTTTACAACGAGACGTCCAGCCTTGTGAGGAATAAATACATTTGCTTGCATCAGCTCAATACCACTCAGTGTATAGTCGGAGTATATAACTATTGTATTTGTTTCTTCGTTGATTTTGTAAGTGTCATGACTTCTAATTGAGTAATCACTTAAACCGGCTTTGTCTTTGAAGTAACTAGTGAGATTTTCTTTGATGTCTTGAATAGAACGCTCATTGATACTCAAAGGTTTCTTTTGTTTATAGATTTTAATATTGCTCTGATAACGTTGACCCTCAACTTTTGGTGCTCGAACATCAAGTGCTATGAGTGGATTATCTTTAATCTCCCAACCTTCTGGAGGAATAAAAGAAAAACCATGTTTTTCAATATAAACAGCTTCGCTTTCTTGCGATAGAGCTAAGCCACTCCACAACAAACAGACTCCGACTAAACAGATAGAATGTTTTAAGATGCTATTTTTGATGTAAGTAACTCTTTCCATATTTTACCTTCTTGTTCACTTTTAAATTCAGAAATATCTTCAACAATTGATTGGATTGCATTTTCATCAAGCTCATATGCGGTAAGTGTCTCTAGTTCTCTTTCGTCACTCGCGTCTTCAGCATCAAGAAATTCAATATTTAATGGTATACTGTGATCCATTTTGTGAAGCAGCGTAAGAGCTACGTTGCTGCCCTTTGTTGGGTGCCAAACAGGAGGGGTGTCAACTCTGCAGAGTGCCCCAATTCGCATTTGTTTTTTATCACCGTATTGCACTTGACCTGTTAACAAGCATAGATCACCTGAATTTGTTTGAGCGTCTGTGGTGATACTAATATATTGTTGTTCACGTTCGCTTTTGGTTAGTAGGTCATAAAAGTTTGAGTTGTCTAATTGAATCATCCAAGGGGTATTGCTAACGTTTTCTTGTGGCGGAGTATTTCTATAAAATCTTGCACTAACTAAAGTCGAAGGTAGGCCTTGTTTTTGGTATTCTTCTTTAGCTTGCATTGCAAGATGCCCGCTTTGTTCAATGATCTCTGCATTCTCGTAACTTCGTCCCACTTCTTCATAGCAATAAGAAAGTGTGTTCAAAATATCTGGGTCTTGAAAAGCACAAACTTCTAGAGATTTTTCTAATGTCTCAATGGCTTGGTCTACCCAGCCGTTTTTAATGCAAGATAGCCCTACAAAAAGATGATAATCACTGTTCGAAGGATATTTTTCTACAAGGGATTTCGATAGTTCGAATGTTTCAATATAATTTTTTTGCTCCCATGCTTGATGAAATAAAAATTGTGCGGGTAGTGGAGACTGTGGGAAAACTTTTTGGATAATTTTATGGAGAATGGCCGTTTTTTTAGGGTCTTTATGAAGACTCAGTTCTGTCGATAAGTTTTCAAAGTGAAAGTAATCTTCAAAGTTTTCAAGGTCTTCCCATGAAGAGTTTGTTTCATTAGAAGTGCGTTGTGAGTAACGACTTAAAAACTCAGACACATAGTTGTTTTTTTCATCATGCTCAATCAAGCATTTGTAATGAAGAGTGGCAGCCTCAATTGAATTTGTTTCTAGGTGAATTATGCCGCGTAAACTGTATAGCTCTGGATAGAATGTGCTGTCTTCTTGAGATCTCAGCATCAAATGCTTCTCAAGAGCGATAAGCCCAGAAGTGTTTTGTGTAATTGCCAAGCACTCCGTCCATAATCGATATAATTTAAATAAGTCGGTATGAGTGGGTTCTTGCAGGATAATATTTGATACAGATTCAATGCATGTTTGAAACTTTTGAGTCCAAAAGTCTTTGAGACAACTGTGATATTCGCTGGTTGACATAAAGTGTGATCCTTACAAACGGGGTTTACCTGTAAAACCTTTCGGCACTTGTGTACAAAACTTAAACAATATTCACTGGGAAAATATTGACCATTTGGAAGGTTTATTTGTGTGAAGTTATTTATTTTGTTGATTAAAAACTGTTTTTTTTTCATATTGTGGATTCGAATGTGGGGGATTAGCTCAGTTGGTAGAGCACTAGATTTGCATTCTAGGGGTCAGGAGTTCGAATCTCCTATTCTCCACCAGATTCTTTCAGAATCTACCGCATTCGATCATGTTAGCTTTGAAGACTTTTTGCTAGAAAGATTCAGGGTAATAAAAAAGAGGAACTACCATGTCATTATTTGAGTCCGAAATACGAGAAGCCACAAGATTACTTGGTGGAATCGAAGCCGGAAGTCTATCGGCAGCTGATGCTTTTAATATTATGGATAAACAAGACCCGGTATTAAACTATTTTATCATGCGATTCTTAAGAGAGAAGTACCCAGCGAGCAACCCAGCTTCTGAAGGTGTGCTTTCTAGAATAGTTGAAATCACCTCAACCTATACAGACCTTGTTACTAAAATGAAAAAGTCTGAAACAGACTCTCTTCGACATTGGTTTGATGATACTTATGAGATGAGAGATTTTTACTCAAAACAAGACCAATTTGTGCAGTTAGTCGTAGAAAAAGTCGAAGGCTAAGACCCCACACTTCTTATCACATCAAATATAAGAATAACGTGTCTTTACGTTACCTCCACTGTGTTGGAAAGGTGACATTTTTAAGTAATTCTTCGAGTTACAATAAATTTCTTATCAAATACAGTTAGTTATAAAACCCCTTTCTTGGCGATCAAATTGCAGATACTAAGTTCCATTCAACGAGTGAATGTGAACAACAATTTTTGAAAGGAAACCCAAATGAGAAGAGTTCTGTTTTTAGTATTAGCCGTAATGATGTCTGCAAATGCATTCGCACATGATTTGCCACACGATCACACTCATGAGTATAGACACACAAGCGACGAAGACTCGGACGTATCTACTCTTAACGGTGAGTTAGTCAAGGTTGGCGAACAAAACCAATATCGTTATTCTTATAAGAAATTTAATATCTCAACAAACCCTGTTGGAATCATCATTGGTTCTTATGGTATTTCTGCAAGTTATTCTTTAGGTGCAAACATTGCGGTGAAGGTTGACCTTAACTACTTAGATTACTTACAAGATGATTATGTTGGTTTAGAGTACGGAATTACTGCTCCTATTTATTTTACAAAAGTTTACACGGGGTATTTTATTGAGCCGGGTTTTAACATACAGTCTGTAAAAATTGATAATGAATCAAATACAGTTTACGGCCCTATTGTATATTTAGGTAAACATTGGATGTGGGATAGTGGTTTAAATATTGCTGCTGCCCTTGGTGTTGGTAGAAATTTTGGTGCCGAAATTGCTGGTGATGATAATGATGATGTCAATAAATTATTTGGTTCAGCTTATTTAAGATTTGGTTATGCCTTTTAATTTTTAAGTGACGTTTATACTAAAAAACAGCGAGTGTTTGCTCGCTGTTTTTTTGTTTAAGTAAAGTTTGATGGCTTACGTTATCTGTTAACTTGTCTTGTCTAGTTTAGGCGGTACGTAGGTGTGCAGTCCATGTCCTCTTCAATGGTGAGCTTTATTTCAAAGTCTTCCGCTGTCAGGCCAGAAAGAGTTGAAATGGTCACATTTTTTTGAGTGTACGGTAATTCGATAAATTGATTATTACACTCCCACCCAATCATTGTAGAGTGACGAGTAAAACTTCCTTTTGTTATTTGAGCATTTAAAGGGGCTTTTAAAATGATTGGTGTACCAGCAAAATAAGTTGTATGGCATTTCCCGCCGTCTTTACCGCAGTTGATTCGATTGTGGTTATCAAGAATGGAATCAATAGACGTAATTGTTCCAGTTGATGTGATAACTTGTCGAATGACTCCACCTTCACTGTCAGCAAACTGAACTTTCAAATTCACAATATCTTTTTCAAGTTCTGTTGGAGTGCTGTCAATTAGTTCTTCTTCACTTTCATCGGTAGCTGTTGTGTCTATAGTGGGAAGTAGGTCACCACTGTTTGCATCACTGTCTCCATCGTTTGAAGGTAGGGTAGTATTAGGAAAGGTGTTGGTTTGGGTGGTTGTCCCAATTGTTAAAGTGCTACCACCTTCTTCGTTTACTGGGGTAATTGGTGGTTGGCAGCTTGCCGTAAACATTAGAATAGTTAAAAAAATTGAATGTAGTGATCGAAGCATTTTTGTAACAACTTATTTTTTGTGAATAAGGTCAGTTTCAACTCTTAGGTAATATTGAACTGAGTTATGTTGATATCGGAGTCTTTAGGCCTATGCTTTAATTGATTGTGTAAAGCTTAATTATTTTTGATGTCTTTTTAATATTGTCTGAGTCATTTTATTAAGCGATTAAAAAACACAAGGGAAATCCCCTTGTATTACTTGTAGATAAAATAGCTTATAAAATCAGGTTAAAAACTATTTTGAGTAAAACTGGACTATGACATAATGTTATCTGACCAATAATTGAGTTTGGGAATCACCAGCACCACCACAACCCGGAGCTCCATGAGAACCAAATGCGGTAACCTGTCCAACAGCATACCACCAGTGGATATGAATACAATTGCCATCAATAAGTGTTTCTGGCCTACTACTAACGCATAATCCTCTCCAACCACCGCTACCAATTCCAGCCCCAAAAGCTTGTACAGAGTCAATCTCCACATAGCCCGGTGCTGCTGCACCATGCGGAGCATTTAATGGCCCAACATCTTGTTGCCAATGTTGATAGTTAGAAGAACATGCTGGTCCTGAAGGCCATCGCAGGAGAAGCTCTACTTTCCCTGCTCTTTTAAACTCATCTACTTTAGTTAAAATAGAGTATCTGTCATTTGTAGGGTCTCCTACATTGGATTCCCTTGCTTCTGTTTTGTTGGCGAATAAATTAGTTGCTATATCATTGTGATTAAATACAACTGTCCAGCCGCCGGGAGAGGTTGTCATATCACACAAAGCTAAGTGCGGAGGGTTTACTCCGGTTCTATCGGAGTCGATGGTATATAGGCCATCTGCTGTGGCACCAGCTATTGTGTTTAATTCATAGCATGAGGTGTGTATCTTCCAAGCTGAACTTGTTGTGACAGCTGAGATGTTGCCAGCTTTGTCAATTGCTCTAAGAGAAGTGAAATAATCTGTTGCCGAATCTATTGTGATAGCAAAAGTATCTACGCCGTCTTCAACTTGATAACTAAGCATTGAAGAGCTATTGGGAATGTTTGTTGCTGCAACGGTTTCTTGTCCGCCACTCGTTGTGCCAATGAAAGTTTGATACTCACTAAATTCACAATTATCTGTAGCAGCGGTCCAAGTGATGGTAGCAGAAGAAGCTGCGGTTGGGTCAAACCCAATATTTGTGATAACAGGAGCTGAAGGGGCGGTAATATCACTTTTAAAGATAGTGTCCGTTACTGTTGAAGCCGATGTGTTTCCGGCTGCATCTACTGCACGAACCGTCATGTAGTAATCGGTACATTCGCTTAGACTAAGTCCTGAAAATGTGTAATTAGAACTGTTACCAATGTTAGTCCAGGTAGAAACTTCTTCTCCACCCAATGTTGTGCCAAGGGAAACTTCGTAACTTGCTGCGTCAGCAGCAGGTGCCCAAGTAAACTGTGGTGATGCAGTTACGGATGCAACCCACGGAGCATTCGTTGCTGAAGCTGGAGCTGTTGGAGCAGAAAGATCTACACTAACATCCACTGTCATAGCTGGGCTTGGATGTCCCTGAGTATTTGTTTGGACAAGTGAAAGAGTTTCTGAGCCACCGTCAGCATTTGCTGACCAAGTAATAGAAGATGTATACGTTCCGTCACTTGTACAAACAGTTGTTGTCGGGTTAGGAATGATCATATCATTGGTTATTTCAACCGTCGCTCCCGCTTCACACGTTCCAGAGATGGTAGTGGGATTAGAAACCACAGCGTTTGCAGCTGGTGAATCCACGGATACTGCAGAAGCTGAAGTATTAACGTTATGGCTCAGTGTATCAACGGGTTCTCCGCTTTCACTTATGTTAAGCGTCTGGCTCGAGTTAACTCCCGAGTTAAAAGTGATATTTTGTTGGTATTCCCCTGAAGCAGGGCAAGTGAAATCAGTTGGGTTAGGAGTGATGTTAGCATTAGCTACTGAGATATTTTCTCCAGCACTACATGATCCGCCAATAACTAGAGTGCTGTTTGAAAAACTTATGACTTCTGATGTAAAACCAACACTCGCTCCTTCAGAAGTTTCATTATTTAAATCAGGAAGACTATTAAGGTCTGCCGTTGCAGTATCTTGATCGCCAAGCTTAGTCGGGTCACCAAGGTAAGTTAAAATCTTTTCCACAAGAGTTTAACAACAGTGAAGCAGATAGCACTATTAAAAAATAAAAAAACTTCATGACAACCTCAAGCTAAAAGTTAAGCGAAACACCCATCTCAAGAATCTCATGTTTGATGTCAATGGAGCTAACTTCAAACTGATTGACTTGATAAAGAGCGTATAATTCTAAAAACCTACTTTGCATTAAACCAATCGAAGGACGAACTCCGTAGCTATAGCCACTTTCAATAGGCTCAACTCCAAATAAATATCCGCCCATGAACCCTAGTTTTAAGTCCCAAGAGTCACCGTTATATAACCTGAAAGTTGTAGCAAGGTCGCTTCGAACACCTTGTTCCATATCGAAAGTAATCTCTCGGTTAGTGCTAGGCCCAGAGACGAAGTAATAAAGTTGACTGTCATAAATGGCCATTAAGTTAATATCCCACCACTCGTAGATTTCATAACCTAGTCCAAGACCGAACCTATATGACCAATTGGTTTGTGTTTCGTTGATAAAAATGTTGCTGTCATTTTTGTATTCATACCAACGCAGTCCGGCAAGAGCTGTGATGTAAAAAGATGGACTTAAGTAGTATTTATATTTTAGTTCTGCTGCAACACGAACCTCAGATAGAACCTCATCAGATGCAGAATTTCCAGTAGATGTTTCGGAAGCAAGCTCTGTGTTTAAAGCGGCAATTCCTAAACCAAAAAGATGTTTATCGTATGCTGCTTCTTGTTCAAACGAAGAAGAGGGTGCATTGTTGATTTCTGTTTCTTGATTATTAGATTCTGCAACAAAATCATCGTTGTTTAAAGCAGTAGAGTCAGCTACATCGCTGTTCATTGATACAATAATTTCGACCCGGCGATTTTCTTTTTTACTTTGTCTAGCTGTGCTTTCCCCAAAGCCTTTAATATCGAAGTTATCAATCAAAGATCCGTTGTCTCTCATATAATTTGCAACAGACAGAGCTCTTCTCTTAGATAGTTTGAGATTATATGAAGCGTCACCAGTGGTGTCCGTATAACCATTCACTTCAATGGGGTCGACGATATTGTTTTTATTTGCGTTAATAAAACTTATGACTTCAGCAAGTATGTTATAACTAGATGATACTAATACGGCAGAATCAAACTTAAACCGAACTTCAGCTTTTGCTCCGGAGTCATTTTTTATGATTTGATTTTTACCGCTTGCCACTGAACTCAACAGTAGTATAAAAGATAAAACAGATAACTTTAAATTCATTTGTAACCTCCAGCTTCTCAACCTTTCGGGTGATTTTTTGGAGAGTTAAGTTAATTTTTGTTTTTTATGTAGTCTTCAAATTTGTTTAGTTTAAGAAAAAACACAGTAATGCTAATGATTCATGTGGTTGTTCGTGACCCCCATTTGACGGCTACCTCCTAAACAGGAGGAATCCAATGACCATTTACAGAAGAAGTTTCACTCACCAAGAGAAAATATCCATTAT
>JALZUQ010000008.1 GCA_023301465.1 Oligoflexales bacterium
AAGGTTTTGAAATTTGCGAGAGGTGATAAGTAACTGTTTTTAAAGAAGAAAAGTGGCGCACCCTGAGCGATTCGAACGCCCGACCTACTGGTTCGAAGCCAGTTGCTCTATCCAGCTGAGCTAAGGGTGCACATGTTCAATTTGACATATATATCGTGAAATTCAAACAGTTATTCTGTGTTCTGTTCAGTTGCAATTAGACTTAGACGGAAAGAACTGTTCAAGCTGATTTAAAGCACTTACGGAGAATCCACGTTCATGTTGATAAATAACCTTGCCCTCTTCACTTAAGACGACTGCACGGGCGTTTCTTGGGTTTGTATTACCCAAGAAGTTGATGATTTGATCGGCATCCTTATAGACTGTTAAAACAACTTTCCAGAGTTCTTCTGGAATTCCTGATCGCATGCCCCCATTAATCTTAGATTTGATGATTCTTGGGACCCACCCCTTAATGGTAGGAACTTCAAAAACATTTAAAACAAACCCCTTTTGATCTAAACCGATTAACCACCTATCAATATCAAATTGTGTATCTTGATCGTATCCTATTAAAAGCAATGTTTTTTTGCCGAGAATATCTTTTGGTAGTTCTATTTTCTTTCCTTCTAAGGTCTCACCTTCAACTTCTGGAAAAGACTTTCCTATTACCTTTTTGTTTTGAACGGTAGTTGTACAAGAAACCAAAAAAATCAGGATAAAACAAAAACGATACATCGTGACACCTTAAGAAAAAAAATCATGAAGTATGAACCATGAAATAAATAATAATTCCTGTCACAGAGACATAGAGCCATATAGGGAAAGTAATCTTTGCGATTTTCTTATGGAGCTCGAACTTTTCTCTCCATGCACGAAGCAACGTAATAGTAACAAGGTAAGGTACAGTAAACGCTAAAATAATATGACTTATTAAAATGATACGGTACGCTATAACCCACTCTCCTACATAAGGTACAGACTCATGGGTATAATGATAAATTAAATAACATATCAAAAAGCAAGCTGAAGAGGCCACAGCTCCGAGCATCAATGCACGGTGAATTTTTTTCTTTTTGTTTTTTATAGCTATAATAGCAGAAACCATGAAGACAACGGAAATCCCATTAAAAATGGCTTCTAGTAAAGGTAAACTGACTTCGCTCACTTTTTTGAAATCTTATGCACTGAAAGCAAACTCGTAATTTTTGTGACTAAGTTTCTCATTTGTCTTTGGTTATCAGCGTCGTAATAGCCAAGTAAATGCATTCCATTCATAAGAACAAACTTCTGGGTATGAAAGACAGGGTTATCAGGACTTCCGATCCCGAAACCTTCTTGCATGATCTTACGTGTGTTTTTTGGATCTGTTCTTACGAGGCTCCAATTTTTGATATGATCAATTTTAAGTTCACTTTGATACTCTTTTAGCTTCTTAGAAGTATCCGTTACAGGATCAACTGTGACAGATACAAAATGTAAGTAAGGATTTTGTTTGAAGTGCCTTGTTATTTTTTGCATCTTTTTCATTAACATTGGGCATTCCATCTGACAGCTTGTAAAAATGAAATTTGCAATCCATATTTTGTCAGTCAACGATCCAGCAAAAGAAAATTCTTTTGAATGTTGATCAATGAATTTTGCATTTTTGATGGCATTACTTTGCTCATGCTTTTTTAGAGCAGGTGAGTTGACTAAAGTAAGGGTCGCTTGATGCAGTTTTTTATATCTTTCTTCATGTAAGGTACCTCGAAACCATCTCCGAATTTTACCGTTTTTATCTACCAAAATCGTTTGAGGGATACCTTCGATACCAAGCATTGAAGCTAATGTTTTTGATCCTTGATCTAGTAACAAAGGATAAGGAGCATTATAATAAGCTCCATTTTTTTCGAATATTTCTTGTTTTGTAGACTCCGGAGAGTTTTCAAAAGAAGCAATGCCTACAACGTCGACTTTGCCTTTAAAATCATTTGCTAGTTTTTTAATCCACGCTGTTTCTTTCTTGCAGTTACTGCACCAAGTCGCAAAAAAGTTAAATATTCTTGGTTTAGTGGATTTGCCTAATTGAACAGTCTGCGGGCTCACCATATCTGTAAACTTCATTTCTGAAATCTCTTTAGGAAACTCAGTCATCTTAAATGATAGACTATTATTAGATTGGTATTTTTGGATGCCAATATAAGCAACTACTATCAGTGCCAAAGGCAGAAGGTTTTTTATCCACTTACGATTCATAATCATCCTCATTTGAATTAAATTTTTTTCGCACCCACCAAACCAATCCACCGATCATCATCAGAGGTACTAATGTCAAGATGCCTGCCGTAAACAAATATGCTCCTTGCGTTCCATCGTCGGCAAAGCCACAAGCAGCACAAGCAAATACACTATGAGAAGCACTCATCCATAAAAAGGAAAGAATAATATTTATGTACATAGCTTCCTCTTTACTAAAAATAGACTAGGCCAAACAATACAGGCCAGATCCCAACCACTAAAAACCAAAAAATCATTAATGCATGGATGGTGCCACGCTGAGTTTTTTCAAATACATTTGCAAAGTATAGTAGTGCTACCGCTCCCATTAAAGCATGTAGTCCATGAGATCCGATTAATAAGTAAAAACACGCACCAAAAATACTAGAGTGCATGGTCATGCCGTATTGGATAAGTTGAATCCATTCGTAACCTTGAATCCCAACAAATATTAAACCAAAAACGGCTGCTTTAGTTAGTTGAGACTTGGTTTCTTCTAAGTTTTTTTTGACATGGTAACTACCTGCATTCCACAAGAAGTACCCACTCAAAAATAGTAAAAAGGTATTAAAGAGTGTTGTGTATATTGGAAGTGTGATGCCATCCGGAATGGACCACTCTGGCGTGCCTGCTTTGATAACTAAAAATGCACTAATGAGTGCTAAAAAAAACATAACTTCTGTAAAAACAAAAATCCCCATACCTATTACAGGGCTCGATATCTTTGATGGTTTGACAGCGGATTGAGCTTGTTGGTTCATAAGATCCTCCAATATATTCATACCATGATTTTGAATCTTGTGGAATTCAATTTAGTCATGAAACAGGTTCTTACAAAGCTCTTAAAGCAATGAATTTACTAGTTTTATATTCAATGATCACTTTTGAACTTTTTATATCTAAGGATTGAATGATGTCTTTTCTTAACTTTACTATATAGCTTGAAAGATCTTTTAGTTTCTGATTCTAAAAATACCTAATCCTAATTTGTGAGCTATTCATGATGTCATGATGTCATGATCTAATGCCACGATACGAAAACCACACTTTAGCCTGCGAAGGATAATAGGATCATTAAAAATGTGATCAAGCTAGTCTACTTCATCGAACCCCTTAGTTAACTCAACTATTTTATTGAGCGTTGCAGTCTAAATGCCTTTTCAACAGCATTCTTGTTCAACCATCGATATATTTATCATAAACTTCGATGGACCACATGCAGCTCCATAAGGAGGCCCATCAAACGGACTCCAATAAAGTCACCAATATTTATTGCTTGCTTTTGAACAACAAAATCTTTTTCATTGAGTCTTGAGTATTCCCGTTGAGGAATAAAACATTGTAGGATTCGAGATTACGTTTGACTAAATTATCAAAGACTTCTTTACGAAGTCTTCAACAACTTTAATTTAAATATTAGGGTTAATGGGGCTCATCGTCATGATGATCGTCAGCAGGAATAGTCTTGTCTAACCTAAGACGCTCCCAGCCACTACCTTTTGAGCTCATGATATCTACCATGGTACCTGCAACAAAAACCAATAAAAGAGCGACCATGCCTAGAAGCATATAAGTAATGATTCTTTTTTCTGACTTGAGGTGCATAAAGTAAGCCCCAACAATGTAAGCTTTCACAAAAGCAATACCAAATGCTGTGACCATTGTTACCCAACGAATTCCAAATTCAGGACCAATGATACTTATAATTAATAAAACAAGTAATAGAGCCCAAATTTTTACATAGTATATTGGTGAATGACTTTCACTACTCATGATCAAAACTCCTACTTAGCAATATAAAGAAGTGGAAATAAGAAAATCCAAACAATATCGACAAAGTGCCAATAAAGCCCGATTAACTCAACCCGATTAAAATACTTACCTTTGAGAACATCAAAGCTGATCCAGGCCATTACTGCCAGACCACCAATAACGTGAAGACCGTGAAGACCAGCCGCCGTATAATAAAAAGACCAGAACAAGCTTTTACCCATGGTATAACCATGCATGATTTCAATAGTCCACTCGTAACTTTTAATGGCTAAAAAAGTTAAACCACCGCCAATAGTCAGCCAAATATAGGTAAATGTTTTGATTCGATTTTTTTGTTCAGCTGCTTGGTGAGCAAGCACGATAAACAATGAAGAAGTTAAAAGGACAAAAGTGTTCAAAGCACCGCAAACAACGTTTGTGTGTGCTGCTTCTGCTGCCCAATGACCATGAAAAATCCTGTGCATAATGTAGCACATTAGCAAACCACCAAAGATCACAATCTCTGATCCTATGATCCACCACAATGCGAGCTTGCCCGTATCCATACCAGCCGCACTTCTTGTTGTTGCTATCGGTTGTGTTAGTCCCACTTCTTCTCCCTTTTCTAGACTGGTTTTTCGTTTTGAGGCCAATAATCAAGTTCGCGACCTTCAACACTGTATTCATAAGGACCACGGTAACATTCAGGCAATTCTTCAAAGTTTCCATGAGGAGGAGGCGAAGGAGCCACCCACTCTAAAGTGTTTGCATTCCATGGGTTCCGCTCTGCTTTTGGGCCATAGAAGATACTGTAAAACAGGTTAATCACAAATGGAATTTGAAATAAGATCATAATAACAAGTGATACCGTAGCAATGATTCTTAGGGTTTGATATCCATCGCTTGCTAGCCCTGGGAAGTTTGAAAAATCAAAGATTCTTCGGTGCTGTCCCGCCATTCCCAAATAAAAGAGAGGAATAAAAATAGTGTTAAAAGGAAGAACCGTTCCCCAAAAGTGAATCTTTCCTAGTTTTTCGTTGTACATACGTCCGAACATTTTTGGAAACCAATAATAGATCCCCGCAAACGTTGCAATGATTGCAATTGGCACAAAAGTATAGTGGAAGTGAGCAATTACAAAGTAAGTGTCATGCAAGAAAATATCTGCACCACTAGCACCTAAAAAGATGCCTGTTACACCACCGATGAGAAACTCCACTAAAAATGCGAGAGCAAAAAGCATTGGCGTTGAAAAAGTAATTGAACCACCATAAAGAGTTGCGATGTAAACAAATAGTGCTTCCGCAACAGGAATAGAGATAAGAAGTGTTGTGACCGTAAACACGTTAGCCATACGTGGATCAATACCAGCAACAAACTGATGGTGAGCCCAAACAAAGAAGCTCAAAACACCCGTTGCAATCGCAGTGTATAAAACTGTTTTATATGCGAAAAGTTTTTTGCGAGCAAAGACACACATGACGTCAGCAACGATACCCATTGCCGGAAGAAGAACAACGTAGACCTCAGGGTGACCAAAGAACCAGAATAAATGTTGCCATAAAATTGGGTCACCGCCACGGGCTGGATCAAAGAAACCAACATGCAGCGTTTGGTCAAAAATCATCATAATGGCACCAGCAACCAGTGGACCAACAGAAGCCATAAATAAAACACTAGCAATGACAATAAACCAAAGCACGATTGGAATATCCATCATCTTCATGCCCTTGGCTCTTGAGTTCATCAAAGTTGTAATGAAGTTGATACCACCTAAAAGGAAAGCTATTAACTCTAGGGTAACCGCAGTAATCCAAAGAATTGCTCCCCAAGGAGTCAAACTATATGTAGGGGTTGTTGATAAAGGAGGGTAAGCAGTCCAAGCACCACCGAATGCCCCTTGCGGCACAAAGAAAGAGGCAATTAAGACGACCACACTCAACAAAAACACTTGGTATGAAGTTCGGTTTAATCTTGGAAAAACCATATCATCACAACCGATCATCAATGGAATCAAAAAGTTTCCGAATGCCGCAATCAACACAGGCATCGCAAACCAGAAGATCATGATCGTACCATGATTTGTAACAAGTGAGTTATAACTTGCAGAGTTTACTAACCCATAAAAAGGTATCTCACTACCGGGAAACGCAAGCTGCATACGAAACGCATAAACAAGAAAGCCACCAATAGCCCCCATGAATAAACCAGTAAATAAGTACTGCAATGCGATGACCTTATGGTCGACTGAAAACACGTACTTTTGCCAAAAGCTTTGTTCGTGGTGATGGGAATCTGCTGACATATGACCTCTTCTTTACTTTCTTGCTGAGAGATTATCTCGTTAAACTAAACTACTGTTCTACTTCTTCTTTAGGCTCTTGGTATAAAGTGTACTTAAGGTTTGGACTCTCTAACCATTTTGCATGATCTTCTTTTGAGTTAATATAAAGCTTAGCTGCCATAATTCCATGACCAATCCCGCACATTTCTGCACACTGAATATCAAACTCACCTGTCTTGATTGGTTTAAACCAACCAGTAATAACACGCCCGGGAACAGCATCTTGCTTGAGCCTGAAAACTGGCACTGAAAAATCGTGCAACACATCTTTAGAGCTCAGCTTATAATGATGAACCTTACCTACTTCGATATGCAGCTCATCAATTGTCACAATATCATCTTCAGTATCTAAGATATTATCTGGTCCAGGGTGCGTGAATTCCCAAGCCCACTGCTGACCAACAATCTTAATGGTTGTATCTGCTGTTGGTAGCTCTTGCTTTACGTGATACCAAGCTTTAATCGCAAAAAAGATAATCACAAGGTCACATGCGATCACACCCCAGTGAGCCCAGTGTATAAATTTTGTTTCGGAATGCTTTTCACCAGTAATGTACTCTGCCTTTGGTTGGCGTTTTTTGCGGTAGCGAAATAAAAAGTAAAAGATAATTCCTTGAGCCAACACAAACCAAAACATAACAAAAGCCCCAACAATGAGGATTAGGTTATCAATCTGAGCGGCGTAACTCGAAGCTTGTTCGATGATTCCCACAAGTACTCCTTTTTACGATATGAAGATGAGGTATGCTGCACCAAAAAACAGTCCAGTACATACCATGACAATATAAAATAGTTTCTGTGACAACTCGTCAGGAAACTTTTCGGGATCAATTGGTTTTTGATCGGACACTTCGAACCTCACACTCTTTTATGATTAACGAATAGAAAAAATATAATTAACAACATCTTTCATGGCTTGTTCCGTCTTGAGGGTTTGAGCCATTCCAACCATCGAAGCACCTGTTGGATCTAACACTGGATCAAACCCACGAATACCTCGTTGAAAATTTTTGAGCTGTGAAATCAAATACCAGTCGTTCATCATTCCTAGAGGTGGAGCATTTAATACTTGATTACCTTCTGCGTTTGCACCGTGACATGCTTTGCAGACTGCGTAAGCTAACTCACCTTTGGCGATATTTCCTTTGACGGTAGAAACCGGTTTTGTAGGTTTAAGTTTTGAGACGTATTCAGCTACACCAGCAATGTCTTTTGCATTGAGAGTTCTAGACATAGGACGCATACGGACACCATTGATATCCTGAGGGTGTTTGCCTCTTGCTCCATTACGAAATTTTTTGAGTTGAGCAACAACGTACCATGCCGGTAGACCAGCAATGGCAGGAGTCTTGATATCGTAGCGGCCTTCACCGTTTAATCCATGACACTTTTTGCATAACTGATATTGAGCTTTTATTCGTGATCCAGCAAAAGTTGTTTGAGGAAAACAAAATCCAACAACGCTTAACCATAAAAGGTAAAAAGGTACTCTCAACCGAACTCTCCAATCCATGCTCATATGTAGACGCATATTACAACAACCCTTTAAATAAACAACCAAAAATCTATTGTATAACCCGCAGAGTGCATCTATTGTACTCCAGCTACATGGGAACACAAAGTTATTTCACCCATGTTTTGAATATTTTGATTGCATATGATTCAAATCAAAAAGGAACATAAAATGATCATTGGCGTAATAAACGGCAGTCCAAGAAAAAACTCAAACTCCGAAAAAATTTCAAAATACTTTGAATCAACTATTAAGGCAGAAAAACTAGCCAATGAAGTTGAAATGTTTTCACTAAAAAACAATCCACTAGAATTTTGGCACCAAGGCTTTTGGGACCCTGCTTCTGAAGCAAGCAAAAACTGGAAACCATGGGCAACAAGGATTGAAAGATGCACATCTTTTGTGGTGATCTCACCAGAATATGGAGGTATGGCGACGGCATGCCTTAAAAACTTTTTCACCATCTGTGGAGGTTCCTTGCTTGCACACAAACCAGCTATGATCGTTGCTGTTTCAAGCGGTGAAGGTGGGTCGTATGCTCAAGCGGAACTAAGAATGAGCTCATACAAAAATAACCGCATCTGTTTTATACCTGATCACATGGTTATAAAAAGAGCTGATGATATGCTTAATGGAGAACAAGCAGCTGCTGGAGAGGACGAACACATTCGCCAAAGAGTCTTTCACTCCCTAAAAAGCTTAAAAAGATACGACTTAGCATTACAAACGGTTCGAAGAAATGATGACTTTGACTATAAAAGCTTCCCGTTTGGAATGTAACTACCAAATATAATTGACCTTTTAAATTAGCAGGTAAAATCTAGGGCAATAAATCGGTAAGAGCTTGTCTTTTATGATCAATTTTCATAGATTGTTGGCCTGCGAGAATGGAGAATTTAGCATGGCTTCGGCAACAAGAAAATTAAAGATTAGAAGAGCGATCAACAAGGCAAGAGCTGGTAAGTCGCGTAAAAACTCAATCAAACTTCATGGTTCTACAAAACCAAACCTAGCTTTAAATAAGCCAAATGCAAATGAAAAGGCACAAACCAAGTAATCTGACTCAAACTTCTAAAGAAGCCCTTGAACGGACACGAGATCAAGATGTTGAGCAGATATCAAGATCTCTACAAGACGTTGAAGTTCAGGTGGTTATATCTGGCTCAATTGCAGCTGTTCAATCCATTAAATTTATTAGAAGCCTTCGAAGACTTGGAGCTAATGTTCACTGCCTGTTAACAGACGGTGGGCAAATGTTTATCACAAAAACATCTTTAGAATGGGCATCACAAAACCCTGTGATCACCTCATTTTCTGGATTAAGTGAACATGCACTACCAAAAGACTTACTATTGGTTGCACCTGCTAGTGGAAATTTTATTGCCAAAGCAGCCACAGGAATATGCGACAGCCCTGCAACAACTTTTTTTGCAAGTTACCTCGGAGCAAAACAAAAGACGATGGTGATTCCCACCATGCACGAAAACCTATACGACTCTAAAATTTTTCAAAAAAACCTAAAAACATTAAGCACAAATGGTGTTTATGTTTATGAAGAGAATTCAGAAGAAGGCCGAAAGAAATTCCCAGACCCAGACAGACTTGCCATAGAAGCCTCTCACTTCTATCACTTAAATCAAAAGAAAATTTTCATCAATATGGGCGGCACACAATCTAAGTTAGATGCTGTTCGCTTTCTTGGGAACACCTCGTCTGGAAGGCTTGGCTCAAGCATTACAGAAGAACTCTACAGACGGGGATATGAAGTCGATGTTCTTATGGGGTCTGTCACCACAGAACCAAAATGCGGCAATATCACAAGAGCACTTTGGATTGAGGATTTCACAAAATATATCGAAGAAGCTCACTGGAATGATTATGATGGTGCAGTATGTTGCGGTGCAATTTTAGATTACAAAATTTCAAACCCTGCCAACGAAAAAACCTCATCAGGTAAAGACTCTTGGAGCATCTCTTTAGAACCAACAAAAAAACTCATTCCGATGATCCAACCAAAAGGCAAAAAGAAAGTCGGCTTTAAACTTTCTGAAGCCATGGACGAGGCAAGCAAGCAGAAACTTGTAAAGTCCTACGTGGATAAGTATAATCTTAGCCAGTTAGTCTTTAATGAAATTGGAGATGTTTCTCCTACTAGCCACAAGGCCACTATTTTCACAAAAGACAAAGAGACAAAGAACGCCATGAACCGTTCAGAAATAAGCCAGATTATCGCAGACCATATGGATGACAAAAACTAAATGATCGGCAAACTCATTAGATGGATACAGTTTTGGATTGCTTTTCCTATTGCAACCCTACTCACTACATCTTTTGCTGGTGTGGTTTGGGTTTTGATGGCTCTCTCCATGATCAACGACAAGACTGCTGCTAACCTAGTTCACAATTCAGGTATTTTTTGGTCCTATTTTATTTTTTTTGGCATGAAACCTTGGTGGAGCATCAAGGTTATAGATAGACATAAACTGGCAAAAGACCAAGGAGCAACAGTTATAGTATGCAACCATCAATCTGTTGCAGATATTTGGTCAGCTTATTTTTTGAGTATGCAGTTTTGCTGGCTATCGAAAGCAGAGGTCTTCAAACTGCCATTGATCGGCAAAGCCATGCGTGTTGCTGGGTATATTCCTTTAGACCGAAAGAGCCGTGAAAGCCGTGCAAATGTCCTCGAGCTTTGTCGCAACCGCTTGCAACAAGGGATATCCATGTTTTTCTACCCAGAGGGCACACGCTCAAAGGATGGACGCATCAAAACCTTTCATATGGGTGCATTTCAACTAGCTACTGAAGAAAAAGTCACGCTTCAACCTGTCATTATTTTGGGAACAAAATCTTTATTTATTAAAGGTGGCGGAATTCCCGGCGTTGCAAGAGTAAAGCTCAAAGTATTAGACCCCATCACCTTTGAAGAGTCTCGCAGCAAAGATGAACTCAAAAAAGTGTGTCACGAGATCATGGTCTCTGAACTTCAAAAACTAGAAAAGTCTTAGAGCCATGCATTGGATTCTTATACTGATATTCTTGTTACAGCTACCTTTCCTCTTGGCATTTGATAAATTGTCATTTGACAAATCATCACTTGATAAACCGCCTTTGAATAAAAAAAACAAAACCAGAATCGCGTCTCTCGCATTGGTTACGGATGAGATCCTTGTAGACCTTAAGCTTCCAAAAGACCAGTACGAGATGATACTACTGTCACACTTTAGCCAAAAAAAATCTTATTCAAACATTCACGTAAAAAACGTTCCACTTTTTTATGGAGAACCAGAAGAAATAGCAAAAGCAAAGCCCGATATTGTTTTATACGCCTCATTCAATAGACCAAGCATTAAAAACTACATCAAAAATCAAAAGTTTAAAGCCGTTGAATTAAAGAGTTTTCAAAGCATTGAAGACATTAAAAAAAACACCTTGATGATTTCTGATGCCGTTGGTTATCAACGTGGAGCAAACAAGCTCGTCAAAGACATGAACATCAAACCATGCAAAGAAGCGTCTAGGAAATCCATTCTAAGTTATTCAGAAAACTTAGTCTTTTCTGGTAAGAAATCCCTTTTGAATGATTTGCTATCTCAAGTTGGGTTTCAATATGCCCCAGCAGATATTGTCTTGGGACCATATGGAAAAATAACAGAAGAAAAAATCATCAGCATGAAACCTCACTACCTTTTGGTAGATGATCTTCAAAAAATAAAAGACTCAGGATCTTGGCACTACGTTCTTAAAAACAAACCAAAAATAATCAGAGTTCCAAGAAAAATACTTTCTAGTGTTAATCACTATGCATTTCGTTTAACTCAATTGATATGCCAGCAGATCAAAACCACGCAAAAAAGAATGAAGTGATATGAACAAAAATACATTCTTTATCATTATTATGCCTCTACTTACTTTGGTCACTGCGTTAGAGTTTGGGTCAACAAGCTTTTCAATATTTCAATCAGAGTGGCCTGCAGTTTTCCAAGAAGGTAT
Organism: Oligoflexales bacterium; assembly: GCA_023301465.1. GTDB lineage: Bacteria > Bdellovibrionota_B > Oligoflexia > Oligoflexales > JALZUQ01 > JALZUQ01. The sequence continues at coordinate 11,841 of JALZUQ010000008.1, forward strand.
CTTTCGTTTAAGACTGACTAGGGTTTGCGTGGCTTTTTTCTCTGGAAGCTTTCTAGCCGTAGCAGGAGTGCTTAGCCAAACTATTTTTCAAAACCCTCTTGCAACACCTACCGTTTTGGGAACTGCTTCTGGTGCAAGCTTTGGAGCTGTGCTCACTTTTCTTTTAACTGGTTCCATGGGCGTCTCCATTGGCTTTGGGGCAACAAGTGGTGCACTGATATCGACATCACTTCTATTTTGGTTTATCAAAATACAAAAGCACAACTTAGAGGTGGGACGACTTTTATTATTTGGAATTGCCCTCAACACATTGTTTTCAGCCATGAGTATGCTTATGATTTCAATATTACTTTCAAAGGAAATCAACGTTCCAGACATCATGTACTGGCTATATGGAGAGGTAGCCGGTAAAGGGAGCACCGAAATCATTTTTGGTTTTTTATCGTTTTTCATCTGCTTGATACCTTTATTGCTATTTTCAAGACCAATTGACAAACTCCAACTTGGAATGAACTTAGCAGCTTCTCAAAATAGAAAAGTTCATATCGTCCTTTATTTTTGTCTGTTTATGATTGCAGCGTTGGTCGGAAGTAATATGTTTTTAACAGGGTTTATACCTTTTGTTGGCTTGATTATTCCTATTATCAGTAGGTTTTTACGTGGAAACCGCATCAACAACATGCTTCTACCTAGCGTACTACTAGGAGGGAGTTTTACGGTTGCAGCAGACCTTATCTCCAGAACCATCTTAAAAGAAATCCCTATACAGATTGGTGCAATGACTGCCGTAGTAGGTGCTCCAGTCTTCATTTATTTTTTAGTACAAGATCGTTTTCAAATGACTGGGATAAAACAAGGTGATTGAACTATCTAACATATCTTTCTCATACAAGAACAAGAAAGTTTTTGATGGATTAAATCATCATTTTCATGGATCTACGGTGTTAATGGGAAAAAACGGTAGCGGTAAGTCAACCCTTCTTAAAATCATTGCAGGTATTCAAAAAACAGATAATGGCAAAGTGAAACATCAGACGACGAGAATTACATGGCAGCCTGCTACCTCCCACCTCAAAACAAGCTTAAGAGTTGGCGAGTTCATTGAAATATATTTTGATGGATATTCTAAAACTCAAATGCAAGAAGCCAAAAAATTTCTAGATAGTTTTTTTGGGTTTTCTTCTTTTCAAAAACCCATTGTTGAGTGTAGCTCTGGAGAGATACAAATGATTTTACTTAGCTGTTCTCTAAACGTCTCCTCTGATCTTTTGCTACTTGATGAACCCCTTAGCTACCTTGATACGAAAACAAAAATACACACATCCCAATACCTAAAAAATTTCAAGACCCCTATCATCTTGACTTCTCATGAGTCTTGGCTTGTATGGAGTATTTTTGAACATTGCACCAAGCTTCAAGACTCCAAGCTTCAGAGCGTTGAGACAATGGAAGGCTATTTATCAGAGCTCCATAAGATGACAAATATCCACCACCAATCCGTTGGTTCTTTTGTGCTACCTCGTGAAAGCCAACTAAAATGAGTACTTTTCATGAGCTACTAAATGACCGACTGATCACACAAAACGATCATACTTCTAAAGAGACTCTACCAATTTTTATTGCCCCGATGGTTGGCTTAAGCCATGTTGCTACCCGCGAGTGGCTAAGATGCTTTATACCCAAAAACTACCGTGTCTTGATGTTTAGCGAGATGCTTTCATCAAGAAGAATCCCAAACCAAAACATAGACCACATAGAAAAACTCAGTGTCTCTAACTCAGAAAAAGAAGAATATAGCTGGATCCCTCAACTTTTGATTAACGAAGAACGCTTTATTGAACCAAGTATTCAAAGACTTGCTGCCTATCAACCTTGGGGGTTCGATATTAATATGGGTTGCCCCGTAAAGCACACCCTCAAGCATAACTGGGGCTTTCGCTTGATGGGAGATCCGCAATACGCAAAACAAATTGTCTCCTGGGCAAGAGATTGTTACGACGGGCCATTGAGTGTCAAACTTAGATTAATTGAAAACGAGTCTGAAACAATTCCATACATGGTCAACTTTATCAAAGAAATCACCGATGCTGGTGCAAATTGGATAACCCTACACGGGAGATTTCAAACTCAACACCATAAAGGTGCACCAAGGTGGGATATCCTTGAGTCTGTTACCAAAAAGATAGATATTCCTATGGTGGTTAATGGTGGTATTCAATCCAGTGAAGATATGCACCAACTACTACAAGTCAAAAAGTTTGCAGGCATTATGATTGCAAGAGCTGCACTTGTAAAACCATGGCTAGTTTGGCAATACATTCACGAACATATTGAAAAAAAACCGCCTATGGAAATAGATGGATTTGAACTGCCACAAACTCCAAAAGATGAAGGGAGTTTTTATATTAAAAGCCTTCAAGTCTACTGCAAAAAACTAGACGAGTACTATAAATGTGAAACCTATAAATTGGAACGTTTACTATTTTTGATTACTTATGGTGTGAAGTGGTTTGATTTTGGGCATTCTTTTTGGAAAGGGTTTTTAAAGAAAAAAACTTGGATCCACGCAAAAGAATGGCTTAACTATTATCATGAGAACCACCAGTTAACGATGTCCCAAAGCTACTCTCTCAGAAATTAACTAATAACAGAGCTTTTGCGGTCCTGAAGCTTTTCAAAAGAACCAATAAATAATCTTTAAATTGTAGAAACGACTTCTAAACCTAAGGAATACAAGTCGTTTCACCAATGATTTGATCGTCACAAAGACGCTTAATCGAAATCTCTATCCATTACCGTTTTACGTTTGGCATCTTGAGCAGTCGTGATTGCTTTACCGCATTCACGCTCGATGATTTCCGTCAATTTGGCCATAACCGTAGCAGAAGTAGACATTCCACTTTTTTCTTTGATGAGTTTTTTTATTTTACTCGCGACAACTAAGACTTCTGACATAACATCAACCCTTTATATTACTTGGTATTGATGAGAGTCTAACAGAAAGAATTTAGGGTTTTCCAGCGATAAGTGGCCCGTGGGCCAATTTTGTTACGATTTTGAACTGCCTTCCATGTAAAGGCACCAATCTATTGGAGAAAGATCTCTTTTCTTTTGATTACAATCTAGGCAACAAGCCACCAAATTTGCTTTTTTGCTCTTTCCACCCATGATTAAAGGCATCACATGGTCCATTGTCAGCTGTTTTGCACCTACCTGAGACTTACAATAATAGCACTCACCAGCAGAAATTTTTCGGTTCCACCAGTTGGATTTTTTCAATAAGCGAGCTTTTTGTTTTTCTTGAGCTATCTGAGCTGTAAGTGACTCTGTCAAAACTATCCTGCAATATCTTTATTATTAAATACCCACCCAGTTAGCGGTAACACGATCAATAGGATCCCACAACCGTATAAGCCAGTATACAAGACATTATCCCATGGTATTGGCAACGTGAAGTCATACACAATTGAAGTCTTAATAAACCGTTGTAAGTTCCAGACCCCAGCAACACCTTCAACAGTTGAGCGAATCCACTGAGGTGTCGTCTCAGATAGAGCTGAAACAGCGACTGGAGCTAACAACCCTAAAAACCACAAACACACACTACTAAATAAAGCAATATTGGAACCTGCAAAACTACAGAAGAAAAGTCCAATACCACCAAGAATGACCCATAAAAAAATTATATTTAAAAAGATGACTAATTGCCTAAGGCTCATAATACTCTGGCCATCCATCAATAGACAAACTTGCCAACCAGCAATCATCAACGCCCCAGCAAATAAAAGCACAGAAGAAAGCCCTAAAAACTTTCCGATAACCCACTGAGAGCGGCTAATAGGAGTGCTAAGCTGTAACTCCATGACCCCTTCTGCTTTTGAGTCCCCCATCAGTTTGACTGCCCAAAAGATCGAAAGAAATCCACCCATTAAGTGAAAACCAAAACTAGCAACTTCCATCATCACTTTTGTGAAGTCGCCATGAGCCCAATCACTAATAAGAACAGACATTCCCAAAAAACAAAAAAGAGCAATAGAAAATGGAACAAAAACCTTATCTCTAAGAAGTTGTAAAAATGTAGACACCCAAATAGAACGAATTTTATTCATGACCTTTCCCTTCAAAATAGTTTAGGATTTCATCGACACTTCTCTTCTTTCCAGCGGCATCTAAAACACTGCCAGAAAATGCCAGCTCACCAAATCTAAGAATATTTAAAGAATCGCAATTATTTAAAATAGCCTCAATTTCATGAGTACATAAAATCACTGTTTTATTATTTGATTTTAACGCTTCAATCCATGAAGACATATCCCGCCTACCTATTGGATCAAGGCCCGCAAATGGTTCATCTAATATAATAATCTCTGGATCATGAGACACCGCACAACACCAACTAACTCTTCTAGCTAAACCTTTTGAAAGTTGAGATATTTTTTTGTTTCGATGCGTCCATAAACCTGCTTCTTTTAACAAGCTATTGATACGCTTTTTACTTTGTTCTTTTGTTTGACCACTTGAACTTTGAAAAAGTTTATTTTGAAAAAAAATAGTTTCTGCCACCTTTAAGTTCTTTGGAAGCTTACTAATTTCAGGCATATACCCAAGTATACCTCTAGCCTTTTGATCAATGAGTTTATCATTGATTTTAATCTCTCCACTATCAGGTCTTATTAAGCCAAAAATCATTTTAATCGTTGTAGTTTTTCCAGCACCATTATGCCCTAAAAGACCTGTGCATTTCCCAGATAAAAAAGACAGATCAAGATTTTTTACAACAGATGTACTCTTTTTAAGGATATCTGATGAAAAAGTTTTTTGAAGCTTCGTGATCTCTAATGCGTTATTTGAACTCATAGACTCTCCTTATTGCTAGATTTAAGTTTTTTTTCAATTTTAATCATCTCATCATGAAGTTTTTTTACTTCAGAGTTTTCCAGGATTTTTCCTGATTTAATTTTTTTGACTAAACTCTTTAAATACGCAGGAGAACCTCTAATTTCTGATGCGATTCCATAATAATAAGCCGCTTCTTTTAATTCTAACCTTTTAAACAGGTGAACCCAGCCCTGGATCACAGGAATCATCCAACTATCTGGCATAGCTTTCATTCCTAACTTCGTGATGTCTTCACATAAATCTCCTCGCTCTAAATCAATCACTAAAGTGTAACAAGCAAGTGCATAAGTTCCCTCAATTTCAGGAAGTTGTTTTAGTACTTCTTTACTCCAATTTGCAAAGCGAACAGGATCTACATTTTTGACCTTCTCACTTGCAAAAATTTGCAGCGTATATAAATAAAGATAAATATTATAAACACGGCCATTACCAAGAGTAAGAACATCTACTGCTTTTTTAGGTAACCTTGAAAAAAATGGGTACTCTGAAAGAAGATCTGTTGACTGATCGTTTTTGAAAAATTGACTACTTGAAAACATGATACCAGCACCAAGTGAAATTAAAATCAATTTAATAACGATAAATTTAAAACTTAATCGATACAATGAACTCCTCCCTCTTTCAAAGATTTATTGATTCACATCTTACTGCTACAGCAAAGGAATTAAAAAACGCTGAAGCGTCATAAGAAAAAAACAAATAATCAAAGGTGCCCAATCAAGTGGGCCGGGAATGTTTTTGGTAACAGGCCGCACGAACTTGTATAAAGGTTCTGTACAACGGTTTAACCAGCCTACAAATGGGTGAGCCTTTGATAAGTCCATCCAAGATGAAAGTGCAGACACGATCACTAATAATATTAACCCCTGACAAATAATATTAATGATAAATCCAAAAAAAGGAAACACTTCAACTCCGAAAAAAAACTTATACTATATTCTAAAAAGATCGTTGCTTGATTGCAACCCTTTGGATCAAAAAGATAACCCTATCACCTTAGCTAAGAGCGTGCCCCCATGATCACAGTCCCAAGGCGTAAATAGCTGGAACCCTTATTCAGTGCTACTTCGAAGTCTTGTGACATACCAAGTGAAACTTTCCCAGCCCCTATACTTTTTGCTTCACTGACAAGCCGTTGATAACCAAAACTCTGTTGCTCAGCTGTTAGACTTGCAGCTGGAATAGACATCAACCCTAAACACTCCACATGAGTAAGTTCATGTTGCGAATCAAAAAATTGTTTAGCATTTTCTATGGTTAATCCATTTTTTTGTGGCTCATTGTTTAAATTCACATTGATAAAATATTGAACTTTTTGATGAGCTAAATCAGAAATTTTTTTTAGGTGTTTGGCATTATTGATAGAGTGAAATATCGAACTGTGCTGAAGTATTAATTTTAGTTTATTTGATTGGATTTGACCAATAAAATGCCAACGAATGTCTGGGCACTCTACTTTTAAAAACTCTGCTTTCTCGGATAGTTCAGAGGCATAGTTTTCACCAAAATCACGGTGACCAAGTTGATATAAATCTATTATCTTAGAAACAGAGTGTTTTTTTGAAACAACCACCACTACTGGCTCTGATCGTTGTTTCTTTATACATATTTCTTTTATATTTTGTAGTACCTGTTGGTACCTTAACTTATGGCTAATTTCTTTTAACCCAATCAGCTTTATAATAGCTTTGTTTAAGCCTTAAAGATTGATCTGCAGCAGCAATTCTCTTTTCGGCAATTGTATCTGACGCTTCATGTGTTGGAATATTTTTCTCTGCTGATGTTTGGAATACCTCAGTGAGGGTGTTATAGATTTCTGCTGCTTTTGCTTTTGCTTTTACCGCATCATAACCTGTGAGCTCATTATAAACATTAATGAGACCACCCGCATTAATCACATAATCCGGGGCATAAAGAATATTCTTGTCTTTGAGAACTTTGCCATGAACATCTTCGTTTTGAAGCTGATTATTAGCAGCACCTGCAACAATTGTTGCTTTTAGTTCAGGGATAGTTTTGTCATTAATGATGGCCCCAAGTGCACATGGAGCAAAAACATCAACATCAGATGCGTGAATGTCAGTTACATCAGCAACTTTTGCGTTAAAGCGTTCTACCATTTGGTTTACTTTTTCTGGCTTAATATCTGCAACCACTAGCTTTGCACCTGCTTGATGCAGGTCTTCACAGAGATTTGAACCAACAGCACCCAAACCCTGAACCGCAACTCTGATACCTTCGAGACTATCTTTACCTAGCTGATGTTTTACAGCAGCTTTAATACCAACAAATGTTCCCATTGCCGTTACAGGAGAAGGGTCTCCTGACTTTCCGAGCAAACCTGTCACAGCTTCTGTTTCTTTGCGGACGTTTTCCATGTCTTCAGGTTTAATATTCACGTCTTCGGCAGTGATATAGCGTCCACCAAGGGTTTCTACAAAACGACCAAAAGCTTGAAATAACTCAGGTGTCTTAATTTTTGGATCACCGATGATTACCGCTTTGCCCCCACCAAGAGTTAAGCCCGCAACAGCAGCCTTGTAAGTCATACCTCTAGACAATCTAAGCACGTCTTTTAGAGCTTCTTCATCAGAAGCGTATGGCCACATTCTTGTGCCGCCTAGTGCTGGACCGAGAACCGTATTATGAATAGCGATGATCGCTCTAAGACCTGTTGATGCATCATTGCAGAAAACAACTTGTTCGTGTCCCATGGTTGGAATAAGTTCGATGTTACTCAAATGACTCCCCTTTTTAGGTTTTGTTCTTACTCAGAAGTTTGACCAATATGGCAGATTCAGCAAAACAGCACAACCATCCAATTTGACTACTTTCTAATCTTAAAAAATCTGATATATAACCGTGACTGATGAAGAGATGAACATGAATGAATTTGATATAATTGTAGTAGGTGCCGGACACGCTGGGTGCGAAGCTGCATACGCAGCAGCAAAGCTTGGACAAAAAGTTCTTTTTTTGACCATGTCCGTGGATAAGATTGCTGCAATGAGTTGCAACCCCGCCATTGGTGGCACAGCAAAAGGCCACCTTGTAAAAGAGATTGATGCACTTGATGGACTCATGGGCAAAATGGCCGATGCTGCTGGAATTCAGTTCAGAGTTTTAAACAGAACAAAAGGCCCTGCTATCTGGTCATCACGAGCACAGGTTGATATGTCATTATACAGCATGCTCATGAAAGACGAGATCGAAAAAGTTCCGGGTATTCACTTAAGACAAGACAAAGTCAAAGACCTTATTATCGAAAACGGCCATGTTGTCGGGGTTAGAACTGGAATCTTTGGCGACATTCGAGCAAAAAACGTCATCTTGACTTCGGGCACCTTCTTAAATGGCTTGATTCACATTGGCGAACAAAGAATTTCCGCTGGAAGGTTTGGAGATCCTGCTGCTAAATCTTTACCGGATTCTTTAAACGAGCTCGGACTTGAAGTTGGCAGGCTTAAAACTGGAACTACACCAAGACTAGACGGGAAAACCATTGAATGGGGCTCCCTCGAAGTTCAACACTCTGATGAAAATATCATTCCTTTTAGCTTTATGAATCATAAGATCAAACAAGAACTACTTCCTTGTTATATCACCCAAACAAACACTGATACTCATCAAGTCATCTTAGACGATATCAAAAAATCACCGGTTTATAACGGAAGCATTGCTGGAAAAGGACCTCGTTACTGCCCTTCTATTGAAGATAAAGTCATGAGGTTTCCCGATCGTCAGCAACACCAAATATTTTTAGAGCCACAAGGTTACAAAACCTGCGAGATATATCCGAACGGAATTTCTACCTCACTTCCTCTCGAAACTCAGCTTCGATTTATAAGGAGCATTAAAGGGCTAGAAAAAGCCGAAATCATTCGTCCTGGTTATGCGATTGAGTATGACTTTGTTCAACCCACTGAACTAGATAATTGCCTCAAAGTAAAATCTTGCAAAGGACTATACTTAGCGGGTCAAATCAACGGAACGACTGGATACGAAGAAGCTGCGTCTCAAGGGTTAATTGCTGGAATCAATGCGGCACTTGAAAACAAAGGAAGTGCTCCTTTTATTCTATCGAGGTCGGAAGCTTATATAGGTGTATTAGTTGACGACTTGGTGACAAAAGGAACGAAAGAACCTTATAGAATGTTTACCTCTAGAGCTGAGCACAGGCTAAAACTAAGAGAAGATAACGCCGATGAACGTCTCACTCCTAGAGCGATTGATTTTGGAATTTGTTCCGATGAAAGAAAAACTGCTTTCGAAGATTCACAAAAACGAAAGGTTTCTTTAGAGCAGTTTATTTACAACACAAAGCTAGGCTCTCGCACTCTACCGAAAGAGCTTAGTAGCATGCAAGACAACCCCGGAACGACTTTATCAAAGCTTGTTTCCAGACCAAGCATACATTTAACTGATTTGGTTTCTTTATTTCCTGAACTTGATGCATACCAACACAGAACTAAACACCAAGTTGAAACGAAAATTAAATACGCTGGTTACATTGAAAGGCAAGAAGTTGCCCTTAAAAAATTAGAGCATTTAGATAATATAAAAATACCTAAGACTTTTACATACGATAAAATCTCAGGTCTTTCTAATGAAGTCGTTGAAAAGTTGACTCATATTGCTCCAAGGAACCTTGGTCAGGCATCGAGAATCAGTGGTGTGACCCCAGCTGCAATTCAGTTACTTGAAATACAGCTAAAGAATCCGCTCCACCAGCATTAAGCTAAACGGTATACACTCATTGCTAATGCATCAAAAATATCTTCTGTAGCAAACCTTAAAAAAGTTGCGTCGTTTACGTTTCCAATTTGTGACTCTGTCAAACCAAGCTGAGTTATTTGTGCTGGAGTTAGTTGTTCTACAATCATAGAACCAGCTTTGCCTTTGGAGCCTGTCAGTGCAGTACCTTTATTTGTAGTTTCATTCCAGTCACGTTTCACGTAACCAACAATTCTTCCAACAGGATCTAAGATCATAAAGTAACGCATATAATGATTTTTATGAGCATCGCCGTGCATTAATTCCATATCAACCTTAATGGATCCATCGCTACCAATGTCAAGGATATGACCCTTTGCTGAGTGAGTATTAATCCCATTGTGAGTATAAAATTGGAATGGATTTGTCAGAAGGCCAGGAGTTTTCTCATATACAAATTGAACAAAATCCTGACGAATAATCTCTGGTAAAAAATGTGAGTTCATTGAACTACGAGCGGGATTTGCTATTTCGTGAAGGTACAGCAAAGACTCCGTGCCTTTTTTAACAACATAAAACACACGGTATGATTGCAAGTGGTCTAATTCAATATTTTCAAAAATCACAAAAGGAACATGTTCAGTAGACATTTTAGTGGATGCGTCGTAATAGTAGGCTCCGATCACCTTATTGCTTGAATCTGTAAGAACAACACTTTCAACAAACTCATCAATCTTTTGTTTTACATCTAAAAAACAACTAATATTTGCTCTCGACTTTAACGTTGAACTTTGAAAATGAATACCATCAACCCAATATTGAAGAGAACTTCCGGGAGCAAGTGCTTTTACATCTGTAGGAATATCAGAAACCATTTCACACTCACCCATTGCCATCAAAGAGCTAGGATTGACAAATTGACTTCCAACACTTAATAACCCAGTAGCTTTGAGCATAAAACGCCTGTCCATTTTATAAATTTTTGATTTTATTTTCCCGTTCATGCTAGCCCCTTAAACTACTTTTATAATTGTGCGGTATGCTTTTGAGCCAATCACTCTATAAGCAATAAATGTTTGATACTCCTTAATATTAGTAAAGGAAGCTCCAGAACCAAGTGAGTTACCCATAATATCAGTCAACTCCATCCCAGCTAATAATGACGCAGGTAAATGAACTACATTATTTTGTGCAGTATATAAAAACCTATCTGAATTATTTTCATTATCGTAAGTTAAATTCCTATTTTCGATAAAACCCTCTGGGGCATTAGGAAAATTATCTTTTGTGTCAAAGTCTGCAATACCCTCATTCCCAACCCAATCACTAGGTATTGCTTTAGGGGAGATACCAACAATTTCGTTACCTTTATATTGAGATTCTAATACTGCAGGTACAATAAATTTATAACGTTGGCCACTAACTAACTCAATAATAATTTTAATCTCAGAAGTACCACGGATATGTAAATTATCCATAATAAACGGCCTATAGTTTGACTCTACAACGTCAGCCCCAGTAAAACCTCTCAATGCTAATATTCTTGATTCTGAAGTTAAAACACTAATAGACTTTAAAGAACCATCCCCTGAAACAGGAGCTTTATCAAAATGCATAGCTAAAAATACTTTTTCAATCGTTCCGTACATTTTTACGTTTGGAACAAGATTTCCTGTCGCTAACTCTAAGTCATCAAACAAATCAACAACTGTTAAAACAGTGCAATCTTCTAAATCACTAGGGTTTCCAATACCTACAATCGGGTTTTTTATAATTGGAGAACTTGTCTCTGGAATTTCTGTAGCTGGTTTAGAGTCTTCTTCACTATTTTTTGAACTAGACCCTGTAAAACCAAAAAATTGGCTTACACCACATGCTTGCATGAAACTTGCGACTAACGCTACACCAGCAATCTTCATTACTTTCCTAGAAGATTCACATTTTTGAGAGTCTTCTTTTAGCTCAGAGCTCTTTTCTTCTTGATTTTCTATTAAATTACTCAAAACACCCTCTTTTAGATAAAATAGCTTCATGTTCTCATCGGATCTAAAAACTCAAACATAAGTATGTTCTCTAACGTTTTGTTTTTACTGTATAATTATGACCACAGTATTTTTTCCTAAATTTTCACTTCGAATATCACGATAACAGTTTAAATAAAGGAGCTCTTTTTGAAGTTTTTATGCGTCATATTAATATCCGCTTGGATCATGATTTCATGTGAACAACCTGAAGTATTTGCCCCAAACACTGTTGATGAAACCCTATCTGATGCAACAAACCAAACATCCACGATCACTCCTCCCCCAACAAACAGTTTTAATGCAGAACCATTCACTGATAATGAAGCTATTTTATTTTTAAAAGATAATTGTGAAAGTTGTCATAACGATAAAAACGGAACATATAAATCTATATGGGCTTTTAATTCTGAGAACAATACAAAAAACTCCGTTTTGAGTGATTCAAAAATTGTTACTGCTTACACCACAATGATTAAAAAAATCAAAAAAATATCTGATGGAAAACCTGCACCAATGCCACCTTTTATAAGTGAAGAAGACACACCAAAACTTCAACAAATGATTGATTGGTTAGAATCAAACTCTGCAGCTGTTATACACTCGAGTATTTTTTCAGAAATTAACAAAGATAAGGAGTCTCCTTCTACTACTATTAATTATCAATGTAGTGAGAAAGCGACTGTTAGACAAATTATCAGAAGACTCATGAATGATTTATTTGATCGAGAACCAACCAAAGACGAACTAAAATTAGTTGATTCTGAAATACTAGATCTACCCGTGACAAACGAAATACAAAAAGCAATTGTTGATCATATCTTTAATAAAGACGACTTACTTAAAAACGATATCAGGATTAAGTCGTTAAAAAAATTTGCAGACTCCTTATCTGGAGCAAATGGGCTAGAAAAACTTGACGGAATCACAAATGATCAAATCATTGATTTAAGAGATGAATTCTATCAACTTTTACTGAATAAAGTTGATTCAACACCATATAAAGAGATACTTCTCACAAAAGAAGTTTATGCTACAAATAACACCATGCAATTCTACAAAGACTGCTTACCCAAAGATAACAGTAATGACAAATGGTTTGCTTGTAATTTAAAAGAACCAAGAGACTCATACTTTGGAACTGTAAGTTTCTTGAATTCGGCACCAACAAATTTTTTAACTATAAATAATAACTATAAACGTATTAAAACGGCTGTTTATATGATTCATGGTGAAATTGTTGAATCTGCTGCAGATGATGATTCAGGAGATATAACAAACCCACTACCTGAATGTTTTCAGTCTAAAGATAGAAGAGGAACGCTTGGCAATGATGGATCTGTTGCACCTTATGGATCAACATCTATTCCAGAGTCAGGTAATTTTTGTCAAAGCTGCCACATTCACCAACACATGGGAGCAGCTTCCGTTTTATTTAGGCCTTTTTCAGCAGGTGGGCTTGTCTACGAAAGACAAATAAACATAGAAGATGATCCAAGCTTCCTTAATGCAACATCGAGTGATCAAGTAAATGTTTCAGGAGAAGACACGCTTCCGGTTAATAAAGAATTATTACTTGATCTTATGAACTTAAATGGTGAAAAAGTATGTGTTATTGACAATCAAATTGACTCATTTGAATCTATAGACGTCAAAAACATTGGAGAACTCATGAGGTTTCTTGCGAAAGATGAAACAAAAATTGCTGCAGGATTAGCAAGACACCTTCCTAGAGCTATGAGCAATTTACCACGAACATCAAATGAACTCATTGAAATAATATCGAAAGCATACCAAGAGCACAATGGGAACCTACTTCCATTGATGCAAAAATATTTTGAATCAGAAACATTTTCTTGTGCCAGAGGGACCGAATAATGAAAAAATTAAACTTATTTTTAATGATCGTTTTTTTTATTTTGTCTTGTAATAATGAAACCACAAACACACATATAGACTTATCTATAATAGAAACGCCATCTCCAACACCTACAGAAAAATCTGACATTCAAGTGTTAACTGTAGAACTTGACAGCCAGAATATTCAAGTCAAAAACTTAAACCTCCTCAAAGACTCCGTTAATTCTTGTGTGGGCCAAGGGTTTACAACCATACAAGCAAGCATGTTTCAAAGTAAAATACTTCCAAATACAAACTCTTCTGAAAGTCAAGATCGCATTCGTTTTCTTACTCCAAACGAATTCCCAGTTGGTGAAGATATTTTTGAAATCAACTCTATTATTGAGAGGCTAGTAGATACGAATAAAAATAACCGATTTACTTCTGTAGCAGACAGTGTGTCGTTTACTTATTTATCAACATTGCAATTAATTGGAGATATCGTCGCTCATAATTGCAGCTCATCAATTGGCACCTGTCAATGCTCAAGTAGGGTTGCAGCAGCCGGTTTAGTATCTAGGTGTTTTCCATTCTTAAATCAACAAACAGAGCAATTTAATGAAACCGTAGATAACATCAAAGCAATTTGCGAACAAGAGAGCATCGACGGAATTCCGGGTTTTCGAGTTGCTATTGCTTCCATTATATCATCTTTAGCTTTTGCTATTTCACGCTAAAACAAGGATTGTCATCATGGCTGATCAAAACAAAAAAACAAGACGATGGTTTATTGAAAACGCTATCAAGGCGGGTGTTGGAACTTCATTCTTGGAGTCTATGACAGCTATCCCTCTTGTGAATACTTGGGCTAGTGATTATCTTATTAATCCTGCCTACAACATGTTAGATGCCCATAAACTTATCCCAAGTGCTCTTCAAGGTGGTTTTGGGCTTTTAAGAATGTCAGAAGTTCTTGCATCCACCCCAGAAAATCACGAAAATGTTTCATTAGTGCATATTAGGGTCGTAAATCATACCGCATTAAATCTCGCTTTTACTCTAGGCGGCAACTACCAAAACAAGAAGCAAGAGGTCAAAAATAATGAATCCGTTAGCCCTATTAAAAACCAATCCATTGCTAGCGTTGCTATCCGATCTGAACTTGATAGTTTAGGAATCAACAGACAAAGTAAAGATGTATATTTTGGAGGTAAATTTAGATTTAATGAGTGGTTCTCTAATATGATGAACTTTGGAACTACAGACGGTAAAACACCAAATTCTAATAACCGCATGGGTATTGATGAAAAATATTTTAATGTATTTAATAAAGATAAAATTGCGGTGCAAGTATTTCAACATTTAGGTTTTGAAAAAATCAAAACAGTACATGAGCTAAAAAACTTTCAGATTCGTGAAAACATTAGCGATCTAAATAATTATGTCGACTCAAAAAACTTAATAAAATCTCCATTAGGCATTACATGTTTTATGATGGGTGAAAATTACGATAGTGCACAAGGACCATTAACTAAAAACGCTATTCTCACAAAAGATTCTACGGCACTTGAATCTCAAACTGTTAAAAGCTACGCTGATCAAATCAAACAAAGTGTTGGTAAAAGTTATATTCACCGTGAACCTGTTGTTCAAGAAAACCTGACTTACAAACTAGATCAACTAGTCAAAGAAAAACCTATTCTAAGAGAACAAATTATTGGCACTATTAATGATTTACAATCTGCAATTGATGGCTTTAGTTATGCAGGAGAGGTTGAAAAACAATTTCAAACAAAAAACCTTAACTCAGGTAATTTTCAAAGCACATTAGAATCACAAGGTGCAAGCAAAGAGTTTTTAGCACAGTGTCTCTATGTTGCTAATGCAGTCAGTATTCCGGGAAGGAACGGATCACCTGTGAATAATTTTAATCTGTTTTTAAATATGGTGGATATTGACCAAAATTCTTTTGATAATGACTTGAACAAGCTAAGTGGAGCATCTACAGATAAAGCTGTAAAAGCATATACTTATATCGAAGGCATGAGACAGCTCGCCATGGGTTTAAATGTATTAAGTAATAAAATAACTGAAGGGCACAAACTAATTGTTGTCGTTTCTTCAGAAGGTGGGCGAAACTGCGATACAAGACAAGACTCACAAACTAGCTTTGGTATGGTTTTAGGCCCAAAAACCACAGGCTGGCTAGATGATTATTTGTATGCAAATATGAATGTTATTGATAGTGCTAGCCCTGAACTTGTCGGAAGAGGAAATACTGCAACAAATGGCTTTTCCACCAATGCATGGAATATGGCTTACGATACAGAAGAAGGTCTACGCGACAAAAATGGCAATAAAATCCAAAGCACAAAACCATCTGTTGGTGATATGATGATGGGTGTTGTTGAGTTTTTAGAAGAAAGAAGAGGCGTGAACACAAGAGAGAGCCTAAGTGATTCCGAAGCTAGATTTATTAAACTAAAAAGAAAAACTTAAAAACCTATTCAGCACCCGGTATAACCGACAACTCTAAAACCTGAAAACTACCACCAGCTTGCACTGTTTTTTCCAGTAATCTTGCAGCATTTGGTGTCTGAAGGCTTGCATAAAAGTTAAGAGCATTCCCAGATAAAAAACTATTTAATTGACCATCAGAAGATAGTTCATTGATCAACCCACCAATACTAAGTATTCCAGTTATCGCCCCATTTACCAATAAGGGGCCACCTGAATCTCCGCTAGAAGCGATAGTAAGGTTTTGGCTACCATTTTCTTCTTTCCAACCTGAAATTAGTATCGTCCCAAATGGAAGTGATAAATTTTTAGGTACAAGCGGCAACCTATTGGTTCCTGCTCTTCTAACAGAAACAAGATTTTCTGAAGTTGCTGGAATCGTAATATCTCCGTAACCAACCAATTCTACAAACTCACAAGAAACTGGATTTCTGTCTCCAATTGGCAGAAAGGAATGAAACGTATCATCAGGAAAAATAATCGCCGCTAAATCTTGATGGACAGCTTCTGTATTGATAACAGCATCACCATTATCATTAAATTTTACATCTGGTTGCTCATCAATAATGATTTGAAGGGCACGACGATCTTCAGTGAGTAGTTCATCTTGTTGTTCAATCGTCCACTCTAAATTTAACTCAGCTTCATCAACATAGTAAATACTACTTGGAGTTTTGTTTGTTGGTAAACAATGAAAAGCAGTTAAAAAAGTATTTTCAGAAAGTGCACTTCCGGAACATATTTTGATGAAGTAATTCTCTGGATCATCTGGATCAACTTCTTTAATGACCAATCTGCCCACAGATTCGTAGTCCGTTGTGATGTCTGCATTCACAAGTGAGAACTGGTCATTATTATTACACTTCAAAGATCCTTGAGGTGGAGGGGCCTCTTCGTTTCCGCAGCTTAGTGCAAAAACAAATAGCGAAGTCAGTAAATACCTCAGAAAATTCATGGTTTATCCCCCTATCTTCCTATCGGCGGCTCTTCAGATTTCTCAAAATAAGGGGTTAAAAATAAAAAATTAACCGGGAAAATCAACACTTTACACTTGATTAGGAAAGGCATATATTACCCCCATGAAAACTAAAGCAGATATCGTAAAAAATTGGCTACCTAGATATACTGGTACGCCGCTAGAGGAGTTCGGAGATTACATTCTTCTAACAAACTTTTCGAACTACGTTGTGAACTTTGCAACAATGTTTGATGTCCCCATTCGTGGACTAAGCCACCCGATGCAAACCGCCACCAACAAAGATGGTATCACTATCATTAACTTTGGTATCGGCTCAGCAATGGCTGCGTTAGTCATGGATTTACTAGGTGCTATTCAACCTAGTGGAGTATTATTTTTAGGAAAATGCGGGGGACTAAAAGACTCAACAGAGATTGGTCATTTTGTTTTGCCAATTGCAGCAATTCGAGGAGAAGGAACATCTAACGATTACCTTCCACCAGAAGTACCTGCACTTCCGTCTTTTAAACTTCATAAGTTTGTTTCTGACAAAATCATTCAACACAACATGGACTATCGTTCTGGTGTTGTGTATACAACCAACCGTAGGGTATGGGAACATGATGAGGTATTCAAAGACAAACTTAGAGACCTAAGTGCACTTGCCATTGACATGGAAACTGCGTCTATTTTTGTTGTTGGACATGCAAATGAGATAGCTCGTGGAGCGTTACTCCTTGTGAGTGATCGACCTATGACTCCTGAAGGCGTAAAAACTTCTACCTCAGACAAAAAAGTAACTGAGAATTTTGTAGATTTGCACCTAAAAATAGGCATCGAAGCGATGAGTGAAATTGGCTCTAAGGGTGAGCAAATTAAACACTTTCGCTACTAACTTTTATTAAGTGGATTTTTTTCTATAACTTTCAACTGGAGATCGTCACATGGCAGGACACAGTAAGTGGGCCAATATAAGACACCGTAAAGGTGCACAAGACAAAAAACGCGGTAAAATCTTTACAAAAATTGCAAAAGAAATAACGATCGCAGCAGGACTAGGCGGCGATGATCCGAGTGCAAACCCGAGACTTCGCTTAGCACTTACAAAAGCCCGATCAGCAAACATGCCTAAAGACAATATTGCCAGAGCTGTCAAAAAAGGTACTGGCGAAGGCAATACCGCAACTTATACAGAAAAAGTCTACGAAGGTTATGGACCTGCTGGCGTTGCAGTCATTGTTGAATGTTTAACTGACAATGTAAACCGCACTGTTAGTGAAGTAAGACACGCTTTTGGAAAATTTGGCGGCAACTTAGGAACAGAAGGCTCTGTTTCTTGGATGTTTCAAAAAAAAGGCATCCTTGTCTATGACCGCAAGAACATCCCTAGTATTGATACATTCTTCGAAAAAACCCTAGAATCTGGTGCTGAAGATATTGAAGAAGGTGACGGCCTTGTTGAAGTTAGCTGTGACTGGCAAAAATTCTCTGACATTAAAGATGCCATTGAATCTCAAGGCATCGAACCTGAGCTTGCAGAAGTCCAGCAAGTACCAGAAAACTACAACAGACTAAATAAAGAGCAAACCGAGTCTTTAAACAAAATCATAGATTGGCTTGAAGATCTCGACGACGTTCAAACCGTCTCTCATAATGGAGAGGTTTACTCTGAAGAATCTTAGTGGTTTTAATAACCATGAAAGCTTTAGTCGAAAATTTACGGGGGTATTGATTGCTCTTATTTTTAGTTTATTTACTCCCCACACTTTAAACGCAAAAAAAACGGTCCGAATAGAGTCCATCAAAGTAAATGGCTCTACTAGAATTAATGAAAAGCAAATCGTAGAAGAGTTTGACTTATATCGTAACATTGATTTATCTCAAAAGTTTGCAAGATCCATTATCACAAGAATGCTAGGAATGGGGCTTTTCCAAAAAGCAAACCTCATCATGAAAAAAGGCAGTGAAAAAGGCAAGGCTAACTTAAACATCAACCTAAAAGATGACCCATCCGTTGTAGGTGATTGGGCAATTGGGACGAACCTTCAGCTTCGTTTCACAGATACACATGCATCAGCATTTAATTTTGAAGGCTCCCCCCTTAATATTAAAGCAGGACTTATTGCAAGAAATGCATTTGGTGCATTACACCGCCTTGGAACCGATGTCCGAATAAACTCGGACGGAGATATCAGTCAATTTAATCTTGGGTGGGGGCTTCCAAAGTTTGCTCAATCTGAAACTCAGTTTGACTTTGGGTTTCACCTTAAAAGACCATCACATATGTACCTTGATTTATACGGGTTCGCATTAGAAGCATATGGCATCTGGTCGTTTGTCATTGCTGATACATACAACTTTAGATACGGAGTGGCCGGACTTGCAAACCGAAAACCGCTTTTTGCTCTTCCTCACTACCCAAGCACCATTGTTGGTCCTTACGTTGAAATCGGAACCACCACAAGCTTTGCGAGTTTCCTTGGGGATAATGGATATAATATTGTTCTAAGACTTGTTCCTTCGGTTGGAAATATCAGTGACAGTTATATTCGCTTAGACTTAGACCAGACCTTTACTATCTTTGATAAACTACAAATTAAATATGGTGGCAAGGGCTATATCGTTGGCGATAAAGGCTACGGTGCTAGGTTCGAAGTTCGCCTAGGTCATCCTTTTGGTGGGAAGTTTGGAAAATTTATTACCGACACATCAGAAATATTTGTCCGAGGACGCTATGGTAGAGATTGGCTTCCCGGAGACGACATTATTGGTTATGACGGCACCATAGGAGTGCGACTATTTAGTCGTGGGTTTATAGGGGAACTAGGTTTTAAAATCCTTCAAATCCCTTCAAAAAAAATCACTAACCTTTTTTCGGGAGACTAGGCTTGCGTTTTATTTTCCCTTGGGTTTTGTCTTGCTTGCTTACAACATCGTTGTTTGCCCAATACAAGACAATTCAAGGAAAGTGGACTAAAATCAATGGCCAGCAATTTATTAGTGCTTCATTTTTAAAACATATACCGAAAGACCAAATTGACATCATCCAATCTGGGTTTTCAACATTTACAAGAATAGAAGCCAACCTTCCAAAAGGGGAATCCTATGTTCCACTTCACTTTATGGACTGCACAGCAATTTATGACACATGGGACGAGTTCTTTGACGTTGTAAAACTCTCTCCAAAACAAAAATCTAAAAAAGTAAACTCACTAAATAAATATGGAGACTTTTGTCTCCAGTACCTCATACCACTTAGCTCAGCTATAAAGCCTCTTATTGGCACGAACTCAAAACTTCCAGCAACTGTATTAATTGAACAAATCTCTGAAAAACAATCGGATAATATTCGAAACTGGCTTGTTCAACAACAATCTCCATTAATTCAAAATCTTTTTTCTCACATGCTAGGAAAATTCAAGCTAGAGAAACAACTAAAATTCGCAATTTTACTTCCAAGCTCACTCCCAACTAACTCGAAAAAAAAACCGCAATCAACGAATATCGGAACGAGTAAATGACCCGGAGCAGACCTGCACATTTATTTAAAATTGCTTGGTACCGCTCGTGGATCATTCGAGTTGCATTGGTATGTATCCTACTTTTAGGCATAGGTTTTTGCCTCAACTTTTATTTTTCCCTCAAAAGCTTTGATGCTGTAACAAACATTTCATTTTCAGATGAATTTGAAATGAGCCTTGATGAACAATTAGATGAATATAAAAAACTGAGGACCTATTACCGCAAACTGATTCTTGATCAAGTCACCATGCAGACCATGACACATATTCCAAAGACAAAAAATGATGTAAACAATATTCTCAAAAAAATTCAGATCCACCGTTATTTTGACCCTGAAAACATGATTGTCAGGGACGCTATGATAAGAGGAAGAAATGTACAGTGGGTAAACGGTGACACCATTAAAATTTTTAGTTTTTCTGCAAAACTTGGCAACATGCACATCAAAGAAAAATACAGTCGACTTGAGTCTGTCAAACGCCGAAGAAAAATCATTGCATTAAAGCTAAAAGAAGACATCAAGCCTAGTCTTATCTTAAGCCATACTATTGTTATTCTTGTATGTTTAATATTAATTGTCATTGCATTTATCTACTCTGCTAGACAATACAAATCAAGAACTGATGAACTTATCACAGGACTTCAACTATGGAGTAACGATGAAGATGACTTTCGTTTTCATGGCGATTGGCCTGCTGAGCTTGGGTTGATTGCTAGAAACTTTAATCATATGGCTGATGAAGTACATCGCAATCGTCAAAAATCATTATATTTAGAAAAAATGGCGTCATGGCAAACAATCGCTCGTAAACTAGCACACGAAATTAAAAACCCACTGACTCCAATCAAAATGCTAATTAATCAACTCAATAGAAGCTATAAAGGTGATGACACTAAGTTTCAAACCTTACTTAACAGCAGTCATGACATCATTAACTCAGAAATAGAAAGCCTCAAAACTCTTGTAGATAGTTTTTCAAAGTTTGCAAAACTACCTCAACCTGTATTTAAATTAAATGACCTTGTAAAAACGGCCACCCAAACTATTGAATTATACCGTAGTGCATATCCGGATGTTAAATTTGAACTGAATAACCACCTAGAGAATCATAATTATGTATTTGACTCAAACCTTCTTGCACAAGTACTCAAAAACCTCATAAAAAACGCCGCTGAAGCACAAAAGACCGACAACCAAATCGTGGTAGACCTTAGCCTTGATAAAAAAACTCTTTGTGTCCATGTCATTGATTCTGGCCCGGGAATTCCTGAAGATATTCAAAAAAATGTTTTTGAAGCTTATTTCACTACTAAACACACTGGTGATACACATGGTATGGGGTTAGGCTTAGCCATCTGCAGAAAAATTGCAATGGACCACCAAGGAAAAATTTCATTTTTTAGTAAACCAGGAAAAACAATTTTTAAGCTCAGTTTCCCGAACCACTTAGAAAGCACAGAAACAACTTCAACCAAGCATAAGGAAGAAACACTATCGTGAGCCAATCTATTGAAGGTAAAAAAATACTCGTCATTGATGATCATCATAATATTCGCACTAGCCTTAAACTAAGTCTTGAATCAGAAGGTTGTACAGTCAAAGAAGCGGGCTCTGTTCAAGATGGTCTGTTAGCACTTGGAAAATTAAAAGAAGACACACCACTAGAATACGATGTTGTGTTTCTTGACATCAGAATGCCAGATGGTTCAGGTATGGATATTTTGGCTCAACTCGCAAAATATAATCTAGCAGGACGTGTTGTGGTTATTTCTGGAGAAGGGTCTGTGAGTGATGCTTTTAAAGCAACACAATTTGGAGCCTTCGACTATATAGAGAAACCATTTACACCTGAAAGAATCATGGTAAGTGCTACTCGTTGCATTGAATTAAACAGTGAAAAACAAACCAATAAAATCCTTCGAAGCCAAGTTAAACAAAACAATATAATTGGCGAACACTCTTCTATTCAAGCCGTAAAGAAGATGATTGCTAAAGTTGCCCCAACCAATGGACGTGTGTTAATTCAAGGCGAAAGTGGCACCGGTAAAGAACTAGTGGCTGAGTCTATTCACCGACAATCGCCAAGAGCAACAAAACCCCTCATCAAGGTCAACTGTGCTGCCATTCCACACTCCTTAATTGAGAGTGAACTCTTTGGTCACGTGAAGGGTGCATTTACTGGTGCTAGCAAAGACCGAAGAGGCTTATTTGAACAAGCTCATGGCGGAACACTGTTCCTAGATGAAATTGGTGAATTAAACCTTGAAGTACAAGCTAAACTCCTAAGAACGTTACAAGGCGGAGAAATCATTGCCGTTGGTAGTGAAAAAGTAAAAGTTGTCGATGTGAGGGTACTTGCTGCAACCCACAGAGACTTAGAGGGAATGTGTGAGCAAGGTGAGTTTAGAGAAGACTTATTTTTCAGGTTAAATGTTGTTGGTATTTCTGTACCAGCATTGAGAGAACGTGCAAGTGATATTAAAGCACTATCAGAAACACTTTTAAAACAAGCTTGTAAAGAACATGGAATTGGCACAAGACAATTATCAGAAACTGCACTGAAAAGTTTAGAATCATATTCTTGGCCCGGAAATATCAGAGAACTAAAGAACACTCTCGAGCGAGAGGCCATCTTAAGTGAATCAAACAGCATTGAAGATATTCAACTTCAATCTAAAAGGTCAAAAGACAAAACAAATCCTGTTTCTGCAATGACAGGCGATGGTTTTGGATACGGGTGTTCAGATGTCTTATCTTGGCAAGCGTTTCACCAAGAAGTAGATAAAGAATATATTAAATATGTACTGAGTAAATCAAAAGGCAATGTCAGTGAAGCCTCTAGAATGCTCTGCCTAGAAAGAGCCTACCTCCATAGATTGATGAAAAAACTTGGGGTTCAGCGAGATATTGTCGTCCAAAGCTAATTTTTTGGTCAAACTTTAATCACTAGATCCGCCACCTGAAGGGTGGTAGGATGTGCTCTGTACGAGATTTGAGGGTATTTTTGATGAGTATTTTATCTGTAGCACTTCTAGGTTTTTCTGCCGTCATGGCTGGCCTTGCTTATTTCTATCATAAGCAGTTTTCAGGGCTTCACCAGTTGTTTGCAGAAACCACCTCTAGGTTTGAGCAAGGCAGACTATTTAATCAAAACCTTGAGAAAAAAAATAAAGAATTAAAAGAAGAACTAAAAAACGAAAAAACAAAGCAAGAAAAAAACCAGAAAAAGCTCTTTCAACTAGAAAAGTCTAGAGAGAGTTTTTCTAAAAACGATTCTAAGGAAACTGAAAAACTAAAGTTGAATACTAGCCACCTTGAAGAGCAAGTTCAAACCCTTACCATGCAACTACAAGATGCAGTACACCATAAAGTAAACGCAGAAAAAAAATTGCAAACAGCAAATATCGACAAACTTCAGTCTAAAATTGAATCCCTAACAACTAAAAACAACTCTCTACAAGAGGGTTTAGACAAAAACAAAAAGGAGTTTGAGTCCTTAGATGTAAAGCACCACCAACTGGAAAAGAAATCAAAAGGCCTAGACGCAAAAGAGTACTTTAAGACAAAACGAAGATGTTCCCAGTACAACCGACTTTATAATGGTATGAAAGGGATGCGAGAGATGGCTGATGAACAGTCGGCAAATTTTAGAGAAGCTGCACTGCAACTGAGCCAGTGGATTTTACAAAACAAGGATATTTCTACAGATGATCTTGAGTCAAAAACCTCAGTGATTTCTACAGCCCTAGAAAAAATTAATGGCTCTTACCTCCCACTAGAAGAGAATATTGAACCAGACCAAAGTTTTATGAATGAAGTGAAAGCCGTTGAAGAAAACCGACCCACATCCTAAAAGCTGGGAAATCATTCAAACACAACTGAGTGATCAACGGCGAAAAAAGCTAGAAGCGGTTGCTTCACGAAGAACGGACTACCTCACTGTTGTCCTTCAAGGCATTCATGACCCTCATAATGTCAGTGCGTGTATTCGATCTGCTGAAGCTCTTGGCATTCAAAACATTCATATTATCCCTCCACCAGAATCCAGCAAAAGCTACAAAGCGACTACACCTGCTAAAGGTGCTCGTGACTGGGTTGATATTAATCGTTATCGCTCTATTCAAGAGTGTGCTGATACTCTCAAAGAAAAGGGCTACCGATTGATGGGAGCGTACCCTCCATCACAACGTACTGTTTCTCTTGCACAGATAGGTGTAAACAAACCAGTAGCTGTGGTTTTTGGCAATGAACATGCTGGCCTAGACCCCAGCTGGGCTGAGATACTTGACGGGGTATTTACAATCCCAATGTACGGAATGGTAGAAAGTTTTAATATTTCTGTTGCTGCTGCAATTTCACTATTTACCTTGCAACAAAAAGCTCTAAACCTTCTTGATAAAGATTTTTTTATACCTCAAGATCGCCAGCTAGAACTTTTGAATAAATGGGCTCTTAAACAACGTCGCCACTCTCAAAAGATCATTACAGAAAAAACAAAGAACCCTTAGTATGTTATTTAGATAGTTTATGCATTCATGCCTAAAAGCATATTCAAAAACTTTTTATTATGAGTAGCTGAAAAAAATTCCAAAATATGACGTTCTACTACTACAACTCTTCGCTTTTAAAAAATTTATTAATGAACAATTTTTAAATGAGGTTCTTTTTTCTTTGGAGCAAAAGGAGTCATTAGTCTTTGAAATTTACCACTAGAATACAGGTAAGAAACAAGCATCGCAGCAAAATAAAGATATAAATGATTTGGCTCACCATTTAAAGCCTGAAGAACCGTCAATAAGATAAAAAACCCGACCAAAACTTTAGTTTGAATCGGCAGAACAAAACCAAAAAGAATTTTAGAATTTGGTTCCTTCACTACCATATACACAAGTAGTGCATCTACAAATGCATGAGGCCCAGTATAAAGACCACTTCCAGAAGAAAGTGGGATGAACTTTTGCAAGATCGCAGCAATAACACCTGCCCCTATGGTGATAATTACCGCAAAACGAAAATACTCTTTAGACCCCCACACCCGTTCGTAATGAAGACCAAATAAATATAAAATCACACAACTAATCAAGAGCCTTAGTGCATTGCCTTCCACAAGAGGATAAGTAACCAATCTCCAGATCTCACCTGCAAAAATTTGCTCAGGAGAAAAAGCAGCTAATAATGGAATAGAAACGCCCAAAAAATTCTGGCCTACAGCATTTAATAAAAACATCGCGAATAAAGTAATAATCCAAGACTTAGATACTTTTCCAAGTCTATTCCAGCCATCTGAAAAACTATCGAACACAGCAACCTCGATTAAAAAGAGTTCAAATTGATAACTCTATGATATGTCAGTACGCCTGCTCATTACAATGAAGAGTTGAAGGTAAGCATTAATGCAAGAACCCACGCTGACCTGTGAAATACATGGGAATCCCTTGCTGATCACAGACTTCAACAGATTCACTATCTCTTTTAGAGCCTCCCGGCTGAACAATACCAGATACTCCATGTGATAACGCTAACTCCACGCAGTCTTTAAAGGGAAAGAACCCGTCACTTGCCATCACAGAGCCTTTAACGTCATGGCCATGTTGAGCGGCTTTCTTGATGGCAATTTCAAGGGCATCAATACGACTCATTTGACCAGCCCCTACTCCGATCACCTGACCATGTTTTGCAAGAACAATTGCATTAGATCTTACGTTTTTACAAACTTTAAACGAGAAGCTCATCTCCTCAAGTAGCTCAAGATTTGCTTTATGTTTTGGCGTTGATAACTCCCACTGAGAGTGATCTACCAAGTGATAGTTGTTTTCTTGCTTTAAAAAACCACCATCAATAGGCTTTGTTAACATCAATGCTTTAATAGGTGTTGCAACCGATGGAACTTTAAGAAGACGCATGTTCTTTTTTGACTTTAAGACTTCTAGAGCTTCTTCCTCAAACCCTAGGGCCGCTATACATTCTACAAACATGTTTTCTTTTATGTATTCAGCGTTCTGTTTATTTAGAACAAAATTCATCGCAACAATCCCACCGAAAGCAGATTGAGGATCACCTAAGTGAGCCCTTTTAAAGATATCAAAATACGACTCGGACTCAGATATACGGCTTGCACATCCACAAGGGTTGGTGTGCTTGATGACGGAGACAGAATCTTTTCCGTTAAGTTCACGCACAATTTGTATCGCAGCATCTAAATCTAAATAGTTATTATAGGACAAGGCTTTCCCAGCAATAAGAGGTGCCGCGGCAAGAGTGCCTTTTTTTAAAATTTGCAAAGAGGCTTTTTGACCGGGGTTTTCACCATAACGTAACGGTTTTGATCTTTCGTTTTGTCCTATATAAGAAGAAATTTCATGATCATAACTAGAAATCTCTGTAAATACTTTAACTGCTAGTTCAGATGGGACCGTAGGGTCATTTTTATTTTTTAGGTAGCTTATTACTTTAGAATAATCTGCTGGGTCCATTACCGGCAGACAATTTTTAAAATTCTTTGCAGCTGCACGCAGTAGTGTTGGACCACCTATGTCTATAAACTCTATTGCTTCAGATACAGGTAAGTTTTTTTCTTTTACTTGTTTTACAAATGGATATAAATTTACAACCACCAGATCAATAGCATGAATATTTTGATCTTTAATGGTTTGTAGGTGATCTTTGTTTTCACGGTCAAATAAAATTCCACCATGGATTTTTGGGTGAAGTGTTTTGACTCTTCCGCCTAAAATTTCTGGAGACCCTGTAAATTCGTCAACCGCAACAGATGGTATTGCATGTTCACGGAGAAACTTAGCAGTGCCACCGCTTGCAAGGATTTTAAACCCTAACGAAGAAAGGTTTTTTGCAAAATCTTCTAACCCACTTTTGTCAGATACCGAGATTAACGCGAACTTTTGACCAGACATGGCAGACCCCCTGAAATGAGCTGGTATTTTCGCCTTTCTCACCAAAAAATCAACGAGAAAGAGGCTTTGGTATGAATTCTACATTGCTGCGGATTAAATAAACACTTATTCTTAAAGAATGGAAATTACTTTTAAATTAAATCAATACATCGAGTGCCTTGAGCCCCACATTAACCAGAGTCTTGACCTATCTACCGTCATGAGCCCATTTGAAATGCATTGCCCTTCTGTAAAGTCGGAATTTCTTCTACATGGTCATTTTTGTGATTGGTTAAACTCTCAGTACAAACCTGAAGACCGTTTGATGGTGTTTGATATTCTCGAACAGCTTGCGTTTTTGGGCTTTGATCCAGCGAATCAAATGGTGGAAAAATTACACTTCTTGATTCAACGCCAAGTGGATATGGGCGAGTTCGATGCTACTGCTTAGTTAGCGTTCTTTAAGGACTCGACGAAGCTTTTTGTTGACGTCTTTTTGCTTATTGGATTCTCGCTTATCAAACTGCTTTTTTCCTCTAGCAGTAGCGATTTCTACTTTAATACGACTGTCTTTAAAATACAGAGCAATAGGGATGACTGTCATCCCTTTTGAAGCCACAAGATGAGAAAGCTTTGCAATTTCTTTTTTGTGGAGAAGCAACCTTCGAGATCGTTTTTCTTCGTGATTATTACGGTTACCATGGCTGAAATGTCCAATATGAACCTCTTTTAACCAAACATCAAAACCATCAAAATCTACCCAGCCATCTGTAAGATTGACCCTACCATCTCGTAAAGCTTTGACCTCAGTTCCCACCAAAGAGACACCAGCCTCTAATTTGTCAATGATTTCAAAATCATGGAATGCTTTTTTATTTTTAATGATTATCTTTACGCCCATACATATTCATAATATGTTTGAGACGATATGGCAAACACCGAACATCTGCGAACCCTTGGAGCTCCTGTCAAAGAAGAAGACATCGGGGTAAGAATCGACCGTTATCTGGCAAAGAACTTTTTGTTCCTTAGCCGCTCTGGCTGGCAAAAACGCATCAAAAAAGGCGAGATCTACATTGATCAAAATGTAGCAAGACACCACCAGACCCTCAAAGAGGGGTCACAGATATCCATGTACTATCCGCCTGAAAATGAACCAGATGTACAAACCCATTGCGATATCCTTTACCAAGATGATGACATTGCAGTGCTCAACAAACCATCGGGCCTAGCCATGCACTGTCATGGAGCTTACTTCAAAAATACCGTCCACGAGTTTTTACAAACCAAATTTGGCCCTTCTTGGTCTGCTGTTCACCGCCTCGATGTTGAAACCAGTGGAGTTTTAATAACCGCCGGAACATTTGAAGCTCGTCAACACCTTTCACTTCAGTTTCAAAACAATCAGATTCAAAAAAAATATGCAGCGGTTGTATTTAACCCCCACGATCAAATAAAGTGGCGAAACCACCAACCTCAAGCAAATCTTGTAAATAGCAAAATCAGAATAAAAAGATGGGTAGACCCAAAAGGTTTACCTTGCTCTACAAAATTTACAATGCTTCGAAAATCAAATTACGGTTTGGTTTTAGCAGAACCAAAAACTGGCCGAACCAATCAGATTAGGATTCATCTAGCTGCTGATGGAATGCATCTCGTCGGAGACAAACTTTATCATCCTAACGAAGATATTTTTTGTGACTATCAAGATCATGGTTTCACGCAAAAAACTGAAGAAGCTGTCGTTTCAACTAGGCTGATGTTACATGCATGGCAGATCACATTCACCCACCCTACTACAAAAGAAATAATGCGTTTGCATTGCCCTTTGCCTGAATCATTTAAATCTATCATAAAGAAAAGCTAATGGTTTACAAAGCTCCAGAACTTTTTACAGGCAGACTTGTTTCTTTCTACAATAAAAAAAATAAGCCATAATTTTATTATGAATTCACAGAGCAAGGCACAGAACATTACACAAGACGTACATCTCCACGCTCATCACAGTAAGCAACAATTGAAATAATATCGTAAGGAAGCTGTAAATTAAGATTTTTAATTTCATGAAGTTTATCATTGAGATATAAACTTAACACCATCTTATCCACCATCATTTTTTGCTTTTGATTTTTTTTAATCTGTGTAAAAAGCGAATCTAATTTTGCCAATTGACATAGTGCATATTTTTTATTTTTTTCAAGGAACTTCCAAAAACCTATCGTAGTATTGTTAATACTCATTTGCGTAGGTGGGTTTAAATCAAGGTATTTAACATATTCACCATCAAATTTTTCTTTTGAAAGAACCTCTAATACGCTTGGATAAACCTCGTAGGCAACTTCTAACAAACCTTGATAAAAATTATTAAGATAAACCTTTAAACCTGAAGCTCTATCTACGTCTTGCTCAAGAATACTGGTGTCTCTTGTCAAAATCACTCGACTAAGTTTTTGAATTTCATCTACCATTTAGTTTTCTTTTCACTCTTTGAATAACTTTGACGGACTCTTCAAACTGAGGGACGTGGCTGTCTCTCTCATAACAAATTGGAATCCCTTGATACCCTCTGTTGACGATGCTTTCAACGATTTCATCTTTTGGTTCTGTGCCGTGAGTGTCTACCCAAAAATCTTCTAAAAGCTCTCCACCTGCGATATGGATCTGACCAATAAGATCCTTGGGGATTTTATCAAGATAAGAACCATAGGGACTTTTGAAGTTTAGGTCATTCAAATCAATATTATTTAAATCTAATAAAACCTTTGATTCAACCTCAGTGCAAAGCTTTACTAAAAAGTCTGCTTCATGAATAGTAGAAGAATGGAATTGAATGTAACTAGTCAGGTTTTCAACATAAACAGACCTTTGAATAAAGGTGTGTATAGCACTTAAGCGTTCTTGGCACTTTTCTAAGTTTTTTTCATGAAGAGGAAATGGCAATAAGTCAAAATGAGAAATATTTTGATTTTTTTGAAAACATAAATGGTCTGAAACTACTCTTGGTTCTAACTCTTCTATTAATAGTTTGATTTTTTCGAGGTAATGATAATCAAGTGCATCATTACCAGCAATATTCATACCCACACAATGCAGATGAATTGGATAGTGCTTGCGAATAAGTTTGACCTTCTCGATTGTTTCTTGTTGATCAATAAGGTTTTCAGCAATCACCTCAAAAAAACCAATGTCAGGCCTTTTCTCTAAGATTTCATCAATGTATTGAATTCTTAAATTAAGCCCGACATCTGCTTGCTCAGACAAATTAACCACCAATAAACTTACTTGCTGGCTTTACTTTTTTGACAATCTTGCCATTTTTGACCATTTTTTTACCGCCAATGTCTTCACATAATGGACCATCTGGAAGGTATACCCACTCAGTAGGATCTAAATGCTTTGTAGCTTTACCTGAACAGGTATGTCTACCATCTGTCGACCCACAGTCATTATGACCAGCTTTTGCAACGCCTAAACACTTTACGACAGTAATTTTGTCTAAACTTGCATTCATTGTTGATTGATTGCTCGGTGTTGTACAACCTAAAGCTGTTAGTAAACTACCTGCTACCATTAGTTTTCTTTTCACTTAAAGACTCCTTAAGAATTATTTCTATAAATATAACGTTTTACTTACTAGTATGATTGCAATTTATTTCAGATTTGCATAATGGTTGCGTTTCTTTTGTACAACAACATATTTATACAGGCATGTATTCATTCGCTTTACTTAAAAAACATAAAACTTCAAAATTTTAGATCTTCACTTTAGACAACATAAAAGGGGATTTTTTTGATGATAGTTTTTGTACACTTTACTTAAGTAAACCACCACTAGGTAGCAAACAATATTAACCAAAACCAAGACTATAAGTATTTTCCATAAAAGCTTTATGGAGCCTATAGAACAAAGAGTACAGAAACAAGTAAGCAACGCCCCAGCCAGTGACATCACTAACCCGACAAAAGTTTATAAAACTAGCTATTAGATACTGCCTTGAACTCAGAATCAACTTTTTTTAAATTCTCTTTATCAAATGCCGTTTGGTTACGACCATTTTCTTTTGCTTGATACAAAAACTCATCTGCTCTTTGAATAATAGATTTAAGATCATCAGTTGAGTCTTTTAGTTTTGAAACACCAATAGATGCTGTTACAAAAATCGTTTTTGAGTTGCCTTTGTCTAGTATTGTAATAGGATTTGTATGCATTTGTTGGTGAATTCTATTTACTACAGTATAAACAGCATCTTCGAATGAAATATCAGGCATAACAACAACAAACTCTTCACCACCGTACCTACAAGCAATATCAATCGTTCTCACACTCTTGGTAAGTAATTGTCCAATATACTTTAGGATCTTATCTCCCTCAGCATGACCATAGTCATCATTAATTTGTTTGAAATAGTCTAGATCAAGAATTAAAACAGCGAGATTGCGTTTGTGTCTAATACACCTGTCAACTTCACGACCAGCCACATCAAAAAGGTAATGGCGGTTTTTGAGACCTGTAAGAGAGTCTGTGGTAGCTAGTTTTCTAATATAAGCTAAAGATCTACGGTTAGATAATTTCTGCTCAAATCTTAATTTTTCTTTTGCCAGCCTATTAATTTGCCCTGTCAAAGTAACCATTGCAAAACCAAAAAAGAAAGCCTGATTCGTCAAAAATGAGCTAAAAGGTAAAAATTGATCGAAATAAATCAACGGAGCTAAGTATGCAACATACATAGCACTAATAAAAATCAAAGCATGATGGAATTTCCAAGTATAATTTACCGCTATAGCAGCCATCATCATACAAATAGCAATAAAGTATTGACTATTTGGACCTTCAATAATCCAGCATTTTATTGAAGTAACCAAAGCTGTAATAAAGGTTAATGTAAGAATAAGTTTAAAATTATTTCGAGCTGCAAAGCTCTTCTTATATAACGTCAAGTACCATAAGAAAGCAGCAAAAATGATCGGTACTGCTCGTAACCCAGCTGTCAATAAAAGTAATTCTTGTGGAAAAATAAACCAGTCTAAAACCCAAAAAATCGCAACATTAAAAACAATCAGGTAAGACCCAATTCTGAGCGTAGTAACATTCATGGTTGCTAAGTTTTTATCGAACGCATGTTGTTGATTATACAAAAGAACTCCTACACCTAATTCGCCTACATCATAGTTTCTATCGGTATATTTTAAGCAAAAAAAAATAATTTTATTTAGAACAAACCACAAAAACGTAAGGTCTTGAATTTACCTGATTATTTTAAGATAAAAACATAGAGAATTAGGTAAAAGTCTATTGCGACAGGCTTGTTTTTGACCACAAATCTTCGGAATTCCTGAATTCTTCATTCAAATCTAAACCCACTTCTTTAAATATTTTTTCTGCACTGATTCTTTTTGGGGTAATCGCTTCGATAATCTCTCTTACTTTATCTTCTGAAAATTTCTCTGAAACATAATCTATAAAATAATGTGACTGTTGATACGCACTAGTTACTGATGAGTGATCAGATTTTACAAAGTTAAAATTAAGCAACTTTTCATTTAAATATTTTTCGTTTTTTGAAATGCTATAACTTGGAGTGCATTCTTGAATCAGACAAGTCACATATTGGGCTAAGCCTTCATTAAGCCACACATCTACTGAATAACCCTGTGACTGTTGGTCCAAAAGAGCATGAAACAACTCATGCAGCAACCTAGATTCAAAACTCCCTAGCGAGATACTTTTATGAAATGGCACACGTATACTACCATCATATACGGCACCAGCCCATCCAGGAACATGGCTTTTGGAAGTAATTTCTTTAACGTCTTCATAGATAACAACTCTTATAATCTTCATTGGAAAACTCAAACCAAAACGAAAGCTCATGATCTGCAAGCCTGATTCAAGTTCATCAAGTATCATACTGCGATACTGTTCAAGTTCGACTGGTATTTCTAACTTAAAAAAACCAGTCGTTTCGCTTTGCCTGTTATCTGAACTTAGCTTATCTGTTTGAAGTTGCTTTAAAGCGACAAACAATGATTTTTTTTCTGCTGGGGTAACTTTTATTGCATCACTGATTGTTTTGATGCCTTGATTAAATGAACCTGTTTTTTCATAACCCTTAACACATGTGTCTAAGACCCATTTGTCATAATTTTCTTCAAAAAAAGACTGACAGTACTCATCTACTTTTGAAAAGTCTTCACTTCTTTCCATGCAATAAAATATGCCCTTCAAAGCTAATTTGGTAACTTTCAAATTTAAAGACTCTTCAAAGTGGGTGAGAGCCCCATTACAATCTTTATTTTTAATTTCTTGCCAACCTATCGCCAGAAGAATTGCATGACGCTGCTTAGCAAACCATTCATGATAAATTGTTTTTTTTGATGTTTTGATCTCTATAAGTTCAAGTGCACGCTTGTATTGACTTGTTTCAAGAAGTTCTAAAAAAACCTTAACTTCCTTATTCTTCAAGCTGGGAAGAGGGTCTAATGCAGGTTTAGGGGCTAACTCAGGCTTGGAGGCTGGATCAGGTTTAGATGGGTAACTTTCAGACTGGAACGTCGTGATGGCTTGTTTTTTTAGCTTAGATTGAAATAAAACGGCAGCTAAAAGTGCTGCCGCAAAAATAATAATGATGAGAGACTGCTTATGCCCCACTAGCAACTAACTTATCTAGCTCACCTGATGTTGATAGTTGATGTAGCTCTTGATAGCCACCAACGAATTTTTCTCCAATAAAGATCATGGGCACTGTCCGGTAGCCATTATTTTCATCGGAAAGCTTTTTTCGAAGTTCTTGGTCATTACTCAGGTCAATTGCCTCAAATGGAAGGTTTTTAGACGTAAGTAGTCGTTTTGCTTGGGTACAATAAGGGCAGTAAGATGTTACGTAGACTTTAATAGGTTGCACGATTGCCTCTCTTTCTTAAGTGATATATAGATTATACGTTATTTCTAATGCGAGAAAAAGAACTGTATGACCCAATCTGAGCAATTATCAAAACAAAACAAAATAGTCGAAAAATACCTACAGCAACTTGGCGAGTTTAAAGACCTTCCGCCAAACCTCCATCAAGGAGATGATTTTCCCAAACGATTACTCAATATTCAAGACCAAAAAGAACAATTTTTGCTCACTATTGATTCTACTGATTTAGAGCTTGCAGACCGTGTCTTTCTTGAAAAATACCTTCTTAAGGCTGCTGATCAACAAAAAGAAAAGTGGATGATCTATTTCAAGAGTTCAACCACTCAAAGCACTACCACCACCAACAATCTTGCTTCATCAAAACGCATTGATGGTATCAAAAAAATAGTTCTTGTAGCTTCCGGCAAAGGGGGTGTTGGCAAAACAACGATGGCTGCAAGCATTGCAAAGAGTCTACGTTCTGATGGAGAGTCTGTTGGTCTTTTAGATGCTGACATCCAAGGCCCATCTCTTGGGCATATGATGGAAATCAAAACCCCAGCAACTGTCTCAGGAAAGTCTCTGATTCCAGCATTAACAAGTGATGGCATCAAAACCGTTAGTTTTACTTACCTTACCGAAAAAGGTCAGCCAATTATTTGGCGTGGACCAATGCTAAACAAAGCCATTGGACAACTTCTTTTTGAAGTCGAGTGGGGAAAACTAGATACTCTTATTGTGGATTTACCACCCGGAACCGGTGACACTCAAATGAGTTTGCTTGAGAGCGTTCAAATTGACGGAGCATACATCATCATCACACCTCACCAGCTTGCCATTGAAGATGCATCGAGAGCGGTGGCGATGTTTAAGCAATACAGCATTCCAATTTTAGCGGTAATTGAAAACATGTCTTATTTCATGTGTGGAGACTGCGATACAAAACACAGAATTTTTGGTGAGACAAAAGCACAATCATTTGCAGAGTCACACCAGATTAAAAAGTCCGCTCAAGTACCATTTAAGGGCCAAGGCTTTCATAGGTTTGAGGGAGCATTCCTGCAGCAATAGTTTTACTGCTAAATGATTTGTTTTGGAATATCTTGGTGAATGCGAGTTAAGGCTTCATAAGAGATTGTCTGGGACCAAGTTGCAAGCTGATCTATACTTATTGTTTCACCTAAACTTTCTCCAATCAACACAACCTCATCACATAACTTTTCCTCAGGAAGGTTAGTGACATCCACCATCATCATGTTCATACAGATACGCCCCACCACTGGGCAGCGTTGTCCTGCAATTAAAACATATGCGTTATGGTTTGAGCATAGGCGAGAGTAACCTTCATCGTAGCCAACAGGCAAAACTCCTATTCTCATCTTTGACTCTGCTTTGTAGCTACAGCCATACCCAACAAAATCTCCTTGATGAATGGTTCGCGTTTCTACAATTTGAGTTTTCCAACTTAAGACAGGTTTTAAAACGGGCGGCACTTGATGAACCTGGTGATAAGAAAGCTTTGTCAATGAGCTTGGCATGATTCCATAAATACTTATTCCAACCCTACAAATATCAAACTGACTTTCTGGGAGAATCATGGCTGCACCAGACGCGGCTAAATGAAACTCAGTATCTTCAGAAAATACTTTTTTGCATTCTGTTTGTATTTTTTTCATTTGGGTTAATTGTGCATTTGCGAAATCTTGGTCCATCACGTCTTCAACGTTTGCAAAATGACTTGAAACACCTTGAATATATTGAAGACTTACGTCATCAAGCTTTTTGGTGATTTCAGAGAGTTGACTCAACTCAAACCCTTGACGGTTCAGGCCAGTGTTAAACTTAAGGTGGACTCTACCAGTGGTTGCCAAACTTTTAGTGGTACGAAGCCAAATCTCTAGTGCACCCATATTTGAGGCGGTAATCTCAATATTTAACTGAGCTAACTCACTCAATGAACTTTGATGAGGAAAGGGACCAACTATCACAACCCTTCCTTTATAGCCGGTTTTGCGTAAAAACATAGCTTCATGAGCGTAGTTCACCATTAACATCGGAACCTTAAACTCCTTCGCCAAACTCGCTATTTCAGCCATACCGTGTCCGTAAGCATTAGCCTTCACCACCGGCGATAGAAGAGCGGAAGGAATAATGCCCTTAAAAAACGAAAGGTTATGCTCGAATGCGTTGCGACTTAGCTGAATCTTGGTATGCTTCATGGGTCTCTTTTTCCGTCAAATGAATATGCTGTTTTTTAAACAGTTTTTCACAATATCATGGTACACATGATAAACTACCACGGTAATGAAAGCATCGGCAACTAGAACAAGATAGCGAAGCAGACTATGAAACTAAACATACAAAAAGCAAACCTTGATCAAACCCTAGGCTTCTTTGAGATCATGGAAGAAATGGGTCTCCAAAAACTGAACATGCAGTCTAAGGCCGCTCTCATTATGGAGCATGTTGATAGGTTACCGCACCTTTTTCAATGGCTTCGCCAAACACTACAAGTGGATGAAACACTGATTCAAAACCTTAACCATGACCGTGATGAACTCTACGATGAAGAGCAAGAACACAGTCAATTTCATATTGCGATGGAATTTTTTTGGATGATCGAGCGAGTTTCTGTTGCTGTCATGGAAAAAATTCTCATAGAAGAACCAGTACGCATTGCACTCTCATCACCTGAACTTTTTAATCTTTGGCAATCAAAATTTACGGATATTCCAGGCATCATTCCTGCAAAAAACTGTACTGAAATGCTAAGTCTTGGTCAGTCGTATTCGGTTTCTGGGTTTCGAAGAATTTCAAGACTTCCAAAAACTTCTCACACTACCCTAGCAAACTTAAGCGTTGGTGAACTTAGCTACCCTGCAATCGAATTCAAAAACATGGCTGATGCAACACTGCCATCCACCATCGTCTATGGTGCTCAACACCAGTGGGTCTTTGAGAACTTTGAAGAGTTTGAAGACCAATGCCGCCACACGATTGGCATCATTCACGATCAACTACGCAAAGTAGAAGACCATGAAAATATTTTGTTTTGGTTGGTAGATGACGACTTAAGTGACCGAGCAATGGAAAACTTTGTTCTAGATGACACTGCAGAAACCGAAGCACCGCAACCAACTACTCACTAAATATTGGCATCAATCAAAAATTAAGAAGTCGATGTGACAAACGCTTCCATAAACTCTTTTAGCGACTGCACTGCCTCTAGTGTCACAGCGTTATAGTTTGAGATTCGAATCCCACCCAATTCACGGTGACCCTTAACGTTGATAAAACCTTTTTGTGCTGCTTGCTTGATAAACTTATCTTGCAGCTCTGGCTTTTTGAATTTAAGGATAACATTCATGGTTGAACGAGCATTGACTTCGCAATGGTCCGTATAAAAATCAGGATACTTATCCAATAGCTCGTAAAGCATATCTGCCTTTTGTTGGTTAAATTTCGCCACTGCTTCAAGAGTACCGAATTCTTTTTTGATCCATCGACACATTAGCAGTGAAACATAAATCGGTAACACCGGAGCTGTATTATAAATGGAGTCTAATTTTACGAGGTTTTTGTAGGCAAAAACAGGTGGTAGATCCTCACGAGAATTTTTGAGTAGATCACGGTGAATAATCACCACTGTATTTCCAACCACTCCAAGATTTTTTTGTGCACAAGCATAAATCATTCCATACTTTTTACATGGAAGTGGTCTTGATAAAAGGTCACTAGATGTATCCATAATAATATGATTATCGGTTTTTACAATTTGGCTTGGGTCTTCTGGAATCTGAATACCATGAATAGTTTCGTTTCCGGTGACATGAACAAACGCATGTTTCTTTGAGATTTCGACAGGTTTTGAGGGAATCTTACGGTAACCGTTTTCTCGGTCACTCCAATAAATTTCTGGGTTGTAACCTCCAAGATCAGCCTCAACAGAAGCACGGTATCCCCAGTGCCCTGTATTGATATACGCAGGGGTTAAACCACCGTGACAAAAATTAAGAAGCGTCATAGCAAATTGCTGACGTGCCCCACCTTGAAGGCAAACAATTTCGTGTTCATCATCTAATGCGAGTAACTCTTTTAATGAGCTTTTGAGTTCATCGCGGATTTCTGAAAAAACCGGAGTACGGTGACCTTGCTCCAACAAGGAGATGCCTTGCCCTCGAAAGTCCAAGACATCTTTAGAAACCTGCTCAATCACTTCCAGGGGAAGAGCAGCCGGGCCTGCCGCAAAGTTAAAAGGCCTTGATTTTACTGACATATTTAGTCTCCACAAAGAAAAATTCGTGATCATCATAAGATAAAAGTCTCTTGTCTTTTATAGCATTGTATGATGAATTTGGCATGAATATTTGGAGAATTTTGGTGTCACACGTTGTTTATAGTTTTTATGAGTTTCATGGGTTTTCAAACGAGCAACTCACGTCGTTACAAACAAGCATACGAGAACTTTGCAACAAACACGATATCCTAGGCACCATTCTTCTTGCACCAGAAGGTGGCAACTTTAATGTTTCTGGTAAAGTAAGCGACTTAGATACGTTTGTCTCAGAACTTTGTCAAAGCTCTGTTTTTGATATTCAACATATCAACAAAACTTACGGTGAACAAAAACCGTTTCCAAGACTCAAAGTAAAAATTCAAGATAGTATTATTACTTTTTTAGAGAAAGACCCTGACGTAGAAAGCATCAGGTCTGGAAAACGCATTTCCCCAAACGAACTTCAAGACATGCTCAATACTAACCCTGAGCAAGTGCAAATGATAGATACCCGGAACCTATATGAAGCCCAGTGGGGAACCTTCAAAAACGCAAAGGTATTTGATATTGATAAGTTCTCTGAATTTCCTGATCAGTTCAAAAAAGAATACCGTGATAAAAAAAACAAAAAATATGTGATGTTCTGTACTGGTGGAGTTCGCTGTGAAAAAGCAGCTGTGTGGGCAGAGAATGAAGGTTATGAAAACGTCTACCAACTTGATGGCGGAATTCTTTCATACATGGAACAACACAAAGAAAACAGTCACTGGGATGGAAAATGCTTTGTCTTTG
Source organism: Oligoflexales bacterium (assembly GCA_023301465.1). Lineage (GTDB taxonomy): Bacteria > Bdellovibrionota_B > Oligoflexia > Oligoflexales > JALZUQ01 > JALZUQ01. The sequence continues at coordinate 51,168 of JALZUQ010000008.1, forward strand.
ATCGCAGGTGGGCTGTTGGGGCTGACTTAACGGAAGTCCATGATGAAAAAGACCCTAAGAGTTTTAGGCAGCCGAAACAGTATTTTGATTCAGAGTTTAGTCATTACTTTGCTTTTGATTAAAAGCTCCTACCTTACAATAAGGCAAGAGCTTGATATGATTAAAATATATATAAATACTCTGCAATTTTTCCATTCTTAATACCGTAAAAGTATTTAATTCTCTCAATTCCAAAACTTGCATATGGATTGCCATAAATATTCACAAGGACTCCACCATCATCAATAACACCTTTAACGTCTCGGTACCAAGAATGAAAATACGAACTTAAATATTTAATTTTTGTTTTTTTGATTCTCTGACTTTTTGGCAAGACCAATGTTATTTCTCCTTTTTCAAAAATCTCAATATCATTAAAGTAGATTACAGAATTTCCTGACTTCAGTAGAACTTGCGTACCTTGATTAACTACTTTTCTGACTGGAAAAAAAATGTTTTTATTACGATCGTTACGCCTATAAAAAATTTGAGATCTTCGGTTGTAAGTAATCATGGACTGAAATGATTTATTATGACTAATGGAAAAATTATTACTAGATGCTGCCTCATTACTACAATCAACAGTTTGGTCCCTGTTCCATTTATGGCTGATAGACTTTTCAACAATGCTTGCATCCATAAAACGCTCATTTGATGAGTGCTTTAAACCAAATACGTGTCCTAACTCATGAATTAATGCATGATAGAAATTCACGCTATTGCAAGTATTCCAAGGATTTTTATGCACATCAAAAATAAATGACTTCATTCGATGAGGTCCACGATCAGCACCAATATAAATCACTCCCTTACCTTTTAATTTTTTTTGATCATAACTACCAAGAATGGTTACACCGGCCATAAAACTTGGATTTTTGACAGTATTTAATAATTTTTGATCTACCGCACCTAATTTAAACTCAATATCTTCAGAACCATTACACGCATTCAACTTCACAAAATCTTGAGTTCCAAGCTCAAATGGCATTTTAAAAGATTTGTTTTGAGCTTTACCTACAAGCTTATTATTATCTCCCCATTGAGAAAAATACGTTTTATAATATTGAAATGCGTCACTTATTTTTTGTTCTGCAACTTTAGGGTCTAAGCTGAAATTTTGTTGATCTTGATTAATACAATAATAAACTGTTTCCGTGTTTTCGATAAACCAAGGGTTTTGTAAAAATGTGGTTAAACCTGCACCGCCACCCGATATTGCACCACCACACAGATACGAACTTAAAAATAAAAAATGAACGACCACGACTCGCTTCATTAACTTTTGCATTTTTACCTCTTTGCTTTGATTTATATATACTCTATGTAAAACCTAAAATGATTTATATTTTTTTATTATTAAAAATATGATGATTATCTTACTGTTTTCATAACATGAAAAGCAATCTATACAAATTTAATAATACTTCTAGCTACTTAAAACACATAGCACAAAACCAAAACAAACCAAATAGAGGCATGCAGTCACGGTTAGCGGAAGCTGCTGGGTGCAGCAAACCTCACTTTTCCCTCGTCATGAAAGAAAGAGCTTTTTTAACCCCTGATCAAGCCTATGGGGTTTGTCAATATTTGGGTCTCAGCAAAATGGAACAAAAGTATTTTGAATTAATCCTCTCACATGAAAGAGCATCGAATAAAAAATATAAAGATTATCTAAAACAAGAAATCAAAAAATACAAAATAAAAGCAACAAAGCTTATCCACAAAACTGAAAACAACAACCCTACAGAGTTATCTTCTGAAGATTTGTTTTTGTATTATTCTGATTGGATCTACAGTGCAGTTCACATTGCAACGAGTATTCCTCATTATCAATCTATAAAAAAATTAAAATCTTTCTTTCACTTAGACTCAAAAAAAATCAACGAAATCATAGATTACTTAAATAAAATAAAGCTCATCAAGCAAGACGGAGACTCTGTTAAGATCTCCAACAACAATATGCATTTAGATAAAGAATCAAAGTATTATAAAATCTTCTCTAAACAGTGGTCTGATAAAATCCACGAACTACAAAAGAATAAAAACTTAGATGATTTTGACTATACTGGCTGCTTTACATGCGATGAAGATGCGTACGAACAAATCCGTGAAGAGTTTGATCATCTGTTTGAAAAGATACAAAAAATAGTCCAAAAGAGTTCTGAGCGAAAGATGGCTGTGATCAAAATTAACCTATCAAACCTCATATAAAACTAAAAAATGCGTAAAAAATTTATTGCCTAAAAACACATCAATCAAATCATACTTTTCAAAAAGATTGACCTTGTTCTCTTATAAAAACTATCTACGTTTTCTATCACGATGACTAAAACTATAATTTCATTTGTATTTTTAATGAATTTTGCATTAGACTAAAGCCACACGAAAAACTTGTGCAGAGTGAATTAACAACCGGAGGAAATTGTATGCAAATTATTGAGAAAATTCAGAGTGCCCTTGGGCCTGTAGGATCAGGTGCATTAGGGCATGCATTGATTGGACTAGCGATATTAGTTATTGGATTATTGGTCGTAAAGTTTTTGGTTGGAATTTTCAAATCTTTACTAGGTAAAGTAGATTTCTTGCATAAGCATAACTTAGTAAAACCAATTGGCTCATTAATTAAAGCCGTCATGACTATCTTTGTCTTAATCGCTGTACTTCAGCATTTTGGCTTAACAAAGGTATTAGAACCACTTGAAAACCTTGCATCGCAGTTTATGTCAGCAGTTCCAAGAATTATTGGTGCTGGTGTTGTTGGCTATGCAGGTTGGGTTATTGCAAAGATTGTTGCAGAACTTGTTGGCTTAGGCCTTGGCAAAGTTGATACTCAATTAGCAAACAAAATTGGTAACGACAGTATCAAAGTATCTAAATTTGGTAGTGCGTTTGTCTTTGGCGGTGTTTTACTTCCAATCATCGTTGCTGCTTTAGGCGTTTTAAACATTCCAGCAATCACAGTTCCTGCTTCTAATATGATCAATGAACTCATGAGTTCTGTACCAAATATTGTCGGTGCAGCGATCATCCTTTTAGTCGCTTTCTTTGTGACTAAGTTTGTTATCTTCATGTTGACTGGACTTCTTGAAGGTATGGGCGTTAACGCTCTTCCCAAAAAACTAGGGATTGACGGGATGCTTCCTGCTTCTCTTACTCCAATCAAACTTATCAGCAACGCAATCATGTTCTTTGCAATGCTAACTGCTGCAACTGGTGCTGTTCAAACTCTTGGTATCGAAATCATTTCAGATGTTTTCTCAAAGGTCCTTGAGTTCGGTGGCGGTGTATTGATCGGCTCTGTGATTTTAATCATTGGTAACTTCTTAAGCACGATTGCTTACAACAAGTTAAGCGGCTCTGGCAACCAAGCATTGGCTGGTATTGCAAGAGTAGCGATCCTTGGTTTAGTTCTAGCAATGGGACTTAAGTCAATGGGACTTGCAGATAATATCGTCAACATGGCATTTGGCTTCTCAATCGGTTCAGCTGCAATTGCATTTGCTCTAGCTTTTGGCTTGGGTGGACGTGACGCTGCAAAGAGCTTATCTGATACTTGGGTTTCAAAACTCAAAAAATAATCTCTAAGACTCTTATTAAAAAAAAGCACCATCTCATTTGATGGTGCTTTTTTTAATATTATTAGACACTTAAAAACTATTTATTAATCAGGGACTATGATATGTAAATCATAAAAAATGGAGATATCATGATCAAATTATTAAGTACTATTTTATTATTAACATTCGCGGCCACTGGGCTCTCGTCAGAAAGCATTGATGGCAAAGTTGTAATCCTAAAAAATGTAACAGTCACTACATGTGGAGTCCAACTTATGGGCTGTTCTTCTCAAATTATACTAGATGATCATTCTAATTATCTTTTAGATACGTCGAGCATGAAAAACTTCTTAAATATAAATGGACATCTGATTGCACAAGACTCAAAAAAGATTAATGTTTCAGAGATTGTAGGGGTTGTTTCTAAAGAAACTGGTTTCTTTCCAAACCCTACTGCTACATTTGATGTAATTAGAGTGCTAAGCTTTAAAAAATAACTTCATCTTTTCACCATGCTTCGATCACAAGCATGGTGAAATAGAAGCTAGATAATTACCCGCCCCTGATCTAATTCAATCACCCTGTCACAGTCTGATAATGTATGAAGCCTATGAGCAATCATTAAAATAGTAACTCCGCTGAACTCATCTTTTAATACATTTTGTATTTTCTCATCCGTGATAACATCAACAGAAGCAGTAGCTTCGTCCATGACAATAATTTTTGTTTGAGTTAATAGAGCTCTGGCAAGACATAATAACTGCCTTTGACCCTGTGATATATTGAGACCATCTTCTGTAATTTTAGAACCTAGAGCTTTTGGCATTTTTTTGACAAATTGAAAAAGCTGAACTTTCTTTAAAGCTTTCCATATTTGATCGTCAGAATACACAGAAAAACGATCTAAGTTTTCTCGGAGTGTTCCATAAAAAAGAACTGGGTCTTGAGGGATGATGGCCATTTTTTGTCGCAATTGACTGAGGGGAATCCCTTCTATATCAACACCGCCGACCAGAACACTACCTGACTTCGCCTCGACAAAACGAAATAAAATTTGAAAAATACTACTCTTACCAGAACCCGTACGCCCTTTTATACCAACTCTTTCACCTTTTTTAATTTGAAAACTAAGACCTCGAATCACATCAGGAAGGTGTTTATCGTAACGCATCCAGACATCTTTAAACTCAATGGTTGGCACAACCGGCCAACTCGAAAGGTCATCACTTATTTCTTTTATGACTTGCTGTTCTTGAGGAAGTTGTTTGTAACGTCTCAACCTTTCAAGGGTTGTAATCTTTGCTTCCACCTCACTGAAAGAACGAATACACCAGTTCAAATCTTGCCAGAACCCCATGCTATATGTCATTGCTAGTGCACCCAGCGAAAGTTGCACGTACCCCCATTTTACAAAAAACAGAACAGACAGAATGGTTCCAAAGCTCACAAAGCTTGCAATAATTGGAATACGTATGGAGAACCACCTATTCAGTAGTAAAGCCCCATAATAAGTACGTTGGCTTTCGTTTAGTTTGTTTAAGAATTTTTCATAGAAACATTGACCTTTTTTGTAAGCTCTTAGTACCTGCAAGCCCTTAATAGATTCTTTAAAGTGAGCAAACTTTGGAGATCTACTCACAAACACAAGTCTTTTAGACTCCCTCGCAGAAACTCTATATTTTTTTTGAAGCTTATAAAAAGCAAAGACCATGGGTATGATGACGCATAAAACCAATGGAGAAATACTCACAATCACTACTAAGGCTAGAAGAGATTTTGTTCCAAAGCGTACGGTATGCTCAAAACTCCAAGGCAACTCCCTCTCAATGACATCAATATCTTTTGAAAAGCGATTTAGCACTCTCCCAACTGGGTTTTTATCAAAAAACCTGACACCGGTATTTAATACACCTTTGACAGCATCTGCATGAATTTTTTTGGAGGCTTGAATAGACCTCCAAGAGTAATATAAATGCTGAAAAAAACTAAAGACCAAACCCACTAGACTAATGCAAATAAAAACGGTTAAGTAAAACCACTGGGTATCAACGGTCGTCAAGTGCCGTAATTTCTCTGACCATATTGAAACCCAAAAATCCCTCCCTAAAGGGGCTAATAAAAAACCTAAAAGAAGAAAAACCAAAAGACTCAACACGAATTTAGGGCGTTTTATTCCAGCCATAGCCCTAAAAAAATCCATAAAAACCTTTGGTGAAACGCCACCCACTTCACGGTCCTCGACATCATTAAAAAACTTTTGAGTTAACTCCGTTTTTTTGGTTTGTGATGCCTTCACTTTTTTTGCACGAATTTTTTGTTCAGAAGCTACTTGGATAAATTCTTTAAATTTTGGGTGTTTTTGTACTTCTTCCATGGACCCTTGGCAAACTTTTTTCCCTTCATCCATTAAGATAATTTTGTCAAAATACTCTAAATGTTCAAACCTATGAGTCACAAGCACAAGCGTCTTATCAGCCCACTCAGACCTTATTAAATCCTTAAAAATATAATTCTCAGTCTCATGATCTAAAGGTGCAAAGGGGTCATCTAATAGAATCATATCAGCATCATGGTACACTGACCTTGCAAGACTTACTCGCATTTTTTGTCCACCAGATAAATTCACACCCTGCTCACCAATATCTGTTTCTAAACCTCCGGCAATTTGTGCAATGTCAGGCGTCATCCCTGATAACTTAATTGCTTTTTCTAAGGCGTTGCATTTTGTTTCGCTTGTTTCATGAAAGATAATATTTTCTTTGATGGTTGCATTCATGATAAAAGGTTGTTGAGACACATAAGCAACAGAAGCATCTGAACGCACACGAATATCACCTGATTTATGTTTTATTTCACCAAGTAGTAGTTTTAAAATCAAGCTTTTACCAGCCCCAGTTTTTCCAAGAATTGCAATTTTATCAGCTTTTTCTATTTGAAAAGATAAATCACTTATTTTTTCAGCACCATCATACTCAACAACAACATTAGATATTTTTGCAATTTGTTTTTTTTCTGATGAAACCAATGGTTTTAAAGGAGACCTGACATGATCACTACTTAAATAAGCTCTGACACGATCCCCGCTCACCTTTGCCATAGCAAGATCGGCGATAAAGTAAGTTAACTCACCAAATGGCCCCTCCAGTAAAATAAATAATGCAAGACTTGAAAACATCACAGAAATACTGAGTTCACCACCTGCATATAGGTAATAAGCAAAACAAACAGACGCCGATAAAACACCTGTTGAATAAAAAATTGTATGAGAAACCGCACGCACCACATCAAATAAAAACTTCGTACTCAGTTCTTTATCTCTATGCTTTTCGATAACTTCAGTAAACTTATCTGTCCAAGCAAAGTACTTTACGATCCTCATTGAACCAAGTATTTGAGACATCACAGAAACACGGTCATCTCGTATCTTCATCATTTGATCATTGTAGTACGCAAATTTTTTCCCCGTTAAATACATCAAGGGAGTTAGAAGCAACATGACTAAAAATGAAAGTAATGCAGCATTGCCTAAAATGGAATAAAGAGCTCCACAAATTGCTAATATAGAAAACAGAGAATAGATGATTTCTAAGCCAATCCAAGCAAAAACAGACAAAGTATCTGTATCAGAACCTATCAAATTGACAACATCACCACTTTGAAACTCACCAGACATACTCTCGTTGCCTTGAAGTGTCTTTTGAAAAATTTTTTGATTAAGAATATTGATAATTTCCATGTGAGAGCAAACTGCATGGTAAATATAGTGATTAATCATGACAAAGCTAATGGGGCCGAGTAATGTCATCATTGCTCCCCAAAACACAGCTGTATAAAATAAGTCTTGGGTAAACACTTGAGCTTCAAAACAGGATAAAACCTCTTTGAGCATCAAAGGACCCATAATACGCAATGGAATGACACTGAATAAAAGCACAGTCATCCAAAAAAAACGTTTTTTAATAAAGCTCAATAAACATAAGAAGAAACGAAAACTTGAATCTGTCTCTATTGATTTTTGACGGTAATCTACTTTACATGGATCAATGCTTGGATCTAAATGAGGCAAATCATCCATTTCTAAAGGACGAGTTAAACCTAAGTTGATGATCTGGCCAATGTGAGAGAAAGTTAGTTTTTGCCAAACCTCTCTAAAGCTGATCATAATGGGCTTTGAAGTCTTTAGCGGATGCTATCTTTAGCATCCTACTCATATCGTCAGAAATAGGCTTTGATGATTCAGGCAAAAAAGCACCTTCTCCTGTACAGGGAAACAAGTCATCGTATGTTTGCACCGTTGAGTGGTCATACCGCCTCATGATCATTCTAGGAACTAAATGATCGGGATGACTAACCCCCATTGCACCAAGCATATGACAAATACTGTCAATGGTGCCGTGATGGAACTGGGCTACTCTTTTCTTTTTGTCAGTGACAACAATCGCTTTATAAAGATTTGGGTTCTGTGTAGCAACGCCAGTAGGACAGTCGTTAGCATGACATTTTAATGCTTGAATGCAACCAAGAGCCATCATCATTGCACGAGACATATAAACCGCATCAGCACCCAAGGCAAGAAACTTGATCACTTGAAAGCCAGTGACAGCACGTCCTGAAGCAATGATCTTTAACTTAGAGCGAAGACCAAAGCCACGCAATGCATTATGAACAAATGACAACCCATCAATCAAGGGAAAACCCAAGTGATTTGAAAACTCAAGTGGAGCAGCACCTGTTCCACCCTCACCACCGTCCACACAAATGTAATCTGGTGAAATTCCTGTTTCTAACATTGCTTTACACAATGCAATAAACTCATGACGACGACCAATACAAAGCTTAAAACCAATAGGTTTTCCACCTGACAAGTCTCTAAGCTCCTTTAAAAAATGACAGAACCCAATCGGGTCATGAAACGCCTTATGGTAAGGAGGAGAAAGAACCGACTTACCAACTTCTACCCCGCGAATTTCAGCAATCTCAGAAGTTACTTTTTTTGCAGGAAGGATTCCCCCATGACCCGGTTTTGCTCCTTGAGAAAGTTTGAGCTCAATCATCTTGATGTTTGGGTTCACAGAAAGTTTCGCATACTTTTCTGAATCAAACCCACCGTCCGCTGCACGACATCCAAAGTATCCGGTACCAATTTGCCAGATCAAATCACCACCAGAATTTAAATGATAAGGACTCACCCCACCTTCACCAGTGTTGTGGGCAAAGTTTCCAATTTTTGCACCGGCGTTTAGAGATTCAATAGCAGTCCGGCTTAATGAACCAAAGCTCATGGCTCCAATATTGACGAGACTGGCAGAATAAGGTTGCTTGCACTCACTTCCACCAATCATCACTCTCGGTTCTTCTTCGATATGCTTTGGAGAAACAGAATGGTTTAGCCATTCGTAACCGGGTGCATAAACATCTTTTTGAGTACCAAAAGGCAAAGATGATAATTGCTTTTTTGCTCTTTGATATACGATAGAGCGAAGCTCTCTACTAAACGGAACTCCGTCACTATTTGACTCAACAAAATACTGATGAATCTCTGGGCGAATCATTTCAAAGAGATAACGCATGCGACCTAAAATAGGAAAGTTTCTTAAGATGCTATGTTTGACTTGAAACGCATCATGTAAAATCCAAAAACCTACAAAGCCAAGAATTGCAGCAATCCACCATGGTAATGCACAAGTGATTATGGTTGAAGCAGCTGCAATTATCATCAAGACAGCTGCTATGATCATTTGGTTTCTCATTCAATAGACCTTATATTTAAAAGATATGTTGATGTCCAAAAGATATCGCATCCATACAAGCCTCGCAACCACAATGAACAAGGTTCGAAATTGCTTCCCTGACTGGATTATGTCATCTTCCTAACATGAACTTATTTTTTCAAAACATTGTTCTTATTTATGTCATTTGTATTTGTTTATGGCTGTTATCGCTACGCCTCAAAAACTCATCTATTATAGACCCATTTTGGGGAATGTTTTTTGTGGTTTCCACGTGGCACTTTGTTTTAAACACGCCGACTCTTTCTAAAAGAGCTTTGCTTCTTACTTTTTGCACAACACTTTGGGGCCTCAGGCTCAGTGTGTACTTATTTTTACGCAACTACAACAAAGGTGAAGACAAAAGATATACTACTGTTAGAAACAATGACCCAAAGAGGTTTTGGTGGACGAGTTTATTTAAAGTTTTTTTACTCCAAGGCACCATAGCAAGCCTCATCTGTGTTCCTATGTACCTTGGAATCACAAGCACTAGCAGCGACCTCAGGTGGTTTGAGTTCATCGGTTTATCTTTATTTTATTTTGGATTTTTATGGGAAACTCAAGCTGATTGGCAACTATCTCAATTTAAAACAAATCGAAAATCTGATGAAGAAATTTTGGATACTGGCCTTTGGGCATACTCAAGACACCCAAATTATTTCGGAGAAATTGTGCTTTGGTATGGCTTTGCTGGGATGGTGTTATCTACCAAGAATAGTTGGCTAGCTGTTCTTGCTGCAATCTCCATGAATTATCTCATCATTCATTTCTCTGGTGTAAAACCTTTAGAAAAATCCTTGACTGACAGAAAATCTAAATACTATGACTATATCAATAACGTTCCAACCCTAGTGCCTTGGAACCTTTTCAAATTAACCAAACAAAAGGGCTAAAACTATGGAACTTCAATTTATGACTTGGATGGAAGTTGAATCTTACCTGAAAAAAAGAACTGATGTTATCATGCCTATTGGATCCACCGAACAACACGGACCGAACGGGCTAGTAGGAACTGACGCACTCACTGGATATGGAATGGCTATGGAGCTAAATAAACATGTTGGTAGCATTGTTGCTCCTTGCATGAATGTGGGTATGGCTCTTCACCATATGGAATTTCCCGGTTCCATGAGCCTAAAGCCTAGTACGATGATCGCCGTCCTAAAAGACTATGTAACATCTCTTGCAAGACATGGGTTTAAGAGATTCTTTTTTGTAAATGGTCACGGCGGAAATATAGCAACCGCAAAGTCAGCATTTAGTGAAATTTATCACGAACTGGAGACTGCTGGAATCTCTGGGGTTAAGTGTCATTTTGAAAGTTGGTTTATAAACCCCGATGTTTTAAAACTTTGCAGAGAACTTTACGGTAAAGGTGAAGGCTACCACGCTACTCCAAGTGAAATATCAGTTACTCAATATCTTCATCCAGAACATGTCAAAAGTGCTAATGGGCTCAAGCCTGCTCCTGAAATGGATGATCATGATATTTATGGTGCAAAGGCATTTAGAGACGCATTCCCAGACGGTAGAATGGGATCAAACTCTGCTGCTGCTTCTATTGAGGCCGGAGAGAAAATTGTAAAACTTACGGGTGAGGTCCTTTCAAAAACTTTCAAAGAGTTTATTGGTTCGTAACTCCTTTAAAGTATTGCTCAAATAAATACTGACGAGTACTTTCTGGAATAGGGATGATTTTTGAAAAGTGATAATACATTGGCACAAGTTGCTTTTGTTCTTTGTCACTCATCTTTAATACCGATTCAAGGGAATGCCCGCCTAATAAGAACCAATACCGAAAATCACCGTATACTGCTAAGATTTCTGTTCTCATATTTTTAATTGCTTTTTTTTCTCCCATAAAAGCACGTTCAAGCTGCAAAAGTACATAAGCCATCATACCATCTGCATAGTATTCATGTGGGTGGCTCATTGCATAGGCTCCCAAAACAAAATTTTTTGAAAGTGCAGAGAATAATACCGTTTCATATTCAGCTTCTATGAGCAGTTTATTCCAATCCTGACTAGATTTTAATAGATAAGTAGACTCTGAGTATTGATCAACTCCGTCCTGCCAATGATCACGGTAAACCTTTTTTGTAAATAGTTCAGCATCACCCTTAAGCTTCCACCCAAAACCTTGAATCAACTTTTCAAAACGAGTTCTAGGTAATGACAATGAAGAAGCTTCTAAAGATTTCCCATAAAAATCCATTGAGTAATGATATGCATGAGCCAACTCATGAGCCAATAGCCCAAACAAAACAAAAGGGCTATGATTCTGACCTTCAGCAAAAACAGTCAATGTTTGGTCATGGATACTAAAAACACCTTCCGTTTGATCATCAATTTTAGAGTTTAGCAATGCAAATTGCTCAGTAGAAATAACCTTTAATGATGGTAGAGTTTTACTTCCTTCAAACCAACTTTGATATGCATTTAATAGTAAGTCCTGTGTCACATATATTAATTTTTCTGAAAAAACTTGAGATCTTTCAACAAGAGCTACTCCAGCAGCTTCAAAAATTTTCTTTTGAATGTCTATTACCTCAGGTGAATACCTAGAATGGTCAAAGACCAAGTGTGCCGGAAGAATATCCGTACCATCAACATCAGGCATTCCATTCAAGTTAGAGTCTTCTATGTCTTTATTTACTGTGTAAGGAGCCAAATCAAAAACATTATCTATCCCATCACCATCTACATCTGGATCACCTGCATAAAATTTTCCAAGGAACTTTACTCCATACTCTTCATCGGAGATTCGGTAATCTGGAACCCCATCTGAGTCTGTGTCACGAATCGCCAAGGCCATAAGATATTGATTGCCAAAATAAACTTCATTCAAACGGTCAATCGTATCAGGATTTATGTTTTTTAATTTTTCTAGTAATAAAAGTTCATCTGAAGACATTGGTTTTGGCATTGGGTTACCAACATAAAAAACAGACCTTAAACTATTTATTTGTTGTTGATTAACACTCTCACTATTTAGACTAAAGCTACCTCCCACTGGGAGCGGCTTTGAGGGTCTGGCAGGTTTACAGTCAAAGCTTAAACTAAGAAGAACAAAAAAGAGGCCTAGGTTCATAAGAACCACTGGCCTCTTTCTCAATGTACTTTTCAATTCAATCACAAGAGACTACTTAAAGAATAGACCTAGCTCTACTCTTCTGTTCTGGTAACGTCCGCCTTCTGTTGTGTTATCAGCGATTGGTTGAGTTTCACCATAACCTGTTGCTTGAAGCATATTTCCATCAACACCTTGTTTTATAAACCAGCGTTTAACAGACTCTGCACGTTTTTGACTTAAGCTCATGTTATAGCTGTCTTTTCCTCTTGAATCAGTATGACCAGCGACAATAACATTCTTTAATTTATCTTGTACTTTTTTGATAGACTCAAGAGCTTCGTTTAGATTAGCAGTTGTTGTTGGGTTCCAATCAATGATTGCTGAGTTTGTCTTAAATAAAACATTCTTTACATTGATTTTCTCATCTGCATCAGCAAGTTTTGCTGGCTCAGGAACTGGTTCAGGTGCTGACTCAGGAGCTGGCATCGGCTCAGGTTCTGGAGCTGGTTCTTTAACAGGTTTCAAAGTAGTTTTTTTGATTTTCCTTTTGTTGCCCCAAACTGGGATTTGCCAATTAAAACCAGCAACAACCCTAGCATCAGAACTACCAACTGAGTGAAGAATCTCTGTACCAGCAGCTGCATATAACCAAAAACGTTTTGCCGCATACCAACGCACACCAATCATAGTTTCTAGAGCACCTTTGATTCTTGTTGAGTTGAGAACCGTATCTTCTAACTGAGAGTTACCATAAACTTCCCAAAGTAAACGCCATTTGCGTGACATTTTATAATAAACACCAGTGTTATAAGTAATTTGATTTCCTAAAGGAAAGATATATGGAAAACGTTCTACTTCATTATTATCTACAGTGTCCGTGAACTGACTACCTTGGTTTCGTAGGCGATAACCAACATTCAATGCAAGGCCCCACTGAGAACCATGATAACTCATGATCAATTCACCAGTATAAAATGGCAGATCTACTTCATCACCCACAAATGGGTTGCCTTCTGTTTGTTCCCAATCAACGTGAACTGCTAAACCAAGGTAAAACTTTTTAGTATTATAAAGCTTCAACTTTGTCATAGCTCTTACATTTGTAAGACCTCTACCCGAGTAAAGAGTTCTACCTTCTTGCTCTAACTCTTCATCGGCAACAATCCACGGAGCAGCAACACCAATAGACCACCAAGAAGTCAGACCAAAAGCAGCATGACCAAATACATTTAACACTAGGTTTTCAGGGCCTTTACGATCAAAACCATTATTAGCTTCTTCACCAGATGGTGTTTCCAGTACAAGTGTGTTCATTGCACCATCTAAAAAGGCACCTACATTCAACCTACCACTTGCTAAGTTACGACCAGACTGAACAGCCATAAAATCTTTACCATCCACAGTTGGTTGAAAAACCATAAAGTCGGTACCGTAGATTCCAGCGAACGCTCCACCAGTAAAAAGAATAGAAATAATTGCAACGGCAAGTAACTTACGCATGCATCTCATAATGCCTCCATTTTAAACAATCGATTGGGATAATTACTTTATTATACACAATGCTAATACAAAAAGCATAGAGCTTTTTAATTTCATACTTTTAAGTACCAAAGCTCTTGAAGCCCAAGTTAAATAACAAATCTCGTGAAGTTCCATAAAAAATCTAGACGTATTAAAAGTATTCTTATGTTAAAAAGAGCAAAATGAAGTTTATATTTTTGCGGAGTAAACATGAAAAAACTGATCTTTTTTATAACACTTGTATTAGCAAGCAATGCATTTTCAGACCATCACCATTCTCATAAGCACGATGATCACAAAACCAAGAAACACAAAAAAAAGTCCCATCATCATGATCACTCAAAACGATCTCACGGAGCACATGATCACGGACTTGCTAAAGTTGATATTGTCCATGAAGGAAAAAACATTTTTGTCAAAGCGGTCTTAACTGGCTTTGATGTTTTTGGCTTTGCACAAAAACCAAAAAATCAAAAAGATAAAGATACATACCTCACAAAAATGACTTCCTTAAAAACAAAACCTACTGATTACTTCGTCCTGCCAAAAGAGAACAAGTGCACTTACAAGAGCAGTCCTGAAATTGAGTACGAAGGTGACCATAGTGAACTTAACTGGAACTTGATCATTCAATGCAAAAAAAAACCACAAGCTTTAAGTTCAAACATTATAAAATTGTTACCTCTTGTTAAAAAAATCAAGTACTCAGTGATTCCTTTTACTGCAAAAGATGCATACGGGAAATCTTCTACAAACAAAGAAGAGAAATTAAATATTTAATGTTTGCTATCGAAATAGATTCACTTAAGTTTGGTTACAAACCAGATCAGTCCATTATTGACATTGATGGCTTTCAGTTACAGCCTAACCATCATTTATTCATTCACGGTCCAAGTGGGGCTGGAAAAACAACTTTACTAAGTATTCTATGTGGAATTCAATCGGGGTACCAAGGCAGTGTCAAAATCTTTGACCAAGAATTAAAAAACCTCAAAAACTCTGAACGTGATTCTTTTCGAGCAAAAAACATCGGATATATTTTTCAACAATTCAACTTAGTTTCTTACCTCAACGTGAGGGAAAATATTTTATTACCCCTAGCTTTTGGCACGAACCGATCTCTTGAAGACAGAGCTCCAGAGAGGCTCTTAATGCTTGTGAACGCCCTAGAAATCAACTCTCTTTTAGACAGAAAAGTAAATCAACTTTCTATAGGCCAGCAACAACGAGTTGCGGCAGCAAGAGCTCTTATCACGAGCCCAAAGATTCTTATTGCAGATGAACCAACTTCTGCTTTGGATTCTGCAAATAAATTTAAATTCATGGAACTTCTTAAAAATTCTGCCGCTGAATCTAGAACAACCGTCGTCATTGTTTCTCACGACACAAGCCTACAAAATAATTTTGAACAATCTTTATCTATTTCCGCGGAAGGTATTTAATTATGTACCTTTCTCTTATTTTTAAATCTTTATGGAACCGTAAACTCACAACCATTCTAACGATTCTTTCTTTAGCTCTTAGTTTTTCATTGTTAGTAGGGATTGAAAAACTTCGTAAAAGTGTACGAGGAAGTTTTTCAAATACAATCTCAGGGGCTGATCTTGTGGTTGGAGGTAGAACCAGCCCTGTGCAGTTGCTTTTATACAGTATCTTTCACATTGGAAACCCTACCAATAATGTATCTTATGAAACCTATAAAGATATTTCTTCTAGCCCAATCGTTGATTGGACAGTGCCAATCTCTCTTGGAGATAGTCATAGAGGTTACCGGGTAATTGGTACCACTGACGATTTTTTTAAACGCTATCAACACCATGGCCAAAAACCATTAGTGTTTGCAAAAGGTAAGAGTTTTCAAAAAATCTTTGAAGTCGTCATCGGCTCTGAAGTCGCTAAGAAGCTTCATTACAAACTCGATCAAAAGATAACGCTGAGTCATGGCATCAGCTCTGGGCCACTGTTTGAGCATCATGAAGACCACCCTTTTACCATTGTTGGAGTTTTAAGAAGCTCAGGAACTCCAGTCGACCGAAGTGTGATGACATCTCTCGAAGCCATCACTGCGATCCATAAAGATAAAGACGAAGTTTCTCATTCAAATAAAGAAGACCTCACTCCAAAGACCATTACTGCATTTATTGCCAGAGCGAAAACTCGTTTTGACACACTTCAGCTTCAACGAGATATTAATGAATACAAACAAGAGGCTCTCACAGGGGTGATTCCGGGTGTAGGATTAAGTGAGCTTTGGCAGAGTCTTCACTATATTGAAAAAGCTTTTTTTATTCTTACTATTTTCATTGTTATTATTACTTTATTTAATATGCTCATTTCTATTTATACTTCTCTTGAAAACCGAAGAAGAGAAATGGCTATCTTTAGATCTGTTGGTGCTAAACCTTTGCATATTGGTTCTCTATATTTAGTTGAAAGCATCATCCTAACGGTATCGGGTATTTTTGCCGGTCTTATTTTATTATACGGTGGGCTTTTGGTTTTACATCCGGTTCTCTTAGATCAATTTGGAATTTATATCCCCGTTGAGGCTCCGGGAACCATTGAACTACTATATGCTTTATTATTGTTAGGTGCGGGTATTTTGCTTGGCTTAGTTCCTTTTATTAAAAGTTACCGCATGACCCTTACTGATGGATTGGAGATCAAAATCTAATGAAACAAAAAATTGTTTTAAGTTCATTAATACTTTCTGTGATGGGCGTTCTTGGCTACTTTGCTTATAAAAGCTCTAATAACCCAAATGCCGATAAAGTAGAATATCAAACGGTTTATTGGAATAAGTTAAAAGAGCTAAATGTCAAAACAGGACAAAAAACCGAATCACTTGCAGACCTTGACGGCAAACGAATCAAAGTACCCGGATTTATTGTTCCTCTAGATGATGACGCAAAGGGTGGATTATCTGAGTTTTTGTTGGTTCCAAGCCAAACGGCTTGTATCCATGTTCCCCCTCCTCCAGCAAACCAAATGATCTACGTACAAATGAAATCAAACGAAACTCCAAAACGTGAAAATGGACCTATTTGGTTAAGTGGGATTCTTCGTATCACAACCGTTAAAAGCGGGTTTGGACAGGTTGCCTACAAAATGCTTGGCGAGCACTCTGAAGTCTTTACATATTAGCCTGAGATAGTCAGGCTAAATTATTTTTATCATTT
Source organism: Oligoflexales bacterium (assembly GCA_023301465.1). GTDB lineage: Bacteria > Bdellovibrionota_B > Oligoflexia > Oligoflexales > JALZUQ01 > JALZUQ01. Next base: position 68,308 of record JALZUQ010000008.1, read on the forward strand.
TGCGAAATATTTAAAATTTAGTGTGATTTACTACAAGTAAGCTTCTCGTTCATCAAAGTAATGCCGGCATGCATAATCGAGACTAATGCTTACTGATAAATCAAGACAATGATGCTATAATAGCAGATTTCCAGCAACTCGTAGTTTATTTTTAAATATAACGGCTCCGTTCACACTCTTCCATACTAAAGATGGAGGTTAACTCCACCTTAGTGTAGGTGTGGATTAAATATCACGGAGTTTCATCACTACCATTAATAATTATTGAGTCAAAAGCCGCATTGTGGAAGTACTCTCCTAAATTTATTTTATATTTTTTAGGGTCGTAATTTGCTGGACATATTCGTTTACCTGTTTTTTTTGCAACTACTAGAGAAAGGTTTTTTGAGTCTTGCGAGCGAACAATATAGAGCTCTGACGCTAAGGGAATGGCACATGCATTAGATGCTGTTGCAGAAGCAGTGATGATATACTTAGTCGTATTTGATGAAGTATCCTCTACAACCTCGACACTATTTAATGTTAGAGGAAATACGGTGTTTTGAGGTTTAATTGTCTTTGCAGAAGCAAAACTTGTAAAAGAGACTAAACTAAAAAGTAAAACGAGTAACAAATGTATGTTTTTCATGATGAACCTTTCGATAAGTATTGAATAATGGCTTATTTTTAATCATGTGAATGTTTTTGTCAATATATAGTTAATGGAGTGTCCCCCGTATTTAGGGAGCAAAATCGATCGCAACGAGCATTCCGCATTCAGGTATTCCGGAGTTACTTTAAGTACTCAACTTATCATAAGGCGTTCAGAAATATCAAAAACGGAGCCAGCGTATTCAGAGCGTAAGCTCAATTTGTCATAGGGTGACCACTTTTATCTCCACACCGCTACACACCCCGAAAAACAGCCTAGTCACTACTGCCTTCCATAGTATATTATGGGAGAATATTATTTTTTTGAGGCTTACCATCATTTTAGAATCTTCACGTAATAAACTAAACAGACTTGCTTTCTTATGGCTTATAACGGGCTCTTTTTTTTGGGCCTATGGTGAACCTAATGCTTGTAACCTTCTCTTAGGTCACCTCGAAGGAGAATGGACGTATGTCAGTAAGCTATCCTATGCTTCTCCTAGCTTTTTGAAAGACCACTTAATCAAGCGAACCCCCATTCTTGCTGGAGCCGCGTCTATAGATAACTTAGTGCTGGGAGCGATGATTTTACATCAACAACCTGTTGTAGAATACACGCGTGTTATATTCGGTAAAAAACTAGAATTTTGCAAAGATGATAGTTGCCGAACTGTAGAGACTGCTATTGCAGCTGAGCCAGGAAAAACCTCTACAATATCAAGCATAAACGGAGACATTAAAAGCAAGCTTTCTAGTGCAAAGTTCAAAGGTGCCTACGCCCAGATGCCTGAAGGATCCTTAGAGCAATCACCTGCTGCATTGACGGGGAAAGTTGAGACGGTTAATAAGTCTGAAGCTTATCAACAAATCCACTCTCTTGGGCTAAACGTTGGTTTTGAACACCAGCGAATTGTTGAGGTTAAGGTACAAGGAAATAAAGCAGATGTTCTTCTCGACGCATCAGGAATAGACTTTGATCAGTTTGCTAATTACCCCGGTTTGCTGGACTCGCTTTTTCAAGCAGGTGCAGTCATTCGTCATCAAAATAATCTAGATGACTCAGTCCTTCATATACCTGCTGCCATCAAGCGTTTGATTATTAGAAAAATCCAAAAACCTATTTCTGAAAATACACGGTTTACAGGCCGGATTGAAATCACACAAGGAATGGAAAAAGATGCAAAACTTATGGTGATGAATGTTGTGATGTTTCAAGATGGAGTACCTTTAGTTGTAGCCGAAGGATTTAAACTAGCTGGAGTTTCCGCGGACAAGATAAGTGAAGGTTCAGAGTAAATAGGTACTCAGAACGTAAGTTCGATTTGTCATAGGGTGACACTTTAAAATTTAACGACTCCGTCTACAACATCACACAACATCTAAAAATGACGTTATGACAAATCAAGTGTGTTTAATATAATTTAATTAATGAAGTGCTCGTAACCCCGATTTGACGGCTATCTCCTGAACAGGAGGAATCCAGTGACCATTTACAAAAGTAAGTTTCACCCACCAAGAGAAATTTCTATGTTAAAATCAAACAACCATGGAAAAATTATTAATAACTTGTGGAGTAAAAATGCACCGTAGCAGTTTATATTTAAAAAAAATTACTTAAAAATTGGACTCTCATTTTTGCTGCCCTCAAACCCTAGCTTTGCTAGTCAAGGTATTCTCAATGATTGCACTATTGTAAAAACACTATCCTCAAAATATTATAAATTGATTCTGACTAAATCTTCCGAGTGGTTAGAAGGGGTCTCTGATAAGACTTTGCACACTTGGCTGATCCTTAACTTCTTTCCTTCAGGAAAAATTGTATGGAAACAAGCTACTCATATCCCAGGATATGAGGCCTCACTTCCATATGCTGGTGTCTTTTTAATCCTGTGTCTGGGAAAATAGTATGGAGACAAGCTACCCAATCCCAAGAATATAACACTCCCCCTTCCATACGCTGGTGTCTTTATACCTGACATATAATAACTTTATGAAATTGATATTATTCTTAGCATCCATATTTTGATACGACTTGATAAAATCTTAAGAAGTCAAAAAGAGAGTTAGACACAAGCCCCAACTCTCTTTTTTAATCTTCATTCAAAACCTACAAACTAAACAAGCTGTCTAATCACATAGTTTAAAATCCCACCATGCTTATAGTAATCAAGCTCATTATCAGTATCAATACGACACTTCACAGAAATAGATTTTCCACCTACCTTTAAGCTCAATGAACCCTGCGGCTTTAAGGTATCAACACCTTCAATATCTATTGTTTCCGTACCGTTTAGCCCTAGACTTGCTAGATCAGCACCACCTTCAAACTCCAACGGAAGAACTCCCATGCCGATCAAATTTGAACGGTGGATTCTTTCAAAGCTCTCTGCAACGACAGCTTTCACACCTAGCAACAAAGTACCTTTTGCAGCCCAGTCACGAGAAGATCCTGTACCGTATTCTTTTCCAGCAAATACCACTAACGGAGTTTCAGAGTTTACATGGTCCATTGCTGCACTGTAAATATCTGTGACTTTACCTTGAGCGTTTTTGGTGTAACCACCCTCTTTGCCTTCTGCCATTTGGTTTTTGATACGAATATTAGCAAAAGTACCACGCATCATGATTTCATGATTTCCACGCCTTGAACCAAAGGAGTTAAAGTCAATTCTCTCAACACCTTTATCTTTTAAGTAGTCTCCAGCAGGGCCGTCAGACTTGATTGCACCAGCAGGTGAAATGTGATCTGTGGTTACACTGTTTCCAAGCAATGCTAGTATCTTTGCTTGTTTTACATTTTTAAGAGGATCGGTGTCTTTTGTCATAGAACTAAAAAACGGTGGGTGTTGTACGTAAGTACTCTTTGAGTTCCACTGATAAAGCTTGTCATCACTTGCTGCAATGCTTTGCCATTCACTAGAACCTGCAAAAACATCTGAATAGCGTTTTTTAAACATCTCAGCCGTTAATGCAGAACCGACGGTTTCTTTGATTTCTTGATGAGATGGCCAAACATCTTTTAAGAAAACATCTTTGCCGTTTTTATCCTGACCAATTGGATCTTTTGTAATGTTAATCGTCATAGACCCTGCAAGAGCGTAAGCAACAACCAACGGTGGTGATGCTAAATAGTTAGCTTTTACATCAGGACTTACTCGACCTTCAAAGTTTCTGTTCCCAGAAAGCACCGAAGTTGCAACTAGGTCATTACCGTGGATCGCTTCAGAAATCTCAGTTGCTAATGGACCAGAGTTACCAATACATGTCGTACAACCGTAACCAACTAAGTTAAAACCTAATCCATCTAATTCTGACTGCAAGCCCGCAGCTTCAAGGTAATCACTTACAACCTGAGACCCAGGAGCCAACGAAGTTTTCACCCATGGTTTTACTTGCATACCAAGTGCTCTTGCTTTTTTGGCAACTAATCCAGCTGCAATCATCACACTCGGGTTTGAGGTATTTGTGCAACTTGTAATCGCAGCAATCACCACACTACCGTCATGTAATTGAAAATCTTTACCTTTTACGGAGACGTCACCTTTTGGTGTTGCGTGTTTGAACTCACCTTTTAAAGAAGAGTGAAATGCTGTATCTGCATTCACAAGCTCAATTCTATCTTGAGGTCTTTTTGGGCCGGCAATAGACGGTTTTACACCTGCAAGATCTAATGAAAGTGTATCTGTATATTGAAGCTCTTCATTTGGATCAAACCACATACCTTGTGCTTTATTGTATGCTTCTACTAATTCTACTCTTTCAGTTTCACGACCACTAAATTTTAAGTAGTTAAGAGTTTCATCATCCACACCAAAGAAACCGCAAGTAGCACCATACTCTGGAGCCATGTTAGCAAGTGTTGCACGGTCCGCTAATGTCAACTGACTTACACCTGATCCATAGAACTCAACAAATTTTCCAACAACACCTTTTGCACGAAGTTTTTCTACAACCGTTAATACAAGGTCTGTCGCCGTTAAACCTTCCGACAATACACCTTCAAGTTTAAAACCCACAACCTCTGGAATCAACATAGAGATTGGCTGAGCCAACATCGCTGCCTCAGCTTCGATGCCACCAACACCCCAACCCAATACAGATAGTCCGTTAATCATGGTTGTATGTGAATCAGTACCTACCAGCGTATCTGGGTATGCCCATTCACTGCCGTTGATATCACGGTTAAACACAACTTTTGCTAAGTACTCTAAGTTTACTTGGTGACAAATCCCAGCCCCTGGAGGAACGACACGGAAGTTATCAAAGGCTTTTTGAGCCCACCTTAAAAATTCATAACGCTCGTTATTACGTTGAAATTCACGAGCTACATTTTTTTCAAAAGCAGCTTTATTACCAAAATGATCAACACTAACACTATGATCAATCACAAGATCAACCGGCGATAATGGGTTAATAGATTCTGGGTCGCCGCCTAGTCTTTTTACGGCGTCACGCATTGCAGCTAAATCCACAACCGCTGGTACTCCCGTAAAGTCTTGCATCAAAACACGAGCTGGCCTGTATGCAATTTCATGGTTTACTTTGCCTTTAGCATCAAGCCATCTTTTGAATGCCAAAATATCTTCTTTTGTGACAGTCTTTCCATCTTCGTTTCTCAGTAAGTTTTCTACTAGTATTTTAAGAGTTGTCGGTAACTTCGAAACATCTAAGCCGTTTTGTGCAGCCTTCTTAAAATTTACGTACTGATAAGAACGCCCGCCTACTTTAAGCGTATCTACACACTGAAAAGAATCAATTTTTGACATATACCACCCGAGAAAAGTTCAAACATAAAAAATCCCATGTTTTCAGGACGATAGCAAGTTAATTGCGACCAAAACCGACAACAAGATAATGCTTAAGAAAATAAGCGAAATTTAGGGTTTTACCAAGTCGCAAAGTATACATTATAATCAGATATTTAATAAATATCTGATTTAATAGTGATTTTTAAATTGTCATTCGATACAATAATAGAAAATCAATGATTGGTATCAAATACTCTGAGGAGCAGTGAAGATGGTAAAGTCTGAATTAATCGAAAAGTTGGCGGAGCGGGCAGATATCCAGCTTTCCAAAGCTGAAGAATGCGTTAATTTGTTCTTTGACTCGATGTCTGAAGAATTAGGCCGTGGTGGACGAGTTGAAATTCGTGGTTTCGGTGCATTTTCTGTAAGAATCTATAAAGCTTACGAAGGTCGCAACCCTAAAACAGGCGAAAAGATCAAAGTTCCACCAAAAAAACTTCCTTTTTGGAAAACTGGAACAGAACTGTCACAACGTGTTGATGGCAAATCTATCTTAAGTGATGATTAAAATCAGACTGACGATTTTCTAATCTCCCACTTCACAAACTTAGTTAAATAAGTCATCCTTGCTATTCCATTAGCATTATAAGGATGACTTATGCGTTTATACTCTCTTTTTTTTCTTCTCTTAACCTCTTCAGTATGCCTTGCAAATCCAACCGTTAGAATGGAAACCAGTGAGGGGAATATTGATATCGAAATTTTTTCAGACAAAACCCCTATTACTGCAAAAAACTTTCTCGAATATGTTTCTGAGGGTTTTTATACAGGTACAGTCTTCCACAGGGTCATCAGTGACTTTATGATTCAAGGTGGGGGTTACTCGGTAGTTGGAAAAGACTTTAAACAAAAAAAGTCTAAAGATGAAAAGCGTAAACCTATCCAAAATGAATCAAAAGTCGGAGTTTCAAAAGGACTAAGAAATCAACGAGGCTACATTGCTATGGCAAGAACTAGAGACCTTCATAGTGCCACTTCTCAGTTTTTTATTAATGTCAAAGATAACACTTCGGCATTAGACTATCCTAGTAATGGCGGATACGCAGTATTTGGTAAAGTTATTGAAGGCATGGAAGTTGTAGATAAGATTAAAAACACAAAAATTGATACCAAAATTAGAAAAGCCTTTGATCTTTCCGGGAAAGCTGCTGTACTCGGAGTGAACGTACCTTTAAAAAATATTATGATAAAAAAAGTGTCTATTATCCCAACTAAAAACCCCGTAAAAACTAAGAAGAAATAATGAAAAAAGAAAACCTCGGTCATAGTGATATTCAAGTAAGTAAAATCTGTCTTGGCACCATGACTTGGGGTGAGCAAAACACTCAAGAGCAAGCTTTCGAACAAATGGATTTTGCACTAGAGCGAGGTGTAAACTTCTTTGATACGGCAGAGTTGTACCCCGTACCACCTAACGCAAAGACTTATACATCGACTGAAACCATTATTGGCAATTGGTTTTCTGAAAGAAAACAAAGAGACAAAGTTGTTTTAGCTTCAAAGATAGCCGGCCCTAGCCCATGGCAACATATACGAGATGGAAAAGCGTGGATCAATAAAGAACAAATCGAGACCGTGTTAGATCAATCACTAAAGAGACTGCAAACAGATTATATTGACCTTTACCAACTCCATTGGCCTAACCGTAAAACAACTTTTTTTGGGTTTCCAAATTACACCCATCAACCTCAAAAAGATGACGATAACTTTTTGGAGGTTATAGAGACACTATCAAACCTCATACAAAAAGGTAAAATCAGGACATACGGCCTTTCAAACGAGACACCATGGGGAACCATGAAATACTTAGAACTCGCAAAAGAAAACAACTTGCCAGCTCCTGTCTCTATCCAAAACCCATATAGCTTATTAAACCGAACCTTTGAATCAGGGTTAGCAGAAATAAGTATGAGAGAAAACGTCAAGCTACTAGCATACTCACCTCTTGGCTTCGGTGTTCTTACAGGGAAGTATCTTGGCAAGCAAAAACCCAAAGGTTCGAGACTAGATAAATTTGGCGGACATTTTTCAAGATACACACAAGAGACTGCTCTACTTGCAACAACTGAGTACGTAGAACTTGCGAAAAAACGTGAAATAAAGCCCTCTCAGTTTGCATTATCATTTGTAAATGGGAGAGAGTTTTTATGCTCGAATATCATAGGTGCAACGACCATTGAGCAGTTAGAAGAAAATATTTCTAGTATCGATACAAAACTGGATACAAAAACTTTAAAAGCTATTAATACCGTCCATACTCGCTACACAAATCCTTGCCCATGATTTTATTTGTTCTCTAAAATTGTATTAGTCACGACTTCATATGCTTTTTGCGAAGTCTCTGACAAATAATAACGTAAACCCATGGTTTCATTCAGGGTCATTTTTCTCTTTAAGGGCTGAAATAGAAAACGATAGTACGCTTCTACGAGCCTATTACCATTCCCTGGTACGTTCACCTCCTCTGGCCTAGATGTTTTTAAATTTAAACTCAATTTATTTTTTGACTCATCAAATAATAATTCACCTGTTGAAACTGGCCTTGAGTTCTGTGACAAGATTTTATCGGAAACACGCATTTCACAGTAAGTTTTTTGATTTGATTCCAAGAATGTACAGTCAAACTTTTTTGTCACTTTTGTCCTTTCGTCATCAGACTGATTCTTAAATATGTCTGATTGATTCCAAGTCTCAAATAAACCGTACTCTTGTATTTCAAAACTAATAGTTTGACCAACCAAACTTAATGAGTTCAAAACACCGTACTTTGTGACTTTGCCTAATGTCTCAGGTGGAATTTTAAAGTCCTTAGACTTAACACTCCACTTAATATTTGCAACATATAGATCCAGAAAATTAAAAATGCTTAGCAACTCAGGTGGTGCATCAAGACTCATAAGCCCGGTTTGCCTCAAAAGGCCTTCATATCCGCCTTTTCCTAAGTCATCAAACTCAGAGGAAAAGAGCCAATTCGTAAATAAGCGTGTGTTTTCATTTTTTTTCTGACCAAGAGCAATCATTTCTCTAAGAACAATTTCATGCAAGAAGACACCTGCTCTTAAACGATTTGACAAATTTGAATCCCAAAGCACTTTATTAAATAAAAAACGAATCCCAGACTTTGTTGGAGTACGAAGCTGATAGACCAGCTGCTGAATACGACAGTTCTTTGGTGTTTCAATTGTTCTTCCCGAATCCATACTTTCATAGTCAAAAGGGTCTAACTCTTGTTTCTTTGAGCGAAACTCTTTCCACCATCTCGTGTAAAGTTGAGCTCTAAGAGGGTCGTAGTCATATAACCTACTAAGAACATTAACGATTATTTGTTCTGTCTCTAGGTTTTTAAAATCAAGCATGGTTAAAAAATTAATTTCAGACTCAGCAAAATCTAAGAGCTCAACTGAATCATCACAAACAAGTAAATCAGCACTATTACCGACTCTTTGCCCTCCAATAAGGGCAACGGAATGAAAAACCAAATATAAAATGATGAACTTATAAAGCATCTTCTACTCCATCTATTGCTTCAAAAATTGGATATAGTTGCATGGCAACCATCATTGTTTTTTTCTCTTTAGATTCTTTTGATTTATTATCAATCTCTATTTCTTTTTCGAGATCATCAAAAAACTTTTTTATTTTTTGTTTGTAATGATTCAGTTTATCTAGCTGGCAATTAATGAGAAGAGCTTGAAACTCCCGGTCAATAGGCTTCAACTTCAATGCTTTACTAGCGATGGACAACTGATGTTTATGAAAAAACTGGATATCAACTTCAGATGGCTTATCGTCATCTAATGTACGAAGTTGTGTGTTTTGTGGTAATTTATAATGACCGCAACTATTTTTTTCAATAAAGCTAACTTCTTTTAAGTCTTCTAGTATTTCACCAACAACAGATATCTGAAGACCAGTAGCTGCTGAAATGCGTTTGACACTATACCACTTAGATTCAGCACCATTAAACCACTCTACTACCGCTAAATGGTAACAAGAGCTTAAAATATGATTCATTTTAGCATTAATAATTACTTTTTGTTTATCATGATTTGTATGCCAGTTTTTCTCCAAAACTCTTTTTCTTTTACTTTCACTTAAAGTTTCAGAAACTGAGTTCATGAAATGAGTTTTTTCAGACTCACTAAAACCGAGCACCATTGATATTGCATCGCCTTTTTCAATAGATAATCTAAAACGACCTGACAATATATTGACTAATGAACCGGGAGAAATATTAATGTCACGTGCAAATGCCCGCTTGGAGTAACTGGGGTTCAGTTGCTGCCTGCGGGTCAAATGCTTTTGTAAAATCTTCTGGTAATCCTTCAAAGATTAGTCTTCAGGAATCAAAACAGTATCTATGACATGGATAATACCACTTTTATAAACAACGTCAGCAGCTTCGACTTTTGCAGCTCTGCTCATATCCTGCCTCAGTAAAAATGGTTCTTGATTGTCGTATCTTAACTGAAAATTTTCACCAGTAATGGTTCTCAATCCAAAAGTTCTAGCAATTTCTGAAGTGGAAGCCCTAGAGTCCACAACGTGATTTAAAAGAATTTTTTTCAATAAATCTGGGTCTTTTTTTACATTATATAGCTTTGCACCTAGCTTTTTAAATGCATCATTTGTGGGTGCAAAAATTGTGTAATACTGACTCCACGCTTCTAGCGTAGACAAAAGATCAGCTTCTTCTAAAAGACTTTTTAGCTTGGAAAAGTCTTTATTATTGTTCAATATTTCTGTTACAGATAATATTTCTCCCCACGTGTATTTAGTTGCAACAAAAAACTCTGGTGCAAAACTGATATTTCCAGCAAAATACACATACTGTGCACCTATTACTTCGACTTTTTCTTCTGTTACCTCACCAATCTTTAAAATTAGTCTTTCAAATTTCGTCCGTGAGTTTGGGTTATTTGTTTCAAGAACCCTAGTTTTCAGTACTACTTGCGAGTTGCTTTTTGGTCTACCGGAAGCAACAGAAGAAAAACTAACGTTAAAACCAAACTCTCCTGTGTTGATCACGGTTGCTTTCCACGCAGTGCTGATTCGTCTTTTGAAGCCAGTTGAAGTTGTTGCTAAAAGGTTTATAGACAACCTCCGAAACTCATCAAACTTCTGACCAGATACTCGGCTGCCTGTAAATTTTGCGTCTACCACTGTACCACTACGTAACTCTGCAACTATTGCATCATCACCTAATAGTTGGTTACTCATACTCAAAGCTAACAAGATGGAACTAATGTGCAAGCCGATTGCCAATGATTTCTTTAATTTTATAATACTCACTTTATTGTCTCTCCCAATTTTTATGATGTTTTGTTTTAGGGCCCTGTTAAAAGTTATACGTAGCTTGATGATTGAAGTCAACAGAACGCAAAACAAAGTGTTTTGCAAAACACTAACCTGTGCATATTACATGATTATTGTATTTTTAAAGTACAATTTTAGAAGTAAGCACTGGAAAACACTGTTTTTTTTTACTCTTATTGATATGACTCTCTCAAACTTTGAAGTTAGAATTTTATATGCTTCTTCCTAAAATAAGCATCAACTTTTATACTGTTATTTGATTATTGTAAGTAATTTTATTAATTTACTAATTACCTTACATTGGTTTTGTCTTCAGATATTTAGACAGTTCAACCAAACAAAGAGTACATCATGAAAAATTTAATCTTAATCGCAGTTTGCTTTATAGCATCAAACGCTTTTGCTATGAATTCATTCGACTATCGCAAAGAAACCATTCTGACAAAAAAAATTGGTAATGAAAATATTTGTTTAGAAATCGCAGCAAGTACTGCACCAACGATTGCTAATAAAATGCAGTTAACTAACGATTCAGAATTTTCATTAAAGTGTTTAGCTTACATGAGCCTAAATAACATGTATGCATTAGTTGCAAATGTATCCAAAATTCAAAAAGCATTTCAATTAAGATTCTCCTTTTTAGACGGCCTTTTATACAAAATTAAGTATCAAAGAAAAGAATCAAAACCACATGCATTATTAGTAGAAGATCACATCATTCAAAATGGTGAAATTAGAGTTCTACGAAGTAGTAGACCAGTTGATTACAGTGTTGTTATTCCTTTTGAGAGAAAGTACAACTTAGCATCTGTGACAGATGTTTTTGGTAACATCAGACGTGACATTGAGATGTACGGCAAAGAGTCTAATATTCTTGGATTTGTGTATAACCCTTCAAGTGTATTAAAAGCTTCTGGTATTTTAATTCATTTAGACTCTAATTAAGCTAAAAAAGACCATATATAAATAAGAGCTCACATTTTTTAGTGCAGGCTCTTTTTTTTATATGGTAAATACAATGATATTTTCTTCATTCAAAACTACATATTTTTTAAGAAATCTCTAACATGCTAAAAATAATGACTTTTTTTAAAAAACTGAATTAAAACCCCCATTAGCCGAAGTAGTATCTGGAGGCTTTATGCGAATTACAGTTATCAACATCATTTTGTTTACTTTATTTGTCGGTTGCGGAAAGACGCAAACCAATAACAAAACGTCTAGTAAAAATAATAACGTTACTTTAAACGATGAACTAGAAAGTACTTTGTCAGCAGACACAGCCTCAGAGGTTGCTTTTAAAGCAACATCTCAATTTCAATCACCAGATACAAAAGGACAGCAACCTGAACATGTTGTTATTAAAAAAGCTGAGATTGAAGGATACTCAGATAAAGTTTCTGTCGAAATACTCTACCTTACCGGAGATATAACACACAGCAAACTCACGGAAAGATTTATTTTAAATAGTAATAGTTTACCAAAAGAGATCTCTAACAATGAGAATAAATTTAATTATGAGAGAAATACCGTTGAAATGATCAAAGAAATTCGCAGTCTAAAAAACTAATAAAACAAAAAAAAATCAAAAAACAAAACCAACGCTTGCTTCAAAACCGTAGCTAAAACGACTATCTGAGTAATCATCAATAGCATCATCAAAATCTTTTCGTGTTGAAGAAGATGCAAAAGTAGATGACTGAGTTGCTTCGTTCCATAGTGAGCCGCCAAGCTCAATATCACCTGTAGCTCGGTAAGCTACGTTCATACCAACCTGAAATAAAAAACCAGAATCAGCAACTATTTGATAAACACCACGAAGGCCAGTATTGACCCCCTTTACGGTTACATCAATATCACCAGTATTTGCAGAGTCAGACGAGTCTTTAACTTCTACACCGACTGTAAATGTTCCGTAGTTTACGAATGGGTTTAAAATCAGTCCACTGTCTAAAGCACTTCCTGTTAAATAGTAAGCACCTTGAATACCGATTTGATAACCACTTACACCCAAATCCACTTCAATATTATCTGCTGCGAACACCTCCTTTAGTACCTTGCTGCCGATAAAAGTCAATAATGAAGGACCATAAAAACCACCCGTTAAACCAACCGTCATTTGTTCAGATATCTTATAGTCAAGATCTAATATATATGTACCTGCAAATGCTAAACCAAGAAAATTACCACGAATAGCATACTGATTTTCATCGTACTCTTCATTATGACTGACATCAAAATTCTCTTCTGGGGTCATTACTTCTTTTTGTTTCTCTGGACTAACTGGTTTTTGAATAGGTTGATCGTCTGCAGCAAACAAAGAACTTGAAACGATCATGCTAACTAGTAACGCTGTTAAACTTCTTCTCACATGAAACTCCTTAAATAAAATTCATAATATGGGGGATATAATCAATTACGAGACCATGTTAGATTTTTGATAAACCCTCAAAAAAAACAAAGGTTTTTTATTTTCTCATGTTATTATGTCACCTATAAGAAACAAATATCCTTGCTGTATTCAACACAATTTTTTACTTAGTTTGAGACTTGATCAGAGTCAACCAAAAACCACTCAGCATTACAGTTAAAATAAATAGAGCCGGTAAACCACCAAGGTTTGAGCTCCACATAATGCCTTGAACACCTGCGTAACTCACCATGACCCATGTAATAGAACCCATGATCACAGACCACATGACTTTTACTTTCAAAGGAGATTCAAGCTCGTCCTTATCTAAGCCTTGAGTTGATAATAAAGACATTGCAGATACTGTAGAATCGGCTGCAGTAACAAAAGACATAAAAGTCAGGATCATAAAAAAAGCTACTAAAAAGCTAGCTCCTGGTAGTTTTTGTATTAACTCAAAAACAATTAACTCTGGGACATTACCCGAAATATGTCTTGCAAAGTTAGCTCCCTCATATAGCTCATAATAAATAGATGTCGTTGAAAAAACACTCATCCAAACAAAACTGAAACACACTGGAAGTAAAAAACAATACATAATGATTTGATTGATTCGGTAGCCCCTAGAGATCTTCCCAATAAACATTGCCGTTACAGGAGCCCAAGCCATCCACACAGCCCAGAAAAAATTAGAGTTCTCTTGCAGCCACTTCATATCCCCCGATTCCCCATAAGCAATGCTTCGCGGTACAAACTCTATCAAATATGACTTGATTCCTGAAAAGGCAGTGGAGAACATAAAGTTTGTTGGCCCCACACTGACTACATAAAGCATAAATAGTATAAACAAACTCAAGTTAATCATAGATAGGTATTTGATACCCTTTAGAATTCCTGTGGCAGCAGATAAAGTAAAACTAATGACAATAACCAAGGTAATTCCAGCGTTTAGTAAAGGAGTGCCTTCGATTCCTGCAAGATTCTCCACAGCACCTTTAAAAATCAAGATAGCAGAACCCAACGATGCAGCCATGCCGGCCACCATACAATAAAGACAAATAGCATCTAAAAGATAAGCATACTTATGTGCTTTTTTACCAAAGAGAGGCGTAAAAACAGAACCTAAACTAAACGGTTCATCTTGATTATAAAAAACGTAAGCAAATAAAATAGCGGGTAAAATAGTGATTGCATATGGAGTGATGGTCCAATGAAGAAACATAGTTGATATAGAAAAATTGATCGCCTCGACACTTAATGGCTTAGCATTTGCAAATGATGCAGGATTTACCAAATGCTTAATAGGTTCAGAGGTAGCCCACAATAATATCCCTACTGCGACGGTTGTACAAAGAGTAACTGCAAATAACTGCCAGGGCTTTAAAATACGAGTAGCCTTTTCTCCTCCAATTTTTTGCTTTCCAAACTTTGAAAATGGAATGACAAAAACACTTAACACTAGTGCAAAAGCCATATAGCTAAACCACCAACCAAAATTTTGAAGAATGAAATCATTTGCTACTTTTAAGTTTACCAGTAAGCTCTCTGGGTCGAAAATTCCAAAGAATGCAACCGTTGTGAGTAAAATAAAAGGAGGAAAAAAAACTTTTTTTCTTATCTTAGCTTGTAGCAAATTTTGGCCTCATATTTGTTTGATACACTCTAACACCGTCCACTTCATGTGAACACGGTATTTCTCAACCAAACAGAGCCATGACAACGACCATAGAATGCATTCAGCTTAAATTGCAGACACAAACTGTTTATAGAACGTTGTGCAAGCACTCTAAGTATGATTTTATATGAATCTAATAATGCGGTGATCATAAAGTGTCGAAAACTTCAAATCCATGGTGCCTTTTTTCTCTAATAGTTATTTCGATGATTCAATCAAGCTGCACGACTCTAAAGCATATGGACTCTCTTAACCATACTCCTTTAGCAAGAACAAATGCCTCCATCATAAAATACTCTAAAGATAAAGCTGTACTTTGGGGTGGGATAGAAAACAATTTACAACTATCAGACCCAGACCATCGCAGAAACCCTCAACTAGATTTAAAGTACGGGAGCTGGAGTTATCTTCATGAAACATTTCCACCATCGACTTTCAATCACACTATCCAAAGAGCAGGTAAAAAGACGGTCGTATTTGGAGGGAAAAACAAAAAAAATATTTACTCTCAAAAAATTTGGCTATACAACAAAGGCTGGCAAGCCATAAACTCAAAAGCTGAAGGTAGAATTTATGCTTCAAGCTGTTCAAATAGAAACCAAGTGACATTCTTTGGCGGACAAAACTCTAAAGGTAAAAAACTAAATAACGGATTTACCTTCGACCTTATCACTAAAAAAATTCGTTATTTTACGTTAAGTATTCCGGGCCTAAGGTCTCACTCATTCAATTGTTATAAACAAAAATGGATCATCATAGGAGGAAGAATACAAAAGGGCTTTAATACGAATACATATGTTGTTCACAGCCAAAACCATAAAGTAATTAAAACATTTAATCACCAAACACCAAGACTTGGTCACTCAACTCATATAAATAAAGGGTATCTTTATCTGCTTGGAGGTAGAGAAAAAGGCGGTAAAATTCATAACGACTTTTCAAAACTCAACCTTGAAAACTACAGATGGACAAAACTTCCAAGCCCGCAATTCACCCCACAAACCAATATGGCAACCGCTCAGTATCGCGGGCATTGGTTCTTAGTCCATGGCAGATCATTACCAGCCACCGGCCATGATGAAATAATTGTATTTAACTTTGATAGACAAAGGTGGTTACCAAAACCTACCAAGTCATGCATATCACCAAGGTTTAATATTGCTTCTTTTCAAGATCATCATCTTCTCTATTTAGTGAACGGTTTTGGATCAAATATCTTTTTGAAAGATGGCTGCATGTTAGACCTAAGACAATTCATTCAAAACCAAAAACCTTCATCATAGGATTTATTATGTTACCTGAATTTCGAAAAGAATTTAATTTTGATCAAGCTTCTTACACTCATTTTAATAATGCAGCTTGGTGCCCAGTTCCTTCTATAGCGGTTAAGAGTGCTCATGATTTTATTTCAAAAATCGCCAATGAAGCTGTTAATTGTTTTGAGGAAATCATGGATATCTATGAGACTGATAAAGAAGTGGTTGCCAAATTTGTGGGAGCAGCAGGCCCTGAAAATGTGGCCTTTACACCAAACTGTGCAACAGCTATTTCAATGATTGCTCAAAGCCTCGAGTATAAAAGCGGTGAGAATATTGTAACCTGGGAACAAGAATACGCCTCGAACGCATATACTTGGCATCAAGTATCTAAAAAACATCAATTAGAATTAATATCTGTTCCTTCTGAAAAAAATTATGACTTAGATGTTCAAAGGTTAGTTGATGCTATCAACCCTAAAACAAAAATTGTCACTATCTCATGGATACAATCACAAGCTGGTACAGAAACTCCGTTATTACCAGTAATAGATGCATGCAAAAAAAATGGAGCTTTATTACTAGTGGATTGTATTCAAGGCTTAGGAAATAAACCATTTGATCTAAAAAAGTACCCGGTAGATTTTTTATGTTCAGGTAGTCACAAATGGTTATGTGGAGCGTTAGGTCATGGGTTTTTGGTTTTTGGTAAGGACCACTACAAAACCATGAAGCCTATTTTGCAAGGAGCCATGTCATATGGACTCCCTCAAGAGCAAACAGACCTTTCTATTGAACCACGCATACACGCAGCACGTTTTGAACCGGGTGCCCCCCAAATCATTCCTTCAAGAATGACGATAGAGTCTATGAAGGTTCTCATGAAACACGGGGTCGATAATATTCATCAAACGACTCAGAAAATGCGAAGACATATGGTGGAGCATCTAAAAAAATTAGGTGCTATCATAAAAGGCAATCAAGATATGACTCTTGGGAATTCTACAATCACATTTGAGCTAGCTAGTGGCACTGAGAAGATTCAAGAGGCTTTAATCGCTGAAAAAATAAGCTTTTCTCTGAAGCCTGCTGGCTTACGCCTATCACCTCACGCATTTAATACCATCCAAGAATGTGATAAGATTTTGCAAATTATTGAATCGGAGCTGAGCCATGGCGGATAAACTATACGAAGAACAACCTCTCGCAAAAATTTATGAACGAGCTCGTCATACACCAGACCAAGTTTGTTTTCACCAACCTATTAAAGGTAAGTGGTTTGAAATCACATGGAAACAAGTTTTAGATCAAGCATCAAGTATTGCTGCTGAAATAAAGTCTCAAGGAATCGAACCCGGCTCAAACATCGCTATATTATCAAAAAACTGTGCTCACTGGATTATAGCTGATCTAGCAATCTGGATGTCGGGGTGTACTTCTGTTCCGCTATACCCCACTCTTGATAACAAAACCATGGAGTTTATTCTTAATCACTGCGAAGCAAAAGCTATTTTTGTTGGAAAACTAGATAGTTGGAAGAAGCAAGAATCAGCGGTAAAAAACATCACAAAATTCGATTTCCCTCATTGGCCTATAGACGGTGCTCTGCACTGGAACGACCTCCTAAAAAAACATCCTGATGGTCTCGGTAACCAACCGCTAAGAAAACCAGATGAACTAGCAACGATTATTTATACTTCCGGTACTACTGGCACTCCTAAAGGTGTCATGCATCACTTCAGTAATTTAACTGCGGTAGGAGTTGAATGCCCAGAAGTTTTAGGCGTAAGTGCTTCAGATCGAGTCTTATCTTATCTTCCTTTATCCCATGTTGCAGAAAGGCTATTTTGTGAGACCGCCTGTATCTATAGCGGCCTACAAGTGTATTTCGCAGAGTCACTTGAAACCTTCAACGCGAATGTGAAATATTCAAAACCAACAGTCTTTTTAGGGGTACCCCGTATTTGGACAAAGTTTCAACAAGGTATATTGGCAAAAAAACCTAAGATTGAAAAACTTGCAAAAATCCCACTGTTGGGAAGTATCGTTCGCAAAAAAGTAAAAGAAGGTCTCGGGTTTTCAGAAGCTAGAATTTATATAACCGGTGCAGCTCCGATGCCACTTAGCCTGCTCAAATGGTACAGAAATATCGGTATTGATATTCGCGAGGCGTACGCAATGAGTGAAAACTTTGCATACTCACATTATAATCGCCATACTAGTCCTCACCAAAAATTTGGTTTTGTAGGAGAATCACTTCCGGGAGTTCACGTCAAGCTTGATTCAGAAAAACAAATTTGCGTCAAATCCATTGGAAACATGCAAGGCTATTACAAGGAACCAGAAAAAACTAAAGAAACCATGAAAGATGGATACTTACTGACTGGCGACCAAGGCGAAATAGATAAAGACGGCTTTCTAAAAATTACTGGCCGTATAAAAGATTTATTTAAAACAGCCAAAGGAAAATACATTGTCCCATCTAGCATAGAAAAGAAAATATCTGGAATTGATCATGTGGAACATGTATGCGTTACAGGCTCCGGCCTTCCACAGCCAATCGCAATTGTTTGCCTAAGTGAAACGGCGTCAAAAGTAGAATCAAAAGAATTACAAGAAAATTTTAAAGAAAGCATGCGGGAGCTTAATATGAGCCTAGCTTCTTACGAACGTATTTCAAAAATATTCTTGTGTAGTGAAGAATGGACTGTAGATAATGGCATACTTACTCCAACCATGAAAAAAAAGCGTGCTAATATAGAAAAAAAGTACGATCACGTTGTCTACAAAGACGAGAAAGACCCAAAGATTATCGAGGTAAATATTAGATAAAAAAAATTGTTAGCCCTTTGCATAATCTACGCAGTATTGATCATTAGCTGTAAACCATTAAACACCAGTGAAATCAAAGACACGTATTTAGACGCAGGGGCTGTTACGTATTTTTGGCTTATCTAAAATAAATAAAAAATATAAATCAACTGATGAAGGGTCAACCCCACTAAAAACATAGATGCTTTTCATCTTAAATGTAGCCCTGATCATTCTTACCGCAACAAAACACTTAGCATAAGTAAAGACACTTTAGGGCCTGAATAAGCGGCCTTTGCTGTAACTGATTATCAAGAGCAAACTATATTCTAGGACTAATCTCAAATATTCTAAAATGATGATCTTTAGTATTTTTTAAGTCCCATAAGAGTGGCTTACTTAAGCTTTTAACACCATAGAGTTTTGGCACATGAACCTGAATGTGTTCATCAGCCATGATGAGCAGCCTTCCAGATGATGTTGTTTTCACTGGTAAGTCTCGCATAAGCCTTTCAAATAAAACTCCTTTATAATCATACAGGTCATTAGGTCCATTTTTTAAATCAGTCATGATCTTATTGATCTTTTCTTCAGGCAGTCCTTGTTTCTTAAAAACCTCAGGAGTGATCACTCTAGGAGCATTAAAGATGATGAGATCATACTGCCCGGAGACTGAGTCTAGTAAATCAGAATGAATATAATTCACTTGATCTTCAACCCCGTGAATTTTTGAGTTGATCTTAGCAACTCTAAGAGAGTTGATAGAAATATCTGTCGCAGTCACTTGGGCATTTGTCATTTTAGTGAGTGCAGTAGCATCCAGACCAACCCCTGAACCCAAAATGAGAATTCTTCGGTTTTTATCCAGCGTGTAGGGGTGAGAAAATACAGCCTCCATTAAGGCAACTCCATACCTACTCAGATCGCTATTTTGAGATGGACTAAACACACCCCTAGACCTAACCCCTGAAATACTTACTTTAGAAGTTACGGCAAATCGAAAAGTCGTCGGAAAATTAATCCCTGCTTGTACCGCTAGTTCTCTTGGGTTGTAGTTCTGGTCGTGACTGATAAAATTGTTATCTCGATTAAACACACCCATGCTTTTTAAGCACTCATTCCCATGGGTGGGCGTTATCTCAGATAATAAAAAAATAATTAAGATTAGAAATAAAGTTGAATGAACTTTTAATAACAACAAGCTAATCACAACCCTGAAGTTTTATTTCTTCTGCAGGTCGACCGCAGATTCCACAAGAACCGGTTGTATCGTTTCCGTTTTCATCAAGAAGCATTCCACCGCATGAGCCTTTGAGTTGCTTGTTACTAAAAATAATTCCAGCAGCCATCATGATCATGAACACTGCAAAAAATAGTAAACAGCCTAAAAAAACCTTTAGCATTTTATGAACCTTTCTTCTTAATGAGACGCTCAAAACCGCCTTCAGTCTGTACCGTATAACCGCTCTGGGTCTTGATCAACATGTATATTTTTAAGCCGTTTTTCTTGGAAAAATCAGCACCTTGCTGAGGACCAAGAACCATAATGGCCGTAGCAAGTGCGTCTGCCACCATACAGCTTTGATGGACCACGGAGACGGAAACCAGTTTGTGGTCAATTGGTTTTCCAGTTTTTGGGTGGATGGTATGCGAGTATCTTTTACCGTCTTCTTCGAAGTAGTTTCTATAACTTCCTGAAGTCGCCATAGAAACTCCACCTGCTAACTCTACAATCTCTTGAATAGCTACTTGGGTAGAAGGTTTGTTAATTCCAATTCTCCACCAAAGATGTCGGTGGTTTCTACCAAAAACCCTTATCTCTCCACCAACTTCGACGTAAAGACCATTAAGGTTCTTATTTTCTTTTAATTTTAAAAAAACTTGATCCACAGCAAACCCTTTTGCAATTGCGGATAGATCTACATCAAGATCTTTCTGTTTTTTTTGTATTTTGCCACTTGAAGTAGTTACTTTTAGTTTTTGCCAGCCTACTTTTTTTTGCATGGCTTTTATCTCATTTAACGATGGAACCTTATCGGGTCTTGCAGAAGGCCCAAAACCCCAAAGGTTCACAAGAGGCCCAATCGTCGGATCAAAAGCACCATTTGATAAGCTTGAAACTTTGAGAGATGCATTCAAAACAGCTTGAAGATCTTTAGAAGCTTCAAGAGGTTTGGTAGAAAGGTAGCGATTAAAAAGAGATAACTCGGACCCGGGAATGTAGGTAGACATCTTGTCATTGATATCTTCAAAGATATCTTCTGCCATCTTTTGAGCCTCTTTGGGCTCCATATAAGTTTGATCGTCGGGAAATACAAGCTTGATAGTATAGCTAGTACCCATTGTGGAACCATGGAGCTCTACAAGCTTAAGGCCTGTGGACCTTGGCTTTAATAGATAAAAAGCCAAAGCCACAAAGACAAAACCTAATGTGAGTTTTCTAGCCGCCAAAATCGTCAAATGCGATTGCTTCGGGCTCAACCCCTAAATCGTCAAGCATTTTGAATACACACTCATTCATAATTGGGGGTCCACAAAGATAGTATTCACAATCTTCTGGAGCTTGGTGTTTTGTTAAATAGTCATCAAGAAGAACTTGGTGGATATAGCCAGTTGCTCCTTTCCAGTTATCTTCTTCTAATGGCTCAGACAATGCTAAGTGCCACGTAAAATTATCATTTGCTTTTGCAAGCTCATCAAGCTCATCCACATAGAATGCTTCTCTAAGACTTCTTGCACCGTACCAGAAGGTGACTTTGCGATCTGTTTTGATACGTTTGAATAAATCAAATAAGTGAGAACGCATCGGAGCCATCCCTGCTCCACCACCAATGAACACCATTTCTGCATCGGTATCTTTTGCAAAGAACTCACCATAAGGACCAGAAATCGTTACTTTGTCGCCCGGCTTTAGACCAAAGATATAAGAAGACATTTGCCCGGGTGGTAAGTGATCAGCTCTTGGAGGAGGAGATGCAACACGAACGTTTAGCATGATCATGCCTTTTTCACCGGGATAATTTGCCATCGAGTATGCACGGACAACCTCTTCTTTTACATCAGAAGTATATTTCCATAAGTTGAATTTGTCCCAATCGCCACGGTACTCGGTTTCAATATCAAAATCTTTATAGTGGACAATATGCGGAGGACATTCAATTTGAATATAACCACCTGCACGAAAGTTGACGTCTTCACCGGCTGGAAGATCTAAAATAAGCTCTTTAATAAAAGTTGAAACGTTGTTGTTAGAACGAACCGTACATTCCCACTTTTTTACTCCGAAAACTTCTTCTGGAACCTCTACTTTCATGTCTTGCTTAATAGCAACCTGACAAGAAAGCCTGACACCTTCACGTGCTTCACGTCTATTGACAGAACTTGCTTCTGTAGGAAGAAGATCACCACCGCCTTCTTTGACGACGACTTTACACTGAGCACAAGTTCCACCACCACCGCAGGCAGAAGAAACAAATATTTTATTATCTGCAAGAACACTAAGTAGCTTCCCGCCACCAGGAACTTGAATGGTTTTTTCATCATTAATAACAATGTTTACATTACCTGATTGAACAAGCTTTGATTTTGCCACCAAGATCACGCCAACAAGAGCGACAACCACAAGCGTAAAGATCAAAACACCAAGAATGATTTCTAACATATAAGGAGACCTTTCTTATTTAAGCCTTAATTAGAGCTGGATACCAGAAAACGACATGAACGCAAGAGACATCAACCCTACAATGATAAACGTAGCACCAAGACCACGCAAACCCTCAGGGATATCGCTATACTTTAAACGCTCACGAATTCCTGCAAGAGCAACAATCGCAAGGGCCCAACCCACACCGCTTCCAAAGCCATACACCGTACTTTCCATTAAGTTGTAATCACGTTGCACCATGAAAAGCGAAGCACCTAGAATGGCACAATTCACCGTAATGAGCGGCAAGAAAATACCAAGTGCATTGTATAATGTTGGCATATACTTATCTAAGGCCATCTCTAAGATCTGAACACTGGCAGCGATAACACCGATATAACTAATCAAACCTAAGAAGGAAAAGTTATAGTCTCCAAGACCAGCCCAACTCATAGCACCGTCTTTTAAAAGAAACTGATAAAGCAAGTTATTGATAGGAGTCGTAATCGTTAAAACCACGATGACGGCAATTCCAAGACCAAAAGAAGTCTCTACTTTTTTGGATACCGCAATAAACGTACACATCCCCAAGAAAAAGGCTAAGGCCATGTTCTCTACGAAAACGCATTTTAAAAATAAACTTAAATAATGTTCAAACATGCTTAATCCTCTTCAACCTGATCTTTTTTGAAAACGCGTATGACCCAAATAATAATACCGATAAGAAAAAATGCACTCGGAGGTGAAATCATCAAACCGTTATTGGTATACCAACCACCTTCTGTAACATTTTTAAAAATCTCAATCCCGAAAAGCTTTCCGAAACCAAATAATTCTCTTACAATACCTACAAGAATCAAAATCACACTATAACCGACACCGTTCCCGATACCATCTAAGAAACTCATTAATGGTGGGTTTTGCATGGCGTAACCTTCGGCACGACCCATGACAATACAGTTTGTGATAATCAAACCAACGAATACAGACATCTGCTTACTTACACCAAAAGCAAATGCTTTTAGAAACTCGTCTACAAGAATTACAAGAGAAGCGATAATGGCCATTTGAACAATAATTCGGATACTGCTTGGGATGTAGTTTCGAATCAAACTTACAAATAAGTTTGAAAACGCCACAACAAAAATAACCGCAAGACACATCACCATCACGGTTTCCATTTTTGAGGTTACCGCTAGAGCAGAACAAATACCAAGGACTTGTAGTGCAATCGGGTTGTTATCAAAAATCGGCCCTAGTAAGGCTTCACGTACTTTACTGGCCATGCTTAGCTACCTCCTGCAGCAAGTTTGTCTAAGTAATTTCCAAATCCATTTTTACCGAGCCAGTATTTGACAAGGTTTGCAACACCACGAGATGTAATCGTTGCACCAGCCATACCATCAACTTGGTAGCCTGCATTTGGACTAGATGATACTACTGCTCCCTTAATGACTGTTAGAGCAAGTTCTCCATCTTCGTTTCTGATTTTTTTTCCGGGCCAGATCGCCTTCCATTTTGGATTATCTATCTCACCTCCCAAACCCGGGGTTTCACCGTGTTGGTAAAAAGTGATCCCTTTTACGGTATTTAAATCACCTTCAATTGCAAGAAAACCACACATTACTGACCAAAGGCCAAGACCATGCATCGGGAGAATAACGCTTTCTAACTCGCCACTGGCTGTCTTTACAAGATAAACAGGAGCAATTTTTGAACGGACTTTAATATCTGCAAAGTCTTGATCAGCAGGAATACGATAATTTGTAGCTGGATTTTTTGCAGACTTTCTTTGGTCAAAAGTAGTCACATCACCTTCGACATACTCACCTGAATCAAAATCTACAAGCCTAGCATCAATTTTATTGAAGGCCTGTTCGATATCAATACCTTCTTCGTACATTCCTGCAGCGATCAAGATATTTTTTTTGAGGTCTAAAAGCTTATTTTTCTTTTGGATCGGTCTTAATTTTACTGACGCTGTGGAAACAAAAATGGAGCAAACGATACATAAAATCGCAGCAACAGTAAGCGTTCCGATTAAACTATCTTTATGCATGCTTCAGCCTCTTCTTTCTTCGGTTAATGTTTCCTTTAAGAACATAATAGTCGATCACAGGAGCAAAAACATTACCAAATAATATCGCCAACATGATTCCTTCAGGGTAAGCAGGGTTGATCACTCGAATTAACACAGCCATAAAACCAATCAGCAAACCGTAGAACCACTTGCCTTTCATCGTCGCCGTTGCCGACACGGGATCAGTTGCCATGAACACGATACCAAACGCAAGTCCGCCCGTTACAAGGTGCCAATGCGGTGCTACCGAGAACATTGGGTTTGTGTCACTACCAATAGTGTAAAGAAGAACAGATGTACCAATCACTCCGATAAGAGTAGAGAGCATGATTCTCCATGAACCAATCCCACTTGCAATCAAAACGACTGCACCGAAGAGGCAAGCCAAAGTAGAAGTTTCACCGAGTGACCCCGGAATGATTCCCACAAAGCATTCCCACCAGCTAAATGCCTGATCAATACCAGCTTGACCTGAAGCTGCACCAACACCTAGTGCTGTTGCACTCGTGTAACCATCAACACCCGTCCATACCGAGTCACCAGAAATTTGTGCTGGGTAGGCAAAGTACAAGAAAGCACGAGCCGTTAACGCAGGGTTTAAAAAGTTTTTGCCAGTACCGCCAAAGACTTCTTTACCAATCACGACACCGAAGATAATTCCAACAGCAACTTGCCATAAAGGAATATTTGGTGGAAGCGTCAAAGGAAACAACATTCCAGTCACTAAGAAACCTTCATTGATTTCATGCTTTCGGACTGTCGAGAAAATCACTTCACAGATACCACCAGCTATTTGAGTGACAATGAAGATCGGAAAGAAAAACAAAGCACCCAAAAACAAATTGGCAATTGGGTTTGAAGCATTCGCCGTAAAACCAATAGTGTGATAAATCCACCCTCTCCACCCAGCGTGTTCAGCACCAGCCAAACTCTCTAAGGCTAAGTTTGCTTGATAACCTGTATTAAACAAAGCCATCAAAATACATGGAGTCAAAGCGGCAATCACGGTGACCATAGTTCGTTTCATGTCATTGGAGTCTTTGACATGAACAGCACCAGTCGTGGATTCTCCGGGAGTATAAAGGAAAGTGTCTGCAGCCTCATATAAAGGATACAAACGCTCAAACTTTCCACCTTTGTGGAACATCGGCTCAATAGAGTCTAAAAACTTTCTTAATGGATCCATTATCCCTCTCGTTCTACGGTAGTTAAAATATTTCTTAAATGCTTTCCGAAATCATGTTTACCGGGACAAACAAAACTACATAAAGCTAAATCTTCTTCATCTAACTCAAGTGCACCAAGTTCAAGTGACTTTTCGAGATCGTCAGAAACCAAAGATCTCAATAAATAAGTTGCCTCAATATCTAAAGGCATCACACCTTCGTAAGCACCGATAGGAACAATTGCTCGTTTGCTTCCGTTTTCTAAAGAAGACATTGCAAATTTTTTCCATGGGAACATGGCACCGGCATATATTTTTTTGACAGAGAATCTTTCGAAACCCGGAAGCTTCCAACCAAGTAAATATCTTTTGTTAGACTCTTCAATCACAGAAACTTGTAAATGATAGCGACCTAAATAGCGAAGATGATTCTCTCCGTGGCGACCATTAAACACAGATCCTGAGATTATTCTCGGAGGCACACCAGCAGAAAGCTTACCAACTACTTCTGTTAGGTTTGCACCCACGCATGTTTTGACTAAGGATGGTTTTGATACAAGAGGGCCTGCAACAGCAATCGTTCTTTCACTCATGATTTCACCTGTTTTTGCTAGGTGCCCCATCGCAATAACATCTTGGTAATTAAGGTGCCACACCTCAGCTTCTTGCCCCACTGGACAAAGTTTATGAATATGGGTTCCCACCAAACCTGCAGGGTGATTACCTTTAAATTTTTCGAAAGTTACTTTTTCTGAAGCGGGTTTTGCAGAGGCTTCCAAAGGATAGTTTGCATCAGAACAAACAAATACTTTTCCTTCGGTGAGGTTACTCACCACATCAAGGCCATCGGCAAACAAAGAAGTTTGTGAATCAATCACAACTCTCGGATCAGCCGCTAATGGGTTTGTGTCCATCGCATTGACAAAGACAGCTTTTGGAGAACTCTTAGGGTTTGCAACTTTGCTGAACGGCCGGACTCGAAGAGCGGTCCAATCACCAGACTTTAACAAAAGCTCAGTGACTTTTTCTTTGCCTTGCTGGTGAAGTGAACCTTGTAATGCATCAAATGTAATTTGATCGTTGCCGCTACATTCAATTTCAATAGATTCGAAAACACGTTTCGCACCACGGTTGATTGCTTTGACGGTTCCAGATTGTGGAGCAGTGTAAATAACCCCAAGACATTTTTTGTCTTCGAAAATGGGTTGGCCTTTTTTGACAACATCACCTTCACCGACGAGCATCGTAGGTTTCATTCCCACATAATCATATCCAACAACCGCTACTGTTTTTGGTTGAACCGTACGGCTTACGGACTGACTAGGCTTACCGGAAATAGGAAGGCTTAATCCTTTGCGTATTGAAAACATAAGTCCCTAACTTCAATGTATTAGACCTCGGAGTCTAAATTTTGCTCGCGAAAATTACAATTACAGATTGCATTTCCGTTCACAATGGTCGCAAAATTGTCAGACGAATTACAAATGATAGGTTTTTTTGCTTTTGAGTGAGAGATTATTGACTAACTGGCCGGCAAGTTGATAAAAATATAAGCTTTTAAATTTACTCATAAAATTATAGGATTTGTTTACTTTTTAATCAGACTGTGGTATAAGCCTTTAGAACACAAATTATTAAATAAAGAAAGACAGACCCCCTCCACAATGACAAAAAACTTTTTAACCACCTTGAATACTTTATGCCTGCTGATTAGTTTAATTGTCTCACAATCACCTTTGCACGCTGACAGCCTTCAATGCATGTACAGCTTTCAAGTTGGAACCTATACTGATTTACCAACCACCTTCACTGAAGAAGAAATTGCTAACATTGAAATAGAAACCTCTTATAAACAGAGTGTTAAAGACTCATATGAACAAAGTAATGAAGTACTCCGTGAGGATTCTACTGAACCAGAATTATTAGAAGTACTCCGTGAGGATTCTACTGAACCAGAATTATTAGAAGTACTCCGCGAGGATGCTACTGAACCAGAATCATTAGATGATATTGGGCTATACCTTCAAAAAATTAGCCCTACCCCTCTGCTCAATAAGGCAGAAGAAGCAATATTTGGAAATGACATAGCTGAACTAGAAAAAGAAATGAGATCTACCTTACTTGAAAATGACTATATTTTTAAAGAATTAGTAAAAGTTTTAGGACATGTATTAAACAAGAAAGTTAGGATTGAAGGCCCTATCTCCACTACAGCCGCTAAGTCTCAAAAAAATAAAGAATTACGTAAGCTTATTTCAAGTAGCATCGAAAGCCTTAACGCCAAAGTTAAGCAGCATCATGAAATGTTCCTTACTTCATTAGACGCAAAACAAACAAAAGCAAAACAGACATTTACACTGAAGCAACTATCAGAAAGCAGAACAACACTACCCAAAACCTTAGAGCCTTTTTTTCTAAGAGTTAACACTTTAAAACTAATCTATAAAAAGATGAGTAAGATCAATGATGAAGTACAGCAAATCGCAGCAAGACTAGAAAGCCCAGAAAAAGAGAGCGTTAACAATATTAGAACTTTAAAAGTTCGCATGACTTATCTTTTACAACAAGCAAACGAAACCCCAACAACACTAAAAGCAAAAACAGCCAAAGCAAAAGATGTTTATGATCGTTATTTTAATAAAAGAAAAGAGTTCGCAAACCACAATTTAAAACTCGTTGTTTTTATTGCAAAGCGTTATCAAACGATAACAAAGACCCCATTTATGGATCTTATTCAGGCTGGAAACGTTGGACTATTACGAGCCACATTAGACTTCAAACCTCAGAAAGGCTTTAAATTCTCAACATATGCATATAATTGGATTAAACTTTTTATTACTAGAGAAATGACTACAAACCACGAAAATGGCTCTCACATACCTATAGATATTCACTATTTAATGAACGATCTTAATCAAATTTATGATCAGGAACTTCTTAAAACTGAGACAAAGCTATCTCTAAAAGAACTTTTATATAGATATAAAATAAATAAAATCACAAAGAAACATCATAAAACAACCTCAACAGCTGAAATAGAACAAGCTACCCAGTTTGCAAAAGAAAAATATGAAAGTATGAGAGAATCCCTGCAACTTATGAGTTCTCCTATCGAACTAGATTCAGAACAATACCTTGATCGAGGAAAAACTCTATCTATAAGAATCCCAGCAAAAGGTAAAAGTGAAAGTCTTGTAAAATCAGAAAATAATGAACTTGCAAGTATTCTAGGCGACGCTCTAGACGACTTAAGTGAAGTAGAAGCTCAAGTATTAAGACTAAGAAATGGATTTTACAACGACACTGTTTACACTCAAGAAGTAACTGGTAAATTTATAGGAAAAAGCTGGCTAAGAGTGCAACAAATCGAAAAAAGAGCACTTGAAAAACTACGAGACCGTTCTATCAGAAATGGCTTACATTCGTATGATAATACAGCGGAATAGACTACAAAAACTAGTCATATTCTGTATGAGTTCTTTTTCCCAAGCCAAAGAAAGGGTCTTCAGGTAATGTTAAAGCTATTTATTCTCTCTATTAGTTTGCTAGCAGCTTACTCAACCGCCTTTGGAGTAGAAGTTGATTGCCAGCAAGAGTTCCAAGGCAGCCTCATTGAATTAAACCAAAGCAGCATGAAAGAACAGACTGACAAAACAATATTATCAAATATTGATGATATTGGAAGATACTTCATGCAGATTGGCCCAACACGCATACTCAGCAGAGAAGAAGAGATTATTCTTGGAAATGAGATCTTAGCATTAGAAAAAGAGCTAAGAACCGCTTTGTTTAAAAATGATTATGTTTTTGAAAAAGCTATAGAAATGATAGACCGCGTATACAAAAAAGACGTTTTGATGACCACGATACTAATGACTTCCAGTAACCGACCAAAGAAAACCAAGCATTTGACCCGTCTTGTTTCCGAAAACATTGAATCCCTTAAAGAGCAATACCAAGAACACCAAAAATTATTTTCCGACTCTCATATAACTTCTGCATCAAAACGACAGCTCCCCGGCAGCAAAGCTGCTTGGAGAAAATTATCAAAGAAAAGATCACAAACTCCAAAAACTATGAGCCCGTTCATGCTTCGAATAGAAGTACTAGAATCCATCTATCAAAGCTTCATGAAAACCAACCAAGAACTTCAAACACTTGCTAAAGAAGTAGATAACCCACCTACAGAAAGACATAAAGAGTACTATCAAAAAAAATTACGCCTGATCGTTCTCATGTATAAAGTGCATGAAAACAAATCAACACTAGAAAAAAAAATCGCAAAAATAAAAAAAATACATAAAGACTACTACGATAAGAGAGAAAAACTAGCAAAACACAACTTGAAATTAGTAGTATCTATCGCAAAAACCTATCAAGGCACAACCTCTATCAGCTTATTTGATCTCATTCAATCTGGTAATATAGGCCTAGCACGAGCCACACAAGACTTTGATCCTAGCCGTGGAAATAAGTTTTCTACTTACGCCACCACATGGATTAGAAGCTTTATTCTTGATACAATTTCACGTAGTAAGCATCAAGTGTATATTCCGGTGCTTACTCAACGCCTCGTAGCTAAACTTAAAAAAATAAGAGAAGAAAAACTCCATTCAACCATGAAAAACCTACCACTTGAAAGTTTTTTATATGAATATAAGATTAGAGAATTAACAGAAACAGACATTATTAAAACTCCTGAAGAGATGAGAAGAGAAGCATTAAAATTTCAAAAAAACAATTCTAACCTTGTAAAAAAAGCCTTAAAAGCAATGAATCACTTGCTTGAGACAGATGCAGGATACAAACTAAAATCCACTGGGAATACAGTAAAAAGAGATTTTGGGAGCGACACCAAAAGTGAGAGTCTTTTAGATTTTGAACATAGAGAGCTAAAAAGCACACTCTATCGGGCACTAAGCACCCTAAGTGAGCGAGAAATAGAAATTCTCAAACTCCGAAGAGGCCTCGATGGCTACAGAGAACACACTCTACGAGAAGTTGGAGAAACATTAAACATAAGCCCCTCTAGAACAAAACAAATTGAAAAAAAAGCTTTTAAAAAACTATTAAAAAACTCCAAAAACAACGGTTTACATGTTTATGATCTCACGGCTGACTAATCCTAAAATTAGTCACATTCTGCATATTACTTGTGTTTTAAGTTGATCACTTCGATTCACGCATCAGATATCTGGACATGTAGAAAAAAACTCTAGTAAACTATCTATTCAGCCAAATTTAGAATTAAATTATTAGCTTTTAAAAAAAGCAAGAAACCCGGCAGATACAGAGCATTACTTTTCTAAGCTTATACCTCTTAAAGATAAAAGAGAGAAATTGATAGTGATTTTTTGTGGGAGTTAGACAACACAATAAAAGCCTAACCCCGCATAAAACCATTAAACCCCTCAAAAAAGCTCAACGCAAAAACTCGTTGGACAAAGACTCAACCGAGCCCCACTGACCCTAACAGAGCATCCACACTAGGCTCACGCCCCATAAACTCTTTAAACACGATATTAGCTGGCTGACTCCCTCCTTTTGCAAGGATTGTCCCAGCGTAACGCTCACCTACTTCACGTATATTTGCTGTTGTTTCAAACTGACTATAGACATCACAACTGAGGACCTCAGCCCACTTATAGCTATAGTAGCCCGCAGCATATCCACCTGCAAAGATATGAGTAAAAGCACACAAAAACTGGTCTTTTGCATAGTACTCAGAAGGTGAAAACTCATCGAATACAGCTTTATAAATATTCATTGGTTGATCAGTTTCAGTGGTATGAAGAAGCATATCGGTTTTTGCAAAAATCAGCTGACGGATCATTTGAGAACCAGCTAAAAATTTACGTTCACCTTGAAGCTTTTCGATCATTTCACCCGGCAAAGACTTCCCGAAGTCGTAGTGTTTTCCAAGGGTGTTTAAAAAATCTTTTTCATAGCAAAAATTTTCCATAAACTGACTAGCAATTTCTACTGCGTCCCACTCAACACCATTAATCCCCGCAACCTCTGGGTGATCAATTCTCGTTAGCATGTGCTGCGTCCCATGCCCAAACTCATGAAATAAAGTAACTACTTGCCTAAATTGAAGTAACGATGGTTTTCCTCCTACCGGAGGTGAAAAATTACAGCTTAAACTGGCAATCGGTAACTCTTTATTTCCATCCACAAAGTTTCTACAGGTGATCTCAGCCATCCATGCTCCACCTTGTTTATTTGCAGGCCTGCTATAAGGGTCTAAGTAAAAACCGGCAAAAACCTTTCCTTGGCTATCTTTCAATGTATAAAACCGAACATCTTTATCCCAAGCAGTCACTGCTTTATCTTGCTCGATAGATATCCCAAAAATTTTCTGACTAAGGTCAAACATTTGTTCTAACACATGATCCAATGGAAAGTATTGTTTGATGACATCACTATCTAAAGATAGTTTCTCTTGTCTATACTTCTCGATAACAAAATACATATCCCACTTTTGCAACGGAAGTTCCATTCCAAGTGTTTTGGATGCAAAGTCTTCTATTTGCTCATACTCATTCTTTGCATGGTTTTTACTTTTAGTTCCAAGGTCATCTAGAAAACCAAGAACTGTTTTACTAGAGTCCGCCATTTTTGTTGCTAAACTAAGCTCTCCGTAATTATTAAAACCCAAAAGCTTTGAAACTTGTTTTCGAAGGCTTAGAATTTTCAAGATATTATCTCGATTATCAAACTTTCCAAAACTCGCCTTAATGATATGACGCTCATAAACTTCTTTACGAAGCTCCCGGTTTGTACATTGCTCAAAAAGAGGAATAAGGCTTGGGTAGTCTAGAGTAACCATCCAAGGGCCTTCTTCTGGAGTGGATTCTTTTTCCATTTTACCAGTATAGGTTTGAGAATATAAAGCTAAAATTGAATCACTGACTCCATCTAGAAGAGATTTATCTTCAATCGTTTTTTGATAACTTTTCGTGTCATCTAATACGTTGTTTTGAAATGTCGTATTTGCTTTAGAGAGTTCCATTCTCAGTGCATTTAATTTTTCTCTGGCTTCATCATCTAAATCAATTCCTGAAAGCTTTGCATCACGCACCCAGTTGTTTACTATTTTTTGAACCGCAGCTTCTTCACCATCAAGTTGAGTACTTGCTGATTTCATCTGCAAAAAAATTGCTTTGCTTTGCTTGATACGTTGAGACAATTCAATCATTTTGGGTTGAAGCTCTTCATGGACAGCACGCATGTCATCAGTATTTTGAACACCCAGTAAAAAACCAAGTAAAGACCAACTGGTAGAAAACTCTTGATCCATTTCACGAAGCATTGACAAGGACCCTCTCCAGTTTGATGGATCCAGTGATTCGATCTCTGGTAGTTTCTTGTTTGCATATTCGATTGCCTCAAGAGTTTTTTGTTTTAGAACGCTTGGAGTCAATGCCTGAAAATCGGGTGTAGATAATTTACTCATTATAATCCTTAAAAGAAGTCGTCTTACCATGCTAAATTTAGCCGTTTGAGATGTCAATGTACGGGGAGCTGACACCCGTTAGAAAGTGTTCTTTTGGCCTAGTAATTTTAAGGGTTGAGCATTATATTTGCCATAGATGAGCAGACAAACACAGAAAGTAAAAAGCCCGTTTGAAGTATTTAACCTATAAAAACTACTACCTGTTTATGGCTGCTTGCATGCTAGCCCTCATCACCTGGCTCCTTTTGCCACTGCAAACTCCAGTGGCACAGCCAGTTCAAAAATCTGTTTTTGAAATCACCATTAAAACACCAAGTGAAGCATATTTTGGCTCCCTTACGGCAAATCACTTAGAAAATGAGCTGATATTTTCAACTAGAATCTACAATACAAAAAATAAAACTCACCTTGTCTCTAAAAGTGTTTTTGCACCGTTAAAAGACAACATAAACAAAAGAGGACTAACCTCGATAAGCTCGACTCACCTTCCAAACAAAAGTACCTTTTATTTTAAGAGATCAGTCAATGAGCTCGATCAAGAAACCTTTGAATTAGAAGCCCAATGGCACTCCTTAGAACTACTCAAAAAAAGTTATCCACCACAAAAGTATTGTTCTGTATTTGTGTATGCTTACAAAATCGCGACGCTAGACCCCAGTATTGACTGCCCTCAAAGGGGACTCATTTTTTTCAACCAACAAAGGCTATTGGGGTTTTATGAGCAGCTTGCTCAAGATGTAAACAAAATTAGTGTAAAAGCGATAAAATCACCTGCAAATTCACAGCAATCTGTGATTGTATGGTCTGACCCAAATGGATACACCGGCATCGGTGCTGGTAGTACCAAAATGACCCTAAGGAGGATCACAACAGTTGGAAGCATTAAGTAGCCATGAGATAAGACGTCGGTTTGTTGAATTCTTTGAAAAAAACGATCACCTAAAAATTCCCGGTACATCTGTTGTTCCGCTAAATGACCCAACCTTATTATTTATCAACTCTGGAATGGCACCACTAAAGCCATACTTTCTTGGAACCAAAAAACCACCTTCTGTTCGCTTGACGAACGTGCAACCTTGTATCCGTACCATTGACATTGATGATGTAGGTGACAGGCACCACCTCACTTACTTTGATATGTTAGGTAGTTGGTCTATTGGTGATTATTACAAAAAGAAGGCTGTTGAACTTGCATATGATTTGCTGATCAACCACTTAAACTTTGACAAAAGCAAACTCTATGTCACCGTTTATAGTGGCGACAAAAAGCTTGGCTTAGACCCTGATAATGAATCAAAAGAAGCATGGAAGTCTCTTGGCTTTGCCGATGATCGAATCATTGCATGTGGAGAAGATAACTTTTGGGGTCCTGCAGGCGAAACAGGACCTTGCGGACCTTGCACAGAGGTTTTCTATGACTGTGGACCAGAATTTGGACCAGAACATATTCCAGGCACGGAGTTTGATACCACAAGCCGTTACATTGAAATTTGGAATGCCGGTGTATTCATGGAGCTTAATAAAACAGGTCCCGGACAATATGAAAGCTTACCAATAAAATGTGTCGATACAGGTTCTGGATTAGAACGCATGACCATGATCATGAATGACTGCGATAGTGTTTACGATATTGATTTATTTCAGCCGGTCTTTGCAGCCATTGATAAAATTGACCCAAACCAACAAATTAGTGAGCGTGGTCGTCGTATTATTGCAGACCATAGTAGAGCTGCCTGCCTTATGATTGGTCAAGGAGCTGACCCAAGTAATGAGGGCAGAGGGTATATCCCACGCCGCCTCATTCGTCGCTCCATTGCGATCTTAGAAGGTTGCGGCCTCAAACCAGACGGCTTTTATGAAGTCACTGAGGCAGCTCGTAAATCTCTTGTTTCATTTTATGACGTTCTACAAACTCGTGAATCACATATCCAAAATACTTTTAAGCGTGAGATCAACGATTATAAACCTGTCATTAAAAAGGGCATGAAACTATTAAGTGAGATGCTAAAAGAAAACCCTAATGAACTGAGCCCAAAACAAGCTTTTGAACTTGTAGCAACCCACGGACTACCCATCGAACTCATAGAAGCTTACCTAGAAAAACAAAAAATCAAATTTGATCAAAAAGGCTTTGAAAAAGAATTTGAAGCCCACAAAAAAATATCAAAAGTAGGTCTTCGAGGTAGTGCGGCTGAATCTGGTATCAAGTTTGATAAGTCAAAGTTTGTAGATACCAAAGCAACTGATTTTTCAGGATACTCATCGACTCATGAAGCAAATGTTAAAGTCACAAACCTTATCCAAGACAACAAAGATGTGCAAAGCGTTGATTCAGGTTCATTTATGATGCTTACAGACCGATCTTGTTTTTATGGAGAGTCAGGTGGACAAGTTGGAGATCAAGGTATTGCATCCAATGAACAATGCAACATCCAAATTTTAGATACACAAAAAGCTGGTGATACCATTATTCATCTTTGCAAAATTGAAAGTGGGTCTATTAAAGCGGGAGACTCTCTCCAGTTAAAGATCAATCAAAACCGTAGAGAACTCATTAAACGCAACCACTCTGCAACTCACTTATTACACGGAGTCCTTCAAAGAGTTCTCGGTGAACATGTTTCACAAAAAGGGTCTTTAGTCGATGAACACAAGCTCCGCTTCGATTTTCAGCACCCCAAAGCTGTTTCTCAAGAAGAACTACTCAACATAGAAAAACAAGTGAATGCATTAATCTTTAAAAACATTGAAAGCAGCGTTCATAACACTGATTATGACTCAGCTATTGCTGGCGGTGTAACTGCTCTTTTCGGAGAAAAATACGGAGACGAAGTACGTGTCGTAGGTTTTGGTGATTCAAGTAAAGAGCTTTGTGGTGGAACACATGTTCAAAATACAAATGAAATTGGAGTTTTTGCCATCAAAAGTGAGGCCAGTGTTGCAAAAGGTGTGAGGAGAATAGAAGCCCTAACCTCTAAAGAAGCATATGCATACTTACAACATCGCTCTGAGATACTGTCTAATATACAGTTAGAATTAAAATCTCCTGCAGATAAAGTTTTAGACAGTATTCAAAAGATAAAAACAAAAGCTCAAGCAAAACCAAAAAAATCTGGAAGTGCTGTCTTAGACTCCTTCAAAAGAATTACAGAAGTGAAAGAGCTTTTAGTTGGTAGCTTCTCAGGTGAAAAAGGTGAATTTAAGTCTTGTGCTGATACACTGTTACAAAAACACCCCGCTGTTTGTCTGCTATCAGAAAATGGCGAGCAGGTTACGGTCTTAATCGCTTCGCAAAAAGAGCACTCTAAATCATACGATGCAAAACTCATCCTTGCTGGTTTACTAGAAAACTTTAAAGGAAGAGGTGGCGGTAAGCCTAGTTTTGCCCAGGGTGGGTTAGAGGCTGCCAATACTCAGTCGGTGGTAAAGACCATACAAAAAATCCTTTGAACTCATCTGTAAGACACTAAAATAACTGGACTAAACTTAGAATTAGTGAAATATCCAAGGAACGCTTGTATAAACAATAAACAATAAACAACAACTTAGACATTGAGGCAATATGTTTAGCCCTTTAAATGTAATGATCATTTTCATCATAAGCTCACTGAGTACCTTCGCAACCGCAGAAGAAGAAAAGTGCATAAACACATTTTCTAGAACTCAAGTTAACCATACTTTTTTAAGCTCTATTTTTGGAAAATCCATCACTCTTCCCGATGGAAGCTCTTTAAAAAAAGCAAATGGCAAAACTAGAAAATATACTTTTACTGAACAACCAGATATTGAAAATACTGTATCTTTTGGAAGTGACAACTTCTTTTTACTACCTATAAAAAACCTTAGCAGAAAGATTACAAGTTATGACTTACTGCATAAAATAAATGAAACGCTCACTGTCATTGGACAACAAATAAGAACCCCAAAAATGCCGGAAGCGAATATAGAATTTTTTGCAGATGGCACAGCTGTTATTCTTGAAACTCCAGTACGCGGAAAACTACCTTCTCAAATTATTCTTGCTGGTAATAAAATTGTCAGACTTCGAGATGCTGAAAAAACAAATCTTAACCACTCAAAAATGATTCTTGCAAACCAAAACAAGATTAAACGTCAAACCATTAGACAAAACGGCTATGAACTGATTATTCTAGACGTCACAAAAAGCATGTTACACCCAACAACTTCGTCTAAAAGTGAGATTTCTTCCTTAAGCTACTACGACCCTATTGATATGCCTTACCGATCTAGCAATATCATCGTCCTCCTTAAAAAAATGTCTAGCGACAAACTCATAGATATAGAGTCTATTGAAGTAAAACATACACAAAACCCTATTACCATCACATCCAGTGAAGATGGCTTGGTCTCTATTAAAGAAATCAGACACCATGGAAGTATTATAAATACAAACATAAACTTACATCGTATTCAAAAACGTTTACAAAACGACCTCACTTTAGAAACGGAGGCGATTAAATCTGGAAAACTTACTGCTGAAGACTCTAAAAACTTTATTCTGAAGTCTCCTGAATCTAAAAACCATTATCACCTCAGAGTTGAGAAATTTCTTTTAAAACAAGAAAACAACAAAAGAACATATGGTTTTTACATCACTCAATCAAAAACATACTCAGGTAAAATACTAGATGAAGTTTTTATGAAACAAATAGTTAGTCATGGTGAAACAGACATTAAAGTTTCAACAGATAACAGAGTGTCAATTACAAATAGCGAAGACTCTAGTAAAGATGTTGATATTTCCATTTTAAAAGACAAAATTATTCTTATGGCGGAATAGGTTTCAAAGAGAGATTGAAGCTATAAATTCTTTAACATTGATAGATTCATCTTTAAAGGTAGAGTTTAAAGACTTCATAAGCTTTCCTATAATCTGTTCTTGCGTTTGACCTTGTAATCTCCAGTTATGTATTGCATCACTTTCGAATCTTTTACTCAGTTTTTGATTGTTTTGATCATATACAAGTGGATGATGAAGAAACACAGGGTTAAAATCAACACCTAGTAAGTTGGCAATCTGCAGATATCTACCAGTTGTATGAATGACATCTTTTCCACGAACCACGAGATCAACACCTTGTGCAATATCATCTACCACCACTGCAAATTGGTAAGACCACTGCCCAATATGATTTTTTAAAATACTACTATGAATTTGTTGAAATGGATTCTGAATAATTTTGTCAGAAGTAAACTCACTTGCTTCCATCAGCCTATTATCAAAAAGAACTCTCCAACCAAATTCTTTTGGATTCACAGGCGGGTTCTCAAGGCAATTTCCATCATAATGGTACTCATACCACTTGTTTTGGCTTAAGTTTTTTAGACGTGAGCGAGTACAAGTGCATTTAAATACTGAACTTGTCGAGATTTTTGCGAGAGCTTCTTCGTAAATATCATTTCTATCAGATTGCTTAATAGGCTCGGGGGAGTCTTTAAAAAACTCAAACCCAAACCAATCAAGAAGATCTAAGATAACCATCTCGTAGTCTTTTCGACTTCTAAGGGTGTCGTGATCCTCAAGACGAACCAAGACTTTGACACCAGTGTCTCTGTACAATTTTTCCAATATGAGCAAATGGTACAAATGACCAAGGTGTAGGTAGCCTGTTATACTCGGAGCAAAACGAGTCGTTTTCCCACTTAAACTACTAAGATCAGACATGATATAGCCACCTGACGTTAAAGTGCACAATAATTCCTAACTACATTTTACTTTATCATTCAAAAATTGGTAGCAATAACAAGAGAAGATTAGATTTTAAAGTTTATCCATGATAGCAACTTCTCCTTCAATAATCATGAAACAGTAATCATGAAAGGCGTTTACAGTGATTTGTATCTATGACTCAGGAATTGGCGGACTATCCATCGCCCATAAAATCCATGAGCAATATGGGGTAAAAATCTCTTATGTCAGTGATTATGAGGGGTTTCCTTATGGTGAAAAAGATGAAGCATTCGTAATGAACAGGTGTGAATATATCGCCAATAAAGTTTTGAGCAAATACCCAGAAATAAAAGTTATGATCATTGCTTGCAATACTGCAAGCACTGTCTCGTTAGACCACTTAAGAATAAAATTTCAAATACCATTTATAGGTGTTGTACCTGCCATTAAACCCGCAGCAAAACTCAGCCAACAAAATGCTGTCGTATTACTTGCAACTAAAGCCACAAACTCCAGAAAGTATACCGACCAATTAATTCATGATTTTGCAAAAAATACTAAAGTTATTAAAATAAGTGCTCCAGACCTTGTACTTGAAGCCGAAAAAAAACCAAAAGACAGAGATCAAAGCACCATTCTAAAATATGCAAATATAATAAATCAACATCCTCTAAAACCAGATGTGATAATCTTAGGTTGCACGCATTATACTTTTTTAAAAAAAGAACTATCTAAGCATTGTCCAAATATTAAAATTATTGATTCTGTAAATGCAATTGTTAAACGACTGACTGATGTCATCAAGATTTCTGAAATACCTAGTGGAAAAATAACACTTTTAACCACAAAAGAAATTCCAAACAGACCTACATTTAAGATTCTAGATTAATATTTAGCGTATTCGAAATAAGTTTAGTTTTTTATCTGTCAATTTAAACATAAATGCCGGCCAGTTTGACTTTCTGTTTTCACTAAAAACTCGACCTGCTTTGAAAAAGTTAGATTTTGAATGAGACATCTTATGAATCAACCCTACCTTTATCGTTCTTGATGAAGACTGAAGATTTGTAGCTTGCGAAATAATTTCAGCAGCTCTTGTCCCTATGAGCTTAAAATCAATATTTGAAACATCTGACGCACCTACGAAAGAGTGATCTTTTTGATCTAATTGATAGTCTGAAATATTTTTTGGAAGCATATTATAATAACCTACATAATCCACAAAATATGAGTTTTCAAGAATTTTAGGTAGTGGATTCACAAGTTCTTTAGAACGCCATTTTTGACTTCCAACAATTTGTACCGGCCCCGACCTAAAATATTTAAGTGTTCGTGTAAAATGCTTAAGATTTTTAAAATTACCAGGAAAAACGACTACATCAAATTCTTTTATCGCTTCTAATTGAAACGCTGCATCAAAGGTTTTTGCTTTTGTGTTATTACTCTCTAGCAATGCAAGTTTTTTGTATTCAATCGGCTGGTCTTCAGGGTTAAGCTTTAATAGTGAACGAACTGTTTTATCCATTGACTGATATTCATCAGGATTAAATTCAT
The DNA here is from genome assembly GCA_023301465.1 of Oligoflexales bacterium. Lineage (GTDB taxonomy): Bacteria > Bdellovibrionota_B > Oligoflexia > Oligoflexales > JALZUQ01 > JALZUQ01. The sequence goes on from JALZUQ010000008.1 coordinate 108,807, forward strand.
GTTCAGAAACAACAGATAGTTTTGGGAAATATTTTAAGTTGTTTTTTAGTGACTGCATAAATATGCTTGAAAGTCTTGATGAAACTAAAGACAACCTATACTTTTTTTGCAGCTCAAGTTCTATGAGCAGTGTCTTTGTCATTTGATCTAAGTTTGGAAATACCTGAAAGGAAAACTTTGATTGAAACCCTCCATTGTCATTTGACAGTACAAACGTAGGTAGTCTTAGCTGATGAAGAATTTTTTTTGCTTGATGTATCGAATACTTACCGGGACCAAGTACGATATAGTTTACGTCTAATACCAAGACTGCTAGTGCAAGCTGCCTTAAAAAAGAACTAAAGTCATAGCCTGTGTCCAAGACATTAAATTTTACTTTTGGATTATTGTTTTGAAAGTATGAGCTCATACTTGAGTAGACGTTATGTGCTGGAGTATTTGTATCACCGCCTAACTGCGACATGAGTCCAACATGGTTATTTCTCATAGCAAGTATTTCTTCTAAGAAAAGCCTTAAATCTTTTCTGCTTTTAGGATCATTACATAAGTTTTTATTTGATTTTAAGAGCTTTTTATATCGAGGATGAATTTTTTTTCTTTTTTCAATCAGTAAATGCTTATAAAGTTTAAGGTATGGTTTCTTAACATAATTAAATACCATTTTACATTTATCTGTAGTCCATTTGTTTTTTGAAACTGCAAAAGATGGGGTTGAAATCATCACAAGTAAAAAAAATATATTAATAAAAGATACCACGATAATCTCCTTTTTGACTAATAGACCTAAAAGATGAATCTTTTTTTTCTTGTGTTGGTTCAGCACCTTTTAAAAAAGCAACCTCAACGCCTTCATCACTGATATACCCATGTTTTGGATTGATTTTGATTTTATTGAAATGTTCAGGCAATACATATTTTTCTGGTTTTATTACGTTTTTCATAGAATGAATGAAGTCCATCCAGATTGGCAATGCTAATTTATGACCACCAAATTTTAATTGAAGCGGGAGATAATTATCTGACCCTACCCATGTCATCGCTAAAAGGTTAGGACTAAAACCACAAAACCAATTATCGATACCATTATTTGAAGTTCCTGTTTTCCCAACAAAATACTTGCTATGCCCACTTGCTTTTTTTGCTGTTCCATAAGTCATGACTTTTCTCATTCCATCTATGATCATATGAGCGTAATCTTCTTCGATCACTTTTGATGTTTTAACTTTATGTTGATAAATAATATCACCTTTCATATTGGTGATTTTTCTAATTGCATAAATGTTTTTTCGCACCCCTAAATTAGCAATACTCGCATACATTCTTGCCATGTCTAACATGGTTACTTCAGACCCCCCTAACGCCGAACCTAATTCCTTTTTCATTGGAGACTGAATCCCAAGCGATTTAAACCGTTCAAGAACTTTTTCAAGCCCAAGTTTTTTGGTGATTTCAACTGTCGGAGTATTCAAAGAAAGATAAAAAGACCTCATTAAGGTTGACTCAGTCATAAAAGATTCAGTACTATTTTTAGGTCTATAGGTTTCGTACCTTAATGGTGAGATAAACATAGAGTCATACCAGTTCATCCCAGACTCTAATGCATTCAAATAAACTGCTGGCTTAATCAATGATCCCGGAGAACGTTTTGCTTGCCACACTCTATTAAATTGACTTTTTCTATAACTCTTCCCTCCTTGCATGGCAAGAATTTGACCTGTTTTTGGGTTGGTTACTAAAAATGATATTTCTAAGTCTAACTTGTCTTTTTTTGGTAAAAATCTTTGATTCAATTTCTGCAGATCATGAATTCTCTTTTTATGAGAATCAATTGCCTTTTGTACTTGTAGCTGAGAAGAGCGATCTAATGTTGTGTATACTTTAATGCCTTGGCTTGGATCATATTTTTCTCCTAAAATTGTCTTTAATTTCGCACCAATATAATCAACAAAATAAGGTGCAAAAACTCGGTCACGATGATTAAATTTTTTAAAATTTAATTTTTGATGATAAATTTTTTTCATGCTTTGCTTTTGAATCACACCATTTCTAGCCATCGCTTGTAAAACCTTCCACTGCCTCGTCTTTGCTGCTTTAAGATTTTTTTTAGGATTATAACGTGATGGAGATTGCAAAAGACCTATCATTAATGAAATTTCATTTAAACTCACTTCAGTCAGATTCTTATTAAAGTACCTTCTTGAAGCAGCGGCAATTCCATATGAACCATCTCCAAAAAACATATTATTCAGATAAAGTTCTAAAATCTTTTTCTTTGAAATCTTTTTTTCTAATTTATAAGATAGGTATATTTCACGTAATTTTCTAACAAGCACTTTTTTTCTAGTTAAACAAAACTTTCGCACCAATTGCTGCGTAATGGTACTAGCACCATGAGTGGCTTTTCCATGCTTCAAAAAACCCACACCTACCCTAAAAATAGCTTTTAAATCAAAACCTTGATGCTCGTAGAAATTTTTATCCTCCACAGCTAGCAATGTTTCGATGATTTTTTTTGGGATTTTATCTACGGGTGTATGAATTTGATAACGATCAAAAAGCTCACCAATTTCTTTATTGGAATTATCAAAAATTTTTGAATTACTTAGGTTTTTAAATAAAGTTATCTTATTTAGGCTACTTTCAACATCTGCAAAAATTTGATGGTCGTAACAAAATTTTGCAGAATACCCGACAATAATAATCATCGAAACCAATACAATAGAGAGCACAATCTTTGTTTTTTTCATGGGGTTTGGTCTTTATTAGGGTTTTTTCCTGCCTTAATCTTATCATATGATTTTTTTTTGGATTTTGGATTATTCGCAAAAATCGGTTTTTATCTGGCAAATATACAGAGTTATGATGTTCTTTGAACTGAGTAATATCAATAGGATATAATATATAAAACACTCTGTACTCAATTTGAGGCTTATAAGTCCGAACAGTCTACTGAACTAAGGAAGTATACTAAAGCGTGAAAACGACCCGAAAATCACTAAGACTAGTTATCAGCGGATTCTCTGAGCTTGAGAACAAAAAGTTTGTAAGATTATTTACAAATAATAGTGCAGAGACTGAGTTTAATTATGAACTTAAGTTTTCTGACAACTTCGCAGATTCAAAAGAACTCTTCCATCAATACCACCCAGATTTGTATCTAATCGATGTAAAACAGGATTTCTCTTTTGAACTTTGCACATATGTTCGTGAAAGCGAAGGAAACAGACATACAGGGATTATCTTCTCCCACTCTAAAAATCAGGAAATAGGTTCTGCCGATTCAGAGAAGCTGGTTGAGTGCTTAGATATTGGAGCTGATGATTTTATTCGAGTGCAAAGCTCTAGCAAAGAACTTGTAGCCAGAACAAAAGCCGTATTACGATTAAAAGTTATGACAGATGAGTTAAGATCAGTAAATCACAAACTAGAAATCTTATCCATGACTGATGAACTGACAGGTCTTGCAAATATGAGACACTTTTCTAAAGAGTTAGATTCTACTCTAAGCTCTAGATCTCATAATAACATTGGCATTCTTATGTTTGATTTAGATCACTTTAAGTCTGTAAATGATAACACCAACCATTTAATTGGAAGTTTTGTTATTTCTGAAATTGGAAATATTATGAAAAACTCAAATATCATGGGCGAGCATGATCTTGCAGCGAGGTATGGTGGTGATGAGTTTATTTGTTTTCTTCACATAAAAGATGAAGATGACCTCATGAAAAAAGGCGATAAACTCAGAGAACTTATTGGTTCGCACTCATTTTCTAAAGATGGCAGTGAACTTCAAATCACGGCAAGTATCGGGCTATCATACTGCAGTCATACAGACACTTACGGCAGTGAAGATATGATTAAAGCTGCAGATTATATGCTTTATAAAAGTAAGTACCTTGGTAGAAACTGCGTACACCTTGTTAACATGAATCACTTTGATCCTTCTGAAGTCACTTCACTAAGAAGCCTAACAGCACAAACTATCCTTCAAAAGAAAACCGGATAATAATAGAATTTATTTTTTGACACTCTTGATCATAATAAAAATATTTTTTTCTGAACGTTTTAAATGAATAAAACCTGTCGCTTCACTATTTAGTAAAAAATTACGATGCGGAGCAGAATGCCATAGTAGATTTGCTATTGAAAAAGGGTCTTTTGCAACAACTCTTGCTTCTCCAATAACTTTGTAGCCACTTTCAGACAATTCTGCATCAAACTCTTTTAATGATGCTAAATCGTGATTTACACCTGACAAGAACATCTTTCCAATAAGATCAGTGTCAGCCACTGTTACACTTCTTAAGCTTTGTAACTTAAGTTGCCTTCTTATGCCATTTAACCATGATTTTATACTGGTGTTTGCATGTGTAAGCAAAGGAGTCTCATTTGCCGAATTAAAGTTGACCATATACCAAAGTTGCGGACCAACATTTGCTCTACCATTTGGAAAACACTCAACAGAAAGATAACCACGTTGACTGTTTACATTCCTTGGAAACAGTTTTCCAAGAAACGGCTTTTGTACTTCGTCTGGAGCAAAACCGATACGAATATCTCTGCAATGTTTTGACATTTGCTCTTTAAAGTTTTGGCGTACTACTTCGAAAGGCCATGGGGCTCTTGTTGAAAAAGCTACCCCAGATCCATCTTTACAAGTATGGTAGCCATATCCTAAATCATTCTGTTTTTTTGCGATTTGTTTTGCGTAATCTTTCAACACATCTTTAAAAGTTCTTCCATCAACTGCACTCTTTAGAGAAATATGCTCGGCATGTATCTGAGCGTCTTCCACCGGAAGTTGCTGAGAAGCAGGAAGAGCCTTAGACTCACAACCTGCTTTCCCAATAGCTTCAAATAAATCTTTTCTTTCAGATAAAAAAGACTTCTCTTCATCCTCTACAACAATTTTTGTCTCTTCAAAGGTGACACACCCCAGAATACATCCAGCAAATATGACGTTCAATAAATACTTCAACGCTTCTCCAGAATCTTATAAATCGTCGATTTTTGCATATTAGAAGTTCCTTCATATAGTTTACCAATTTTTGCATCACGGTAAAATTTTTCTGCAGGAAATTCTTTGATAAAGCCGTAGCCACCATATATCTCTAATGAAAGGGATGCGATTTCCTCGGCAGCCTCAGATGAAAACAACTTGCACATTGCCGCTTCTTTTACAAAAGGCTTTCCCGCATCTTTTAGTCTTGCAGCGTTGTAAACCATCAGTCGTGCAGCTTCTAGCTTAGTTGCCATTTCAGCAATCTGAAACTGAATACCCTGAAACTTTCCAATAGGTTTTCCAAATTGGCTACGCTCCGACGCGTATTTGATAGCTCCGTCAAGTGCACCTTGTGCAAGACCAACCATCTGAGCACCAATACCGATACGGCCTTCATTTAGCGTTTCAATTGCTATTTTGTAGCCTTTTCCAAGCTCTCCAACGATATTTTTTTTAGGTACACGAACATCTTTAAAGATAACTTCACAAGTTGAGGAAGCTCTAATACCAAGCTTTTTTTCTTTTTTGCCAATAGATAACCCCGGCATTGACTTGTCACAAACAAAACCAGTAATCCCTTTATAACCAAGCTCTGGGTTGATATTTGCAAAAACCACAAAAATCTCTGCTTCCATAGCATTGGTAATAAAAATCTTACTACCGTTTAAAACATAATCATCACCATCTTCTTTTGCTTGAGTTTCCAATGCAAAAGCATCTGAGCCAGAGTTGGGCTCTGTCAAACAATAACAACCTACTTTATTACTAGCGAGCATTGGCATATATTTATCTTGAACCTCTTTATTGGCAAAGTTCATAAACACGTTATTCACAAGTGTGTTTTGAACATCTACTAAAACAGAAATTGCAGGATCTACGGTTGCTAACGCTTCAACAGCTAAAATAGACATGAAAAAACTACCACCAGTACCACCATGGTTTTCTGGAAGCTCTACTCCCATGATGCCCATTTCAAAAAGCTTTGGTAAAAGTTCTTTGTTCAGTTGCTCTGATTCGTCCATTTCTTCAACCAGAGGTCTGATTTCTGAGTCTGCAAAACTCAAAATCGCCTCTTTAAACATTTGTTCATCTTCACTTAATGTCGTGAGTGCTTGGCTCATTGTTTTCTCCTTTAATCCACTTATATTTTTAGCTTATTTTTGAAGAAGATTCCAGTTGCTGTGAATTTAAACAGGTTCGCGGTTTTCATAGGCAAGGCTCAAAAATATATGTAACTTTATGTTTATGAATAAACCGATTTTACAAGTTGCAAAAGGCCTTCAACCTGACCGAATCCCAGTATGGTTCATGCGTCAGGCCGGAAGATATCTCCCAGAATACCGCGAAATCCGCAAAGACATTAGCTTTGTTGATTTATGCAAAAACCCAAAGCTCGCTGCAGAAGTTACTGTACAACCGCTTCGAAGGTTTGACTTAGATGCTGCTATTATTTTTGCAGATATTTTGCTCATTCCAACTGCAATGGGACAAACGCTTACTTTTGCAAAGAATCATGGCCCTATTCTTGAGCCAACGGTTCGTGACATCAAGGCAATTGATGACTTAGACCCAACCGATACCACAAAACACCTTACTTATGTTGGTGACGCTCTTGCAGAAACCAAACAACACCTCAAACCACACCAAACCTTAATTGGTTTTGCAGGTGCACCTTTTACGGTTGCAAGCTACATGGTAGAAGGTGGCCCTTCGAAGAATTTCGAACACTCTAAAAAACTTTTATACACTCACCCAGAATCATTTGCGTTATTGATGGATAAACTCGCCACTTCAACTATTTCTTATTTAGAGATGCAACTTGAACACGGTGCAGAAATCCTGATGATATTTGATTCATGGGCTCATCAATTAACACCTGATAGTTATGCTAAACACGTAATGCCAGCAACGGAGCGTATCTTTAAACACTTCAAAGCAAAAGACGTACCAACAATTTTCTATAGCGGTCAATCTGGAGTTCAAATGGCCAGTGCTGCAAAAAGCTCTGCAGATATCATTCAAATTGATTGGCGTTTAGACTTATCTCAAGCAGTTGCACGCATTAAACAAGATCGTGATATTGTCAAAACCCAAGGAAACTTAGATCCACTGGTTTTAATCACAAATGAAAAAGCTGTAAAAGAAGCAACACTCAAGACCCTGCAAAATGCTGAATCTTCTGATTTTCATATTTTTAATGTCGGTCATGGATTAATTCCAAGTGTAAACCCTGAAGCACTTACTTGGGTAATTGACACTATTCGAGAGTATGAAAAAAACAAGTAAACCTTAAAATCTATTTCAGCAAACGCCCCGGAGCCACCATGAAAAAACTTCTTTGCATTGTATTGGATGGAGTCGGTGAATCTTCATCGGCTTACGGTAACGCCGTATTAAACGCAAGATGCCCTAACCTACAAAAACTGCGAGCTAATCACTGCTTTACAACCTTAGCTGCTCATGGGCATGCTGTGGGACTTCCAGAAACCAAAGATATAGGTAATAGCGAAGTTGGGCATAACGCTATTGGAGCTGGAAAAATATACGATCAAGGTGCAAAGCTTGTTCACAATGCAATACACACTAAAAAAATGTTTACGACAGATTTATGGAAACAAATCGTAGAACAAACCAATACCAAAGAAACTACACTTCATTTTTTAGGCCTGCTTTCTGATGGAAATGTTCATTCACATGAAGCTCATTTACACGCCATGCTTCGTCAAGCCTGCTTAGATGGTGTCAAAAAAGTAAGAGTTCATATTTTACTAGACGGCAGAGATGTCCAAGAAGGATCGTCGCTTAGCTACGTTGAAAAGCTCGAAACAGTCCTAGCAGAGGTCAATCAAACCACTGAGATGGACTATCAGATTGCATCTGGTGGTGGTCGCATGCACATGACAATGGACCGCTACGAAGCGGATTGGTCTATGGTAGAACGTGGGTGGAGAGCACATGTCGAAGGAGATGCAAAATCATTTTCAAACGCTCAATCCGCCATCGAGACATTTAGAGATGAGAACCCTGATTTAAGTGATCAGTATATTCCATCTTTTGTAATCGCAGATAATAATGGACCTATTGGCAAAGTAAGTGATGGTGATGCTTTTGTACTGTTTAATTTTCGTGGTGATAGAGCCATTGAGATTTCGTTAGCATTTACTGATAAAAATCTTCAAAAATTTTCAAAAAAAAGAAACCCCGACGTATTATATGCAGGCATGATGCAGTATGACGGTGATTTAAAAATTCCAAATAACTTTCTTGTGCAACCTCCAAAAATCCTCGGAACTCTCAGCGAACACTTAATTGAACAGAAACTCAAATTGTTTGCTTGCAGTGAAACTCAAAAATACGGTCACGTTACTTACTTTTGGAACGGGAACAACAGTGGCTACATTGATAAAAAATATGAAAACCATATAGAAATACTTTCTGACAACATACCTTTCGACCAGAAACCAGAGATGAAAGCTACAGAGATCACCAACTCTACTATTGCAGAAATGGCTAAAAGCTCTTTTGATTTTGGCCGCATTAACTTTGCAAACGGTGATATGGTTGGTCATACGGGAAACTACGCCGCCACCATAAAAGCCATGGAAGTCATGGATATCGAAATTGGACGTTTGATCACAGCTGCAAAAAAATATGGGTACTGCGTTGCGATCACTGCCGACCATGGAAATGCAGATATTATGTTTGAAGGAAAAGCTTTTGATTCTTGGAAGCAGGATATGGATAACCTCAAACCGAAAACTGCTCACACCATTAATCCGGTGCCATTCTATCTTTATGACCCATTCGAAAGAAAATTCAATCTTCAGGGTGATCACGGAAAATTCGGGCTAGGAAACCTTGCAAATTGCTTTTTAGAGGTTATGGGGCTTCAAAAATCTGATTCTTTTATGGAGTCATTTTTAGAGCATAAAAAAAACTAAGAGTTAAGTAATAATTCAATAAAACCTTGCTTCACTTAAAAAAAATAGCTTCATGCTCATTCCCATCCATTCAATTTTTTATAAAAAGTTACTAATGCCGGATCAAATTTTAACATATAGTCATACGCCATATGAAAAATAGTTAATGAATCAACTTATATGCTTTTTGTTACTATGAGGCAATATAGAGCCACGAGCTAGATACTTCATCGCATCAGGGTTTTCTCGGTAAAAACCCCTTATTAATTTTGCCAAACTCTTTTTAACTTCGTCATCTATTTCAATTATTGCAGAATGAGGAAGAACCTCAAGAATTTGTTGCTGCAACTTTTTTTGCGGGCCAGACATTTTCTCCAACCAAATCTCTAGCAAACCTCTATCCACATACTTTGGAAGCGACCCCAAAATACCTATATCGTTTTGGCCGTGAATGACCAGCCCTGCAATACTCCCACGATCAAGTGTCGTCACTTGGAAAAAATAAAGAGTATGATATTCTAGTTGTTTTCGTTCATCATCTTGCGAAGTTTTTCTTTTTTGGCTCGAAATTAATACTGATTTATAACTATCAAGAACAGCTTGTGCAAAATTTTCAACAAAAACAATGTCTTGCTCAAAACTATTTTCACCTGTCTTCTTAGATGCAAAGCCCTCAAGATAAAAATGCACGACACCGCGGTGCCTTCCAAGAGTTGGTATATAAAAATACTTATCACCTTCTGCTCTTGCTCGCTGAGAATAACTACCAAGAGCAGTTTCTACTGCTAAAGCAAATTCATTGGATTCTTCATCATTTGGAAGTCCGGGATTTAAATCCACCATCAGCCTCCAAGTTCCAGTTTTATCTTCTTTCATTTCAGTCCAACTGATATGTAAATGTATAGAAGGACAATGAGGATGCCTCGGGTGAATGATAACTGATAACGCCGTTGCTGCGTTTAGTCTTTTTTCAAGAATCCCTTCATACTGAACCTGAGAGAAGTTAATAGATGCACGGTTTATATCAGGGCCATCGCCCACTAAACGACTTCCACCACCCCACTTGCCAGATTCTCTTTGCCAAATTTTTTTGAAAAAAATTGAGTTTCTCCCAAGAGTTTCTTCAAACATATCTCTGAGATGGTATTGAAATTTTGTAAGAACCTTAGAGGCAACGAGTGAAGGTGGGCTACTTGCCCAGATGATGTTGTCCCATGCTTCATTTTCCATGATTACCTCTTAAATGATCTATATGATCATAACGAGATCTGTTACTTAAACAAAGTAAAAAAGTAAGCTAAAGTTATATAACTTAGATCACAATAATTAAAGAATTTCTTACTGAAGGACGGATCTTTCATTTTTTTATAACCTCTAAGGTTAATAGCTAGATCATAGTAGATATCAAGTGGGAGATCAGAGTTTATTAATGCATGGTAATACAAAAGCAAATTGAAAAGCTCATTCATTTTACTATCTATTATTTTTTCATCTTTATACCTATTTGAAATCTTAGATCTAGTAGCTTCAAGCCTTTCATTTGAAAAAGCAAAATCTCTTTGTAAGAATTCTTTATCCAAATATTCATGTTTTAAAAACCATTCAACAAAAAACTGAATGAGCTCCTGACGTTTTTCCAAAGGGATTGTCTGCAAGAATTCATATTCAACTTTAATTGCCTCTCGTTCTAAATCCAAAATGACATTTTTAGATAGAGACTTTATCCTTTGTAAAGTTCTATATGGACCAATTTCTTTATACTTAGAAACAGTATCAAAGAGATGGCCTAATTCATGAATAAAAAAAATCAAACTAACACGATCACTAAAAAAACGATTAGCTGTTTGATCTATGAAAATTTTTGAGCGTTCAAGATAAACATGGAAGTCATACTCTCCTGAAAGAAACATATCTTCATACTCAAAAACAATCATATTCAATCTTATTTTATCATTAGAACCACCAAATCCTTGATGAACTCGTAAGTAATTTTTTAAAACTTCTCTTAAAATTTTTTTTTCATCTTTTGAAAAACTTTTATCTTTGTGAACGATAAAATCTGAGAAATATTGCACCATGCCGTTCTCAACATGGTCTTCGAGACTATCTTGAAACCCCTCATCGCAAGGGGCAGCATCCACTAAATGATTCATAAAGCACATAAAAAAAAGTGCGTAAACAAAGGTGAAATTAAAGTGATTTATATTCATTCTTTTCATGAAGTCTATTAGCACAAAAAATACTCAGCAACAAAACAAAATGCCGCCATAGCCCTATCATCGTTTTTAGAAACAGTATCCCACAGGCCTAACACAAATAATTTTTGCCAGTCATGCAGATAAGTAAAGGGCAACAAACCAAAGATCATATGAATCATTCCAGTTGCCATCAATAAAACACCGTGTATTCCAACCATGATTAGATCCTTTTATCGAATGAGTTCCTTGGTTCACAATCTCCACTACCAGAAAACACAAAAAGCCCAGATGAAAAACATCCGGGCTTTTTAATCGGTAAACCAAATCAAGTTATTTTGCTTTTGCAATCAACTTAGATAAACGGCTAATTTTTCTAGATGCTGTCTTACGGTTTAAAACACCTTTACGACCAGCTTTTGCAAGCGTCTTTTGAGCTAATTGAAACAACTTCGCTGCTTCATCAGATCCTTTTTCTGCTGCTTCTTTAAAGTTTTTAACAACTTTTCTTACAGTACTCATGTGAGAGCGGTTTCTTAAACGTGCTTTTGCAGCTGTTTTAATTCTTTTCTTTGATGACTTATGATTTGCCACTGTATGTTCTCCATTTGCAGTTTTCTTGCCTGCATTGCTTTACGAAATCTCTACCCTAAACATCTAACAACCCTACCCAAATTTGTCAATCGCCCCTGTTGCAAGGCGGTCGGCTCGCTCATTATTTGGGTCACCTGCGTGGCCCTTGACCCAGTTCCATTCGATAGAGCTGTGAAAATCTACTTGCTCCAAAAGAGCCTCCCAGAGGTCTCGGTTTTTAACTGGCTTTTTTTGGCTGTTTTTCCAGTCCCTTGCAAGCCAACCACTAATCCAGTCCTTTTTAAATGCATCCACAACGTATTTGCTATCTGAATACACCGCGATATCGCAAGGCTCCTTCATGGCCCTCATCCCCTCTATCACCGCCAAAAGCTCCATACGGTTATTGGTGGTTTGAGGCTCATACCCTGAAAGCTCTTTTTCGTGCCCCTCAAACATTAGCACAGATCCCCAACCTCCGGGTCCGGGGTTTCCTGAGCATGCACCATCAGTATATATCGTTACTTTTTTCATGGATTACTCCTTTAAAATGCTGAGCCCACAAAAAAACCCTCAAATCTAAATCTAGTTTTGAGGGTTTTTTGTAAACAGATGACGGTTGTTACTTTTTGCCGCCAGCAATTTTTTGTTTGATACGTTCTTTAAGTTTACGCATCGCCTTACGACGCTTCACTTTTGGAGTTCTACGATTATCGCCTCGTCCCATAACTTCTCCTTTTATCTTACGTGCTCGTTACTTGAGTTTATGACCAAATTTCTTTGCAAACTTATCAATACCTAACTTGTCGATGGTACGGATCGTTGAAACAGAAACTTTGAATGAAACAAACTTACCTAATTCAGTTGACCAAAACTTCTTTTGTTGAAGGTTTGGTAAAAATCTATGCTTCGTTCTAGATTTAGACTTAGAAACACGGTTTCCAACCTGAACGTTTTTTCCTGATAGTTCACACTTACGAGACATATTATTCTCCTGAAGTTGGCTTAGGAGCATCCGTACTTGGAGCTGCATCACTACTTGGAGTTGGAGCTGCACCACGTGGACCAGAATCTCTATCTCTAGAACCTTGTCCGTCACGTCTACTACGTTGATCAAAAATCTTTGCTCTCATTCTGTCGCGGTCGAAACCAGCGTAAGAAAGAGTAACCATTCCGGTAAAACCTTTTTCGCTACGGTGAGCAGTACTGTAAGGAAGAATTGCTAAGTATCTAGCTCTCTTTACAGCTTTGCAAATTGCTCTTTGTTGCTTTGCAGTCGCACCCGAAATTCTTCTTGGAATTATTTTGCCGCGATCAGTGATAAACCGTTTAAGTATATCTGGGCTTTTGTAATCCACAACCGTGTACGGATCGAGTGTTCTTTTTCTACGAGTTAAAAGTCGCTTTTTCTTTCTGTAAGCCATTTTCCTGCCTACTCCTTCCATCAATAGGGAACAAACATAAGCTAAATTAAGGCTTTAAATCAATGCCTAATATCTTGTTTGCGTGATTTTTTTTATGGCCGTATAACCAAAGAGCTTAATCACACCATTTAGCTCAATAATTAAGCAATATTTGGGGTTTAGAAGGAACAAAAACAAGCATGGCTCAAGAAAACTCCCACTCAGAACCAACAAATAAGCAGTCACCACTCTTATATAAGGTGGCAATTTACTCTCCTGTGAATCAGCTTTTTACATATCAAAGCCTCCAGCCCATCGAAAGTGGCTCTAGGGTAGTCATACCCTTCGGCCCCCGAAAACTAACCGGCGTCATTATTTGTGAAGACGATAACCGTAACCACAAATTTAAATTAAGAAATATCATGGAAGTGATTGATACAAAGGAACCTGCTTTTGACTCGAAGCAAGTCCAAATGGCACAGTGGTTAAGTTCCTACTACGGCCACCCACTTGGTGAAGTTTTTAAATCCATGCTCCCGGCATCTATTAAAAAAACCAAAGCATCTTATGTTGCGATCACCAACACAGGACGAAAGAATATTCTGTTGGCAAAGATTTTTTCTAAAAAAGACATTTACACCAAAGCAACACTATTAAAACACCTACAAAAACAAAACCTTGATTTAGAAGAACTCATCAAGCTCAAAGAACTCCAGCTTACCGAAACATCTACTTCTCAAAACCGCACCTTTTCTGAAAACTCAGACAAAGAAGACGAAAAACGTTTTCAACATGGAACCAAAGAACTCGAAGTCACACCTCACCCTCAACAAACATTAGCAATTGATAGCATTTGTGATTCATTGCATAAAAGTGAGTACCAAACTTTTTTACTTCACGGAATCACAGGTTCTGGTAAAACCTTAGTTTATATCCGCTGTATTCAAGAAATGCTTGCCAAAAACACTGACGCACAAGCATTGGTCTTAGTTCCTGAAATATCCTTAACCCCTCAAATGACCTCTAGGTTTCAAAGCCCCTTCGGAGATAGAGTTGCCATTGTTCATTCAGCCATGACGGCTAAGCAGCGGTGGGAGCAACTCGGCAGAATCAAAAACGGTGATGCCAGCATTCTAATTGGACCGAGGTCTGCCGTGTTTTCATCCTTTAAAAACCTAAAACTTGTCTTTGTGGATGAAGAACATGATTCGTCTTACAAGCAGGCTTCTGGACTCAGGTACAATGCTAGAGATGTTGCTGTTTATCGCTGCCATCAAACGAAAATCCCTTGTGTACTTGGATCTGCAACACCGAGTCTTGAGACTTATGAAAACTCATTGAACTCAAAGTACAAACTATTAGAAATGACGGAACGCCCTACTGGTGGAAGTTTGCCTTCACATTCTTTTGTCAAAACTGAAAGCATCAGCTACCGCGTTCAATCGAAACTGGGAAGTGATCAAGGCGACCCTCCGTTATTAGACCCAAGGATTCTTCGAGATATTCAAAACAACTTTGAAAAAGGGCACCAGTGTATCGTGATTGTTAATAGGCGTGGTTTTGCTTATTACCTTAAAAACAAAAACCAAGATATTCTACAGTGCCCAAAATGCCGTATTTCGCTAACTGTCCACCAATATTCAACAGAACTAAGATGCCACTACTGCGACTATACGACAGTGACCAAAAACTATGAAAATGAGGGAGACCTGATTAGCGTCGGCTATGGGTCTCAAAGAATGGAAGATTTTCTCACAAAGAAACTACCACAGTTAAAAATCGCAAGACTTGACAGCGACACCACCTCTAAAAAAGGCGTCCTTGAAAAAACACTTACCGCATTCAGAAACAAAGAGATCCACTTGCTTGTTGGTACTCAGATGCTTGCAAAGGGTCATGATTTTCCAAACGTGACGCTTGTTGTCTTGAGTGATTTAGAGCAAATGCTGAATTTTGCAGACTTTAGGGCTGGCGAGAGGACCTACCAACTCATTTCTCAAGCTAGTGGACGTGCTGGTCGAGGTGACTCTGCTGGAAAAGTAATCTTACAAACCAGTCAATCAGAAAACGAGATCATTCAAAATGCTGTCAGGGGCAATTACCAAGACTTTGCAACAAAAGAGATCAATTTACGCAAAGAACTTGGCTACCCACCATTTCGAAGGTTCACGGTGATGGAGTTTAAATCAAAAAATGAAAAGGTACTCCAAGAGGTTTGTCACAAAATTAGCCAATGGGTGGATAAACTTTATACCCAAAGAATTTATGAAATCTCGCAAATGGAGGTGCTGGGCCCTTCCACACCAACTGTTGATCTCTTAAGAGGCTATCACCGTCAAATCATCAGTATTTTTTCATCAGATATGAAATTTCAAAGACACTTCTTTGACGCTTTCCACGCCCGGTTTACAAAGCTTCCGACCCAGGTAAGTTTTTCCATTGATGTTGATGCACAATCCCTCCTATAATAGAAACTCATTTGAAGCACCTAATACTTAATCACGAAGAGAGTAAATGATGGATTTAGAAAACTTATTTAGCAAACAAATCGAAGGCCAGCTTTTTGAAAACCGCACGATCTTCGTTTCCGAAGCAATCAACTCGCAGGTTGCACACAAGGTTATTAATGCACTATTAGCTTTAGAAGCAAAAGCTCCCGGAAAAGATATTCATTTTTACATCAACTCACCCGGTGGTGAAGTAAACAGTGGCTTTGCTATTTTTGACACTATTCGTTTCATCAGCTCAAAAGTGAACGTTATCACTGCTGGGTTATGTGCCAGTATCGCAACGGTTATTAATGTCGGTGCAGACAAAGGCAACCGTTACTCACTTCCAAACAGTAAGTTTTTGATTCACCAGCCATTAATTAACGGTCATGTCCAAGGACAAGCATCAGACCTAGAAATCACGGCTCGTGAAATCATGAAAACCAGAGAAAAAATAAACCAACTTCTTGCAAAAGAATGCGGTCAAACTATTGATAAAGTGGCTGAAGACACCAACCGTGATTACTGGATGGATGCAAAAGAAGCTCTTGAGTATGGCTTGATTGATAAAATTGTGACAAGCATGAGCGAGATTTCTTAACTATTGATCTTCCATGAACTAAGACGACACTGGTTGGCACTCCTCATCACAAGTATTTCGGCACTTGTCTTGGGGTATGTCACAGCAGTGCTTGCTACCCTTACCGGCCCTCTTCTTAACATTATTTCCTCTAAAGATTATATCCTTACATATCGTGAAATTTTTGGAGAGCTTGTGGGAGCAAGGCTTGAGTCATTTGCCCAGCAGCCATCTATAGCGGTTCAAGAAAACATCTGGC
This sequence comes from Oligoflexales bacterium, assembly GCA_023301465.1. Taxonomy (GTDB): domain Bacteria; phylum Bdellovibrionota_B; class Oligoflexia; order Oligoflexales; family JALZUQ01; genus JALZUQ01. The sequence continues at coordinate 125,231 of JALZUQ010000008.1, forward strand.
TCGTACCTGTTCTACTAGGTGGATTAGCGTTGGTGCAATGTATTGCAAGGGTTGTTCAAACCTACCTTTGGGAAAGCACATCTGAGAATATTACTTACCGCATTAGACACCGAATTTTTGATAAATTTACAAAAACCACTTCTGAGACTAAGCCGGAATCTATGAGTTCTCTCATTAATGTAGACTCACAAATTATTAAAAATTATATTACTAGGTTTATTGGCGGGTCTAGCAGAGAACTCGTTAAAACCCTCTTTTTATTGTATGCCTTGTTTGTCATCTCTTGGAAGGTGACTCTGGGAATGCTTCTTCTTGGGTTACCTGTTGCGTTGGTGATTAAAAGAATAGGTAAAAAATTTCGACGTAGAACCAAGAGTGCTATCTCTGAATTCTCTGAAATCAATGCATGGTTAGAGCACAGGCTTGGCGGCATTAAAACCATCAAACAATACGACGCAGAAGAACTAGAGAACAACAAATTTCGAGAGTTTTCTGAGGTCATGTTTCAAAAATACAAAAAAGCAGCCTCTACGAAAGCCACACTGTCTCCAGTGACAGAAGGCTGCTTTATTCTGATTTTATGCCTTCTACTTGCCGCTAGTTACTACATTATACAAAATGATCTGATGGACCCTCAAGCCTTTGTCAGTTACGTAGCGGGGATTTCCTTTTTGTCTCAATCGGCAAATAAACTATCAAAGTACTACACCACAAAAAAACAAGGTGATGTATCCATTGGGCGTATTAAAGATTTCTTAAAATCTCCAAGCACATCCAACAAATTAAACACTCATGGTGAGCAAAACTTTGGTGTCAAAGTGAGTGACATGAGTTTAGCGTTTGGTAGAGACAAGATACTCGACAAATTAAACTATCACTTTAAGTCGGCGACTTTCTATATTATTAGCGGAGCCTCGGGGGTTGGAAAGTCTTCATTGGTTCGTAGCCTTGTAAAACTACTGCCACAAGCAGAGGGCGATATAAAGATTGGTGTACGGAAAGAATGGGACCATACGGACCTTGCTTATATCACTCAACATGCACCCGTCTTAGATCAAGATATTGACCGATTTGTAAGTTGGCCTGATAAACCAAATCCGTCAAAAACCCAAAGAGCAAAAGAACTTGCTTGCATAGACTTTGAAAACTCAGATGCAAAAGATCAAGATAGTGTCAATTTAAACTACTCTGGTGGTCAGCTCCAACGCTTGCATCTTGCCAGACTATTTTATCACGAACCAAAAATAATCATCATGGACGAAACCACCTCAGCTTTAGATTTACATACTGAAGCTAAGATTCTAAAAAACATAAAGTCACATCTTAAAAAAAGCTGCATCATCTCGATTGCACATAGAGAGCAATTTAAAGAATTTGCTGATGTGATCTTAGAGCTAAAACACAAAAAACTTAGCCCCGCATAAAATTACTTGCCCTAAAAAAGGAAAATCTATGACTATCTTTGAAAAAATTCTAAATAAAGAAATTCCTGCTAACATCGTCTTTGAAAATGAGTTTGTCCTCGCATTCAAAGATATTTCTCCACAAGCAAAAGTACATGTTCTTGTGATCCCAAAAACAAAGATCGAATCCTTTATTCAAGTTAAATCATCAGACGCATCTATACTTGCTGAATTGATGAAAGGGATTAGTTTAACCGCTAACGCTCTAGAGCTTGATTCAAATGGATACCGCGTGGCATTTAATTGCGGTGATCACGGCGGACAAACTGTTGACTACCTCCATGCACATATTCTTGGTGGAGAGAAACTAGCGGCTTGGACGAAGTAATTAAAGTCAAAAAACGCATATAAATAATTCAATATTTACAGACACATACACTAATAACACACAATAAAACACCGAATGACGAATAGAATAATGAGTGAAATGCTCGTTTTTTAGAGGAATTAAAAATGAAAAAGTCATGTTCATGCATATTGTTTATGCTCGTGGTGTCATGCGGCTCATACCCGAATGAAGAAGTTATTCTGAACCCAGTCAACGACGCAGGGCAACAACCCAGCCTTGATCAAGTCATTCAAACCGGAAGCACCACACAGTCTCAAGACACATCCAAAAGCGATAAAGAAAACTTTGTTCAAATCCTTCAACACCCTCTTGTGTCGCTGAAATGGTTTAATGAAGCAAATACTATTGAATCATCTAAAACCATGGACGGCATGGCAAGACTGATTAGTGATTTACCCAGTAACGTAGAGGTCGACCTTGGTACGTTAACAGAAAAAATAAATGAACAAACCCCGCTTGAAGTTCACGCAGATAACTACCAAGAAGTTCTACCGAATATTGATCTTGCTATGTTTATTTTCTCTATGGCAAATCAAGCAGCTATTGATCAAGGTTACGTTGATGAAATGAAAAGTGAGAACAGATACCAAATAGATATTAATCAAGTCTTAATGATTGTACAAATTATCGCTCAAATATTAGAGCTTTTTTCAGATGACGGTTTAAACCAACTGAGCCCACTTGAAAAACTATTAAAACTCTTAAACAACCCTCGTTTAAATGACATCAAAGATAAAATTGAAAGTGTTTTAAAAGGACAGAATACTCCAGACCCGGACCAAATATACGGAGATGATAGTTTCCCAGATTTAAGTCAATTAACAGAGGTTCAAAACTTTACAAGCTATGAAGAGCTAAGAGCTTCTTACGCATCTCATACTGAGTACGTTTACCGGACGTATGAAGACTATACCACTCGTAGTGCTATCATGAGTTTATACAAAGTAGCTTATTCCCAAAAATATACTGAAATGTCTGAAAATAAATGATATCTCATTCTTATGAATAGATATTTTAACTTACTGATGGTCTTTGTTTTTTTAATGAATCACAACTCTTATGGAAACAGCTCAAATAGCACCCTGGATTTAAAAACTCTCATATGGACTAAAAACTGGGATTTCAAAGCTCGCAGTTTATCTGTAGAATCAGGAACTCCATCGAAAGTGGATATGACACTACAACCAAGAATCAACCGACTAGATTTTTATGGTTTTTTGGGGTCTTTTCCATCCTCACAAAAAAACAGTCGAGTTGGATTTGCCCTTGCAAACACAATATTAAAAAACAGGGTCTATAAAAAAATCACATTAATGGTATCGAGCACAACTCCAGACCTTTTATTTAGGATTACACTATCGACTAAGTCTAAAAACACTGGGTGTAATCTCCAAACTGAATTCCAAGCTCCCAAAACCAAAACATTGCTTGAGTTTTACCCAAAAGACTTTAAATGTGTAAAAAGAGGCGTAGAATTCAAACAAGAGAATGAATTCAAAATCAGTGATATGGAGTCTATTGGCTTTCTAATTACAAGAAGTAATCAAAAAGAATCCATTTCAAAATCCTTAGAGCCTGTTCCATTTGAACTTCAAATTCATAAAATTAAGATTTACTAGTAGTATTGTAGTTTCTTCCACGCCAAATATATGAATTACCAAGAGTATTACTGATTACAGCATGCACGCTGATCCAAGTAAAAAGTAAAATAGTGAATGGTAGAAGCAAAATCCCACCCCCTGAAAATTCACCAAACAGTTTTTGGTTTTTATATACAAAAAATCCTGAAACTATCACCAACAAGAGCTCCGGAAAACCGAATAACCATTTCCCGCCTCCAAGCATTGCTATAACAACCAGCGTAATCTCTAGAGAAGCCTGAATAGATGTATGTTTTAACCCAAGGCGAAAAATACGGTGCCAGCCACGATAAAAACTTTTGAAATCACTGAACATTTGTACATCATAAACTATAGAATTCGAATACACTTGGTATTTACCACCAAATTCAAGGCACCTCTTTGCAAGGGCCATATCTTCAGCAAGATCTTCTTTAATTTCAAAGTGCGAGTTCTCAACGTAAAAATCTTGACGAAAAAGCAAACATTGGCCGTTGGCATACAGCCGTCTTATAGAAGCTCTGCCATTAAAGTTTGTGCCTAACAAATATAATAAGTGAAATGCACCGATCAGATACTCCCACCAAAGTCGACTTCTGTGAAAGATCATAGGGCAAGACATATCAAGCTGATGATATAAATGAGATTTGATAAAACTCGATAAACCCTTTTCAAAAAAACGAGTGTCTGCATCTGTAAATAGAATCAAGTCACTAGAAGCAAACTTAGCTCCATAGTGGCAAGCCCAAGACTTTCCTGTCCACCCTTCAGGGCGACCAGGTGCTTCGACCAGCTTACAACCAAACGTCGTCGCAACTTCAGCTGTTTTATCAGAGGATTGATCATTCACAACGATAATTTCCAGAGGTATATTTTTGATATTTTTGAGTGATTCAAGTAAAACGGGTAATCTTTTTTCTTCGTTTCTTGCTGGGATAATCACCGATAAAAGATTTGGCAGTTTTTGTTCAAATGTGGGGACTTCAAATTTTTGAAGCCGAAAATACAGAATATAAACACCCAAACAACCTAAAAGAAAAGTAATCATGACTACCTATGGTTTCAAGGCTTGAAGAGTTTCTGCAACTCCGGGGTAACCCTCGGTAAACCAATGCCACCATGTAAGAACCATAATCATATGGCCTGTAAGAATAAAGACATGAGACCACATTTCAACCCTGTCAGAGTGTTGAGTCAGGTAGCGTTTCCAGTGCATCGCCTCATCAACCGCCGAATAAAAAATAGATAATGCAATCAAGACTAAAGCTGGGTGATACATCAGACTTGGATGATCGTATCCCAAACAAAGTGCGAGAACACTGGTAATACCAAAAAAAATCGTAATGTGATGAACTAAAGCCTCTCCCTTTTGGAGTTCTTCTTTATAAATAGTTCGGTGCCCAATTGTATCGACGGCAATGGCGAAAGTGAATATCAATGCACCAACCGGAATATTCCACACATAAGAAGGCCACTGTACACCATTAGCATAACCTAAATAAATAAAACCAAATGTAGCGGCAAATAGACCGAAAATCATTCCAATCCATAAGATATAAACAATATAATCTTTGGTTTTAAACTCTTTGACTCTACCCACGTAAGTGGCGACATCTTGGATAAAACTCGTTTGACTCATGGTCTTAAACTCCATTTTCTTTCTGAATAAAGGTGGCTAAATGTGATCAGTAGCATCACAACGACCGAACATGTTACTAATGAATAAATGTATCTGTGTTCGACTACCCTAGACAACATAACTGACCAAAGTATTTCTCCGTAAGCCCTTGTTGGTAAATAAACAGAGATATCGCCGATCGCTTTTGGTAGTAGTTGAGGCGGGTACCACAAACCGCCCATATAAGCTCCTCCAAGATAAAGGAGATTCCCTAATGCTGGAGCCCCTTTTGGGTTTACCCATAACCCAACAACATAGCCAAGCAAACCAAAAGGAATCGCTCCCACCAATAAAAGTGCCATGAAGACTACAAAACCATTCAAAGAAATCTCAAATGGAGTCGCCCAAAAAGCGACTAAAAATACTAAACCAACTGATAAAATAGCAAGAAACAGACTCACACTCGCTCTACTCCAAAAGACTACCCACTTAGAGGTTGGTAATGTCCTCAAGTAAAAGTTCCAAGAACTTGATCGTTCTTGTGAACTAGAAATTAAAAACTGAAAGAACATGACTCCAATTAAAGCAAACGCTGAAAAGGAAGCGACTAATATTTTCGATAATTTGAGATCTTTTGCTTCTGGGACACCAAAAAATAAAAAAAACATCGCTGGGAATATGAGCGTAGGGATGATGTAACCCGGCTGCCGAAATGACTCCGAGAGTAAAAACCGTAAAAATGAAAGATATTTTTTCATGGGCGAACCTCACCAATAACCTGATGAGCAGATGTCACAGAAAGGTTAGGAAGTGGAATTTGATCGTTCGTTAATTTTTTAAACAATCCTTCTACTTTATCAGTATAGATGTGAGCTTTACCACCCTTACATCTTAATCCTGGGTAATTCTCGTAGGAGTAACCGCCTACCAAATCAAAAACAACATGGCTATGTTGACTCGTTGTATGCTCTACATTTTTTTGGTGAAGCTTGCCTTGATCCAGCCTTAAAATAACATCAATTCCTGAACGAAGATCCTCATCCATATGACTACTCATGATTGTTAATCGTTTACCATCTGTAGATGACTTGAGGAGGTAGTCCCTAAAAATATTTTGATACTTAGAGTCTAATGCAGCCGTCGGCTCATCTAAAACAACAAGTTCAGGTTCATGAAAATAAGTCAAAAAAAGCATTAAACGTTTTTTTTCACCTCCACTCAATGAACTCGCCTCTAACGAAGCTAACTCATGCATTCCAAATAAATGAAAAAACTCTGAGTCCTCCCAATTTTTTAAGTGATACTGACTTGCTATCAGTTTGCAAATACTGCTCACTTTTACAAAGGCAGGAAAGTCTACTTTTTGAAAACAAACCCCTAATTTTTTTCGCACTGCAAAGGACCTTGGGCTTTGACCAAATAAGCTTACTTTACCATTACTCACAGGAATCAACCCACATAACGCTTTCAAGAATGTAGATTTTCCGGCCCCATTAGGACCTAAAATAGCGATATTACCGAAGCGATTACAGTCAAAAGACACATCACTTAAAACACAACGTTTTGCAAATTTCACACTTAAATTATTGATGCTGATGATAGATTGATTATTTACCATTTTCGAATTCCTCCGAAAAATGACCCCGAACTGGCTAGCTTATCTTTTAAGTCAGGGTCCAAAAAAAGTGAAACACCCTGACAAACCATTATATTTGTCATAAAGAAAAAAATCATTTCTTCAACCGGTAAACCCATGACATTAAAACCTGTTGTCAAATCAGGTGATATCATCCAAATATTTTTTGATATTGCATACCAATCACAAAACCAAAGATAGCAAGACACTAAAAAAACTGTGCCGTAAACCATCAAAAACCGTCTTAGAAGTAATTCTAGACCAAAATATATTTGAATAAAAACAACAGGAAAACACCACGCCATGATTAGCGATAAATAGTAAGCACTGTCATAAAAAAGCCCATAAACAAAAATAGATTCAACAATCAAAAAATAAAAAGTTAACCATCTACCTTTTTGCCTCCAGTTTAATCCTTTTTTTGTCCACGAAGAAGGTTTTGAAATAAAAAGAAAAATTCCACTAGCTATCCAAGTTTGAAGAAAAAAGAACATGTACTCTTCATAAGGGATTTTAAAAACCGTTCCTAAAACATGATCTTTGGCATACCACCACACCCCTTGATGAATCAGAAAACTATCCCACGGGGTTGTGTAAATAAACGCCAACACCGACATCAAAACCACACTCCATAAGGCTTTTGGTCGGCACCGATAAAACTCTTTTGAGGCCAATAACATCGACAAAACCAATGCAGGGATAATAAAGCAAAAGTGAAATTGCATGTATGTCATAAGCCTACCATCAAGAGTAGCCCTCAAGCGGTTTATGAAGAATTGAATCATGCTCAGGCATTTTTGTAAAAAAGTAACTTACCCAAAGAAACCAAAATTCAATACAGGCCTTAAAAATCACGAATGATTTTTCTAGTGAATTTAAATATGTGCGACCGTGAAGTGGGTTGGCCTGGTGTTTCTTAAGAAGCTTCGTTCCAATTGCTTCGTAAAGTCTAGCAGCTACTAAAATACCAAACCTTGCAAAAAAAGGAATAAATCGAAAACCTTTTTCACCACTTCGATAGTACTGATGAGCAATAGACAAAGCGTGCTTTGTAGTATCCATCACATTACTTTGGTCCAAACCACTTTGAATGCTGAGCGGTGTATTATCTTTTTGTGGGAGATAAACACGGTTCATTTCAAAGTCCTCTTTTACGTCTCTGCAAATATTTGTGATTTGCATACCGATACCAAGATCAATAGCAAAATCATAGGCTCGTTGATCTCGAATGCGAAGAACACTACACATCATCCCACCAACAGTTCCAGCAACTTCGTAAGAATAAATGATGAGATTATTTAAGTGCTCTATAAAAACAGGTTTTTGATCTTTTTCTAAACCATTTAACAGATGGCGTGCGTATTTGTAATTCATATCAGTTCGTTCAGCAACTTGATGAAACCCATGTACCGCTTGGTTTTCTTTTGATTGAATAGGATTTTTTAAAAGCAGTCTTAAGTCTTTTAATTCTGTTATTTTTTCGTCGGAAGCCAAATCCCCATCAGCGACATCATCACAATAACGACAAAAATGATACAAGGCAGCAGCGTCAAGAAGCACTTCTTTTGGAAGAAAAAAACCTCCCAACGAAAATGATTTCGCGTGTTTGTTCAGTACTTGAACTGATGTTTCAACGTTGCTCTTGCGAGGCATCATACTGCGTCCCATGACTACGAACTGGTCTTTTAATATTATTAATCAAACGGTCTGTTACTTTTGCTGAGTTTAAAACCCCCGGTATCCCAGCACCGGGATGAGTGTTCGCACCCACAAAAAACATATTTGAAATATCAGACGACTGATTATGATAACGAAAATAAGCTGATTGACGAAACAAAGGCTCAATCCCAAATGCTGCTCCATCTGTAGATAAAAGCTGGTTCTTAAAATAGTCAGGAGTTATATAAAAACTGGTTTCAAGAGAGTCCCTTAATCCCGGCATCATCCTACCTTCTAAGGATTCCAGTATTCTTTGAAAATACCCTTCACCTTCTTTACTCCAATCAATCCCACTCTTATTGTTTGGAACTGGAGACAAAACATAAAACCCATCTTTTCCATCTGGGTATAGGTTTTCATCTGTTCTCTTTGATGCGTGTAAGTACAGCGAAAAATCTTTTGCAAGTACTTGTTTTTTGAAAATATCATCTAATAAGCCTTTGTAGCGAGGCCCTAAAACAATTGTATGCTGCTTTAAATCTTTATATTCTCTATTTGTACCAAAGTAAGCAACGAAAAGGCTCATTGACTGTTTCATTTTTTTGACAAGCCACGGTTTATTATACATAAGGTGTTTTTTATCAATGAGATTAGTATAGGTATAAGTTGGATCACCATTATTCACGACAACATCCGCAGGAATGCTTTTGCCAGAAAGAGTCTGAACAGTATGAATTTTTTTATTGGAAACTTCAAGACGCGAAACTTCGTCTCCGTAAATAAATTCCACACCACGTTTTTTAAGTAATTTTACAAGTGCTTCAACGATTGAATAAGTCCCACCTTTGGGGAAATGAACACCCCACTTACGTTCCAGAGGGTGAATCAATAAATAGATAGAAGTAATCGTAAACGGATTACCACCGACCAACAATGGCTGAAAAGAAAACACCTGCCGAAGCTTTTCTGATTTAAAATACTTTGAGGCTAAACCATATACCGTCTTGTAGTTCTGGAGACGCATAAAGTCAGGCATGATTTTCACCATATCTTTCCAACTAGAAAACGGATAGTCAGCAAGCCTTGTATATCCAATGTCAAAAATTTCACACGCATGCTTGTAAAATTTCTCGTAGCCTTCAACATCTTTTGGCTCTAACTGCTTTATGTTCTCTAGTAAGCGATCACGATCACCCACATAATCAAAGTGAGTTTGATCATCAAATGCAACACGGTAAAAAGGGTCCACAGGGAGAAGTTCTAAATATTCCTTCATGTCTTCACCCAATAAAGCAAACAGCTCTTCGATTAGGTACGGAGCTGTAATCACAGTTGGTCCAGCATCAAATGAAAAGCCATCTCTTGTAAAACGCCTTGCTCGCCCTCCGGGATCGTTGTTTTTGTCTACCATGGTGACATCGTAGCCTTTTGCTACAAGGCGTACCGCAGAAGACAAACCGCCAAAACCCGTTCCAATCACAACTGCTTTACTCATACTTCCAAACCTTCAATTAAGTCTTGAATAGAGTCAATATGAGCAATCGGACCTAGAATTTTTTTGAGGGTTTGATGTAAGTATAACTTTAAGTCTTTATCTTCTGCCACAAGTTCAGACTCAACGATAATATCGTACTTATCTTTTAACATGCTTACGGTTTTTTCAAGAGCATTTTCCTGTTTAAATGCACCTAAAACAAAATCAACATCTTCAGTCGTTGTTTGCTCACGGCTTTTTTGAATAATCCTAACTACCTTTTCATGATCACTGGATTTACTTAATAAAAAGTGAACCAATAACGCAGAAATCTTACCTTCTTTGATATCTGTGGCAATTTCGTCTCTACCCTTGGTGCCATAAACATCTAAAATATCATCTTGAATTTGAAAAATGACACCCAGCTCTAAAAATAACTTAGAGAGTTTCTCTCCATAAAGAGGATCTTTATTCGCAAGAATGCAGATACCTTTGACTACATCTCTAAACAAAGCACCTGTTTTGTTTTCTATACAGTTTTCATAATCAGTTTCAATATCTTCACTTGCATTAATATCTTTGAGGACAAATTCTTTCGACTGACCTCGCACGACACTTGCCCCCATATGAGCGTAGAGGTCTAGTAAAGCTAATTTTTTTGACGGGATAATTTTCAGTTTTTGAATAGCTAGAGGAGCAATTAACAATAAAATATTTCCAGCATTAATTGCGTGGTCAACACCGTATTTTTTCCATATAGATTCTTGGCCACGCCTGTACTCATCACCGTCTTGGATATCGTCGTGAATCAACGTAGAGTTATGAAGCATTTCAACCGCAGTGACCCATCCCATTGAAAGAGAAAGATCCAATCCAAAGACACTTCCTAACTCAATACCAATACGTGACCGAAGACACTTGCCGTTTTTTGAGTAATGGTAAGTTAAAACTTTATGAAGGTAAGGATCTGTTTGAGACTCGATGAGTCTTTTTGCTAGCTTTGCTGACTGGTCAATATATTTTTGAGTTTCGAATTCCAAGATTTAGCCCTTCTTAACACTGGACTAATACATACTAAATTGCACTTTAGATGTCTAAAGATATACCAAAATTCGACTGTTTTTGACCCAATTACTCTTTAAAGTTCTACCACGTTAGAATATGCCCATCCCAATGATAAAACTCACCAGTAGAGTTTTCTGCTGATTGTTCAATAACTTGTAGGATTCTTTTTGCTGTCAATGCTGGAGTATAAATGGTGTCAGGCTTTCTACCAGCAATAAATGGCTGTGATAACGGCGAGAGGGTCGTGCCAGGGTGTATCCCATGAACTGAGGTATGGTAATTTGACCTGCCAAATTCGATACTTATGTTTTTCAAACACATATTCATTGCGGCTTTTGACGATCTATACCCATACCAACCTCCTAGGCGGTTGTCTGAAATACTACCAACCATTGCAGACAATGCAAAAAAACCGCTTCTGCGTTTGTGCTTAAACATTGACTTCAATATTTTAGCAACCATAAGTAGAGACACGACATTTACCTCAAAACTTTTTAGTAAGTGAGTTGGGTCACAATCTTCAAGCCTCTTCTCTGGGCCGTGTTCATCACAATGCAAGAAACCATTACAAAATATAAGAAGGTCGATACTATCAAAGGGCATGGATTTTTTTGCTTTTATAAGACTATTTTGGTCTAGATAATCGACTTCATACAGTTGATCCCAACTTGAAGTCTTATCAATTTTGTTGATATTTGAAGTAAGGCCAACAATACTTGCTTTTGGGTTCATTTGCTGCAGTTGAGAAGCAATATGAAAACCAATCGTACTCGACGCACCAGAAATGACTATATTTTTAAAATTTTGAATATCCATCATCAAGATATATGACAGCTATACGCTCGCTGCAACCTATAAGTTTTCATGTTTGTTACCTAGAATTAATTTGAATGGATAAAAATCATAAAAAATCATAAAAAATCATAAACATTCCACCACTTAGATCGTTAGATATTATCTACCAAATGAAACTTCGTGACGTCATGATATAATGAGAGAATGGGACTTACAAAAGAACAACATCCGCAAATTTACCTCGATTTCTTACGAGACGGTTACTGCGTTATTCCCAACATATTTAACAAAGAAGAATTAAAAAATATTTCAGAAGAAATGGATCAACTAGAAAAAACTGCAAAGAAACAAAAGAACACTATTCAAATTGACGGAAGTCTTTTTGTGATTGAAAACGATGCGATTCAGCGTGTGGTTTGGTGTTCTGGCAACAGACCAAAACTCCAAACGTTCTCAAGGCATTCGGTGATTCTCGCAACAGTAGAAAACATCCTTTGTTCATCAGAGTTTGATCAAATTATCTGTCAAACTCATTTTAAGCTTCCTGGGGATAACGTTGAATTTGAGTGGCATCAAGATTCTCAACACCGCTACTTTGGCACTGAATACTGGACGGACATCAATACACAAGGAAGTTTTGTGCAAACACTTATTGCCGTTGATGAAATGAACCTACAAAACGGACCCATTGAATTTATTAAAGGAAGTCATAAGCTTGGTCATATTGATTTGCCTAATAACCCAAACTGGGAAGATCAATGCAAAAATTTTGAAAGAGAAAAACTATGTATGAACCCGGGTGATGTTGCTTTTTTTCACCCTTATGTCATTCACGGGAGTACTTCTAATCACTCTCCATTAAAACGCAGGGTACTCATCAATGGGTTTGCATACCCAGGTGCAAACCGCTTTGAATACCCTGGCTGTGGCTTAGGTGTAAGAATAAGTACTTAGCACCTCTAAAAATCTATTTAAATTTAGATACTTAGACAACAACTGTTCATAAAATTGCCATTCTTGGCTGCTTAATATATATACTTAACTCACCCCATGTGGAGATAAATAATGAGATTTTTCTTATTCGTCACAAGTACAATTTTGTGGTGCACTCTTTCACAATCAACCATGGCCCAGACCCCAGTTGGTTATTACGTGGGATCATTTGACCCTCCAACTCGCGGGCACTTACAAGCCATTTTAGAAGCAAAAGAAGAATTTAGTTTATCCAAGGTTTATGTCACCGTAAACTATAACACCGATAAAGACTTTCATTGCTCAGTGAGTGAAAGAATCAACATGCTTGAACATATGCTAGAAAATCAAGGCTTAGACTATGAAGTAGTTCGCCAACCTATTGAAGGACAAGTTGAGTTTGTAAAATACCTGCAACGTCGGCATGAAGAAAGAGTACTAGGAATTTTTGGTGAAGACACTCTAGGTAAAAATATTGATATTCATGGAGAAATACCTGGTTTTGAATATATAGAAGTAAAGAGGCCTGATATTGAAGCTGCAACGTCTGTTATTATTCACCCGATTGAAATTAGTGCCGACGGAGTTTCCTCATCAAAAGCCCGAAAGCTTATCAAAGCTGGAAAGAGCACGGATAAAATTCTTCACGAAAGAGTTAGAGGACTTATAGATAGACATGATTTTTATAAGCACATTCTTTCGGCCGAGAATGCTGAGTTTCAGAAGGAGAAAATAAAAGAGACGTATGAGTTTTTATCCAGCATACAAAATGATTGGAACTTATCTCATATCAATTTAAACAACATTCTAATTAAGCAAACTCAAAGTAAACAAGCCATTGTAGATAAAATCATTAGATCCACTATTTCACAACTTGATCTAAAAATAGAAAAAGAAATAGAATTAAGACAAAAACTAGAATCACACCTCAATTCGGACTTTGAAACAAAACCTCTTGTTTCAAATAAAAAAGCCGGTTTTTTCTTAGGTTCCTTTGAACCTTTTCATCCGGGCCAACAAGAACTTCTTTTAGACTTTATACAAAAGTCAAATATTGAAAAAATATATCTTGGGGTTTTAAATGAGTCACCACGAAAAAAATTAAAAACACCTAGTGAGGAGAGGGCCAAAGAAATCATGAAGTGGGTTCATTCTTCACCATTTAAAAACAAGATAGAGGTTGATGTGTTTACCTTTGATTACGAAGATCTTTCACCTCTTGCAAGGTCCATTGGCTCACAGCATTCCCAAGGGGTTACAACTTTATTTGGAAAAAACGTATTTGAATCAAACTACCACTTATTAAAAGACATACCGTTTCTAAGGTTTGCTGTTGACGAATTAGATGGCTCTGAAAACATTGACCCACAAAAAGTAGTCGTACTTAATGATTGTAATAGTGGATTTAAAATATAACGTTATAAACCTGAAGTGAATTCATCTAGGCAACCATACAGCTGTTCAGGGCTGTCGAGAATAAAAATATCTTCTTGCATAATATCAATGCGGTAGTCTTTTTCTCGAATCACATTTACATCAAATGGCAATACATTTGGTTTATCACTTAAGCAGTAGTTACACTCACCGTAAGAACTCAAGATTCCACCACCGAAAATCCGTTTGCCGACTTTTGTTTGAATTAATGGGAACTCAACAGCAAACCAAAACAACCTACCAAACTTCATGAGAGCATCTGGGTTATCCAGATACTTACAAGACTCAACCCCAAAACGATGCATAAAATCTGCCATTTCCTCATCGGCCAACCAAGGTAAATGCCCATAAAGGTCATGGAAAATATCTGGCTCAGGAGTATAGCTAATATCGTCAGCGTCACGAATAAAGTTTCCGATTGGAAAAACCCTATCTCGAAGCCCAGTGAAAAAATCTTCGTTTTCTTCGAGACCTTCTACCATGACACCTTGCCAACCAGTACGCTTTTTAAGTATGGCATTAACATCTCTCACATCTGGAATTTTATCGGCATTAATCTCTAGGGTTTCGACACCTTTTTTAAATACAGGGTGAGCTTGTTCAAAGCGAGAACTTTCTAAGTTATTAAATAAACGTTTCCACGTATCGTGCTCTACTTTATTAAAGTTTTTTGGAGTTTGTAGTTTCATTTGACCACCTACTTATTTTTTAATTATAAAACGCCGCGTTTTTCTTGGTCTCTTTCAATTGCTCTAAACAAAGCACCAAAATTACCCTCTCCAAACGCATTGTTATTTTTGCGTTGAATCATCTCAATAAAAATTGGCCCAATGACATTCTTCGTGAAAATTTGAAGTAAGTAACCATCTTTATCGCCATCTACGAGGACGTTATGTCTACGGATATGATCTCTATCTTCAGTCACATTAGGGACACGGTCATATACTTCATTGTAGTACTGATCATCAATATCAAGGGTATCAATTGGTGTGCCTTCCAAGCGGTCTAGAGAATTCAAGATATCATTTGTAAGAAGTGCTATGTGCTGTACGCCCGGCCCATTGTACTCTCTAAGGTATTCATTGATTTGGCTTTTAGCCTCAGTTCCTTCGTTGATAGGAATGCAAAAACTTCCATCAGGTGAAGCTAATGCATAAGATATCAAACCGGTTTTTGCACCCTTGATGTCAAAATACCTGATTTCAGTGAATGCAAATATATCTTTATAAAAATCCGACCATTTTTCCATTTCACCACGTTCAACATTATTGGTCATATGGTCTATGCGTAAGAAACCTTTTTCTTCAACCAGGTCTGGCTTGCTTAATGACTCAAAACCAAAGTCTTTAAAGAGACAAGACGTGCTACTAGTTTCCACAAAATATATAATGCTTCCACCAATTCCCATGATTGCAGGCACTGGCTTTCCATCTTTAAAAAAATCATGGTGAGTTGCGGCAGTTGCTCCACGCTCTACGGCAATCTTTTGAGCTTCAATTGCGTTTTCTACTAACCACCCCATAGAAGACAGACACGGTCCGTGTTTTTTTTCGAATTCAGATGAAAAAGAATCTTTTTTGTGGTTCACAAAAAAATGGATATCGTTTTGGGTATAAAGGTCACATTCACTCTGTGTTTTAGAAACCCTAGAAAAACCAAAAGACTGAAAAAGCGTATGTAGCCAATCCGAATCTTTCGAACAAAACTCCGCAAAAGCGATTCCCTTTAAACCTACAGGGTTGATAGTCATTGATGGACTCCTACATTGTTGTTAAAATATTACATGTACTTAGCTTCAATGTCTTGCATAAACCTATATACACCCAACCAACAACCTTGCGATATTGCAATCGGACTCTAGACACTTAAGACACTTAAGACACTAAAAATAATGATGTTTTTCAATTATACCCTCAAGACAAAAACCAGTCTCACATTCATTTGCTTTAGCGAGTGCTAGCACAATCAACAGACTTCAGTCCTTGATTTTTTTTATAACACGATTTAAGGTTGATAGTTTTCCACAGCTTCCAATAAACCTTGTAGTGCCTTTCTCTCTTCATCTGTTTTTGACATTTCAATCATCGTTTTAACTTTCTCTTGAGCTTCTTTTTTAGTTAATTTTTTATATTGTGTAGTCTGACCATATTTAGGTGTCAATATAAAAGACATGATTACTACTGTTATTCCAATCACTAAACAAGATGTCAGAACTTCTTTTAAGGTTACTTTTTCACCAAAAATTCCCATCGATTTTTCCTATCATTGTAACAATAAATATGTGTGTTTTTTACTGTTATCAATTATATATGATGCTTCTCAATATCTAATCTTCTTCACCATACCTTGGGATTTGATAATAAGACACTTTAGTAATATCAATATTATAATGAGATTTGAAGCCATTTTGAAAACAAATATGATTCTCTCCCAACGATAAACTCGAAATTAAAATACCTATATCTAAAAAACTTACTACTTTATCTCTATTGAAGTCATGCCACTCTTGCTCTCTTCTTTTGACAGCATCATCTTGATCAATATTATTTGCTAACGTATTTAGAAAAGAGGAAATAGCTAGAAAGCCTACTTTATAATCCCCATCTGTATCTCCTGCTAAAATCGAAAGATTACACCTCGTCTTCAAAGTGTAAGAATTATATTGTTGAGTGGCCGTAGCTGCTAAAATACCAATAATAGACACCACTATCATTAATTCCACAAGCGATAAGCCTGATTGCCGCACATCACTTTTGTGACTTAAAGAAATAAACTCTCTAAAATAGTTAATTATAAGTTTTTCCATATGTATTAATTCGGTTAATCACCCTCAAATTTAAGTTTTACCCGACTATTGAAAAAAACACCTGAGATATTAGATATTTAACCAAGATAAAATCGCACGGTTTTAAGTATTTGGATATATCTCTGAGTTTAGCAATTAACCTTGAAGCTCTAACCATAAGTCTTCTAGTTTTGAAAGCTCACTGACATACTGATCTTTTTGAGCCATTAAATCAGCTAGCACTTGGTGATCATTAGAGCGTGTTTTTTCAATTTTTTTATCTAGATCAACAATTTTAGATTCAAGAGATTTCATGTTTTTTTCTGTTCTTTTAATTTCTTTTTGTAAATTCTTAGCTGCAACCCTTTGTTCTTGGCGTTGAGTTTTTGACATGGATTTTTCAGTTGCTTGCACATCTTTAGTTTTACTAAATGATTTTTTCTCTTGCGTGATCTCTAAAACATTAGGAAAACTAGATAGTTTAGCTAACCTAATATAATCTTGAATATTTCCCTCAAAGATCTCAGCTCTTCCGTCAGGCAATACAGCCAAAACATGAGTACAAATACTATCAATGAATGTACGATCATGGCTCACAAACAAAACGGAACCTTGGTAATCACTCAAAACCTTAATCAAAATATCACAACTCATCATGTCTAAGTGATTTGTTGGTTCGTCGAGCACTAAAAAGTTTGCATTTTTTGCTAGTGCATTGGCAAGCCCTACACGGCTTGTTTCACCTCCAGATAACACCTTAACCGGCTTATGAACATCATCACCAGAAAACAACAACCCTCCTAATAAACTCCTTGCTTGAAGCTCGGTACAAGTGGGGTTTAAATCCATAATATTCTCTATGACAGAGCGGCTCTTGTCTAAGGTCTCATGCTGATCTTGTGCGAAATAACTGATACTCACCTGATGCCCAGATTCAAACTGTCCTTCTATTGGCTTGAGTAACCCAGAGATGGTCTTTAAAAGAGTGGACTTACCAATTCCGTTAGCCCCAATCACAGCCACTTTGTGACCACGATCAATTTGAAAACTTAGGTTTTTGGTAAGCACCATGTCTGGGTAACCAATCGTTAGGTCCTCCACTTTCAAAGTGACTTTTCCTGACCTAGGTGGCTCAGCTAACGTAATTGCCATATGTTGATGAGATTGTTCTAGATGGATTTCAGATTGTTGTTCCCCTAGTTTTTCAATCATCTTCACTCGACTTTGGGCTTGTTTTGCCTTGGTGCTCTTTGCCCCAAAACGATCAACAAATTTTTGCAGGTGTTTTTTTTGACTTTCAATTTGCTCAAACTGAGCTAATTGATGTTCTTGACGGATTTCTTTTTGCTCTAAGTATTGTTTGTAGTTTCCTACGTAAGAAAATAGTTTCCCATTCGAAAGCTCTAAAATCCTTGTAGGCAAACTGTTCAGCAAACTACGGTCATGAGACACCAATAAAAGTGTTCCTGAAAATTTTTGCAGGTAGTTTTCAACCCAAACTAAACTCGGCAGGTCCAAGTGGTTAGTGGGTTCATCGAGAATCAAAAAATTGGGCTCATTCATGAATATTTTGGCAAGCTCAAGCCTCATACGCCAGCCACCTGAGAGTTCTATTGGGTTTTTCTCACGCATTTGCTCTGTAAAGCCAAGACCCTGCAAGATACTGTGTGCCTTTGATTCTTGATGATAACCGCCAAGCAACTTATACTTTGCCTCTACTGACACGTATTTTTCTGTCATCTTTTCGTCTTGCCCAAAATGAGGGTCTTCTAAAAAGCGATCCATTTGTTCTTTAAGAATATGCGTATCTTGATGTCCTGAAACACACTCTTCAATCACTGATGACATAGGGCTTGGGTTAGGTTCTTGAGGTAAAAAACAAATTCGGCACCTAGGAGGAGCTGTGATGTTTCCGTTATCAGCTTCAGTAGTTTCAGCAATGATATCTAAAAATGTGGATTTGCCAGCACCGTTTATCCCAATGAGAGCAATCTTTTCATTTTCTGGAAACTGGAAATCGACACTGTCTAAGACTTGCTTGTCTCCAAATCTCTTACTAATTTTCTCAAGCTGTATCATGAAACCCTTCGCTATAAAAAAACTCCCTCTTTACACCACGGCAAAGAGGGAAATTATTTCATTGAAAAACAAAGTTAATTAAAACTTAATCTTTTTAAAATTATCATCTAATAATTTAATTTTTGCATTTTTCTTCATACCTTCAATAATCTCTTTACGATACTTAGCCGTTAAAGATGCTTTTATCTTGTCTTTGTGAGAATCAAGGTTACTGGTACCTTTTTCAATTGTATCCGTTACTTTGATAATATGGAAACCAAACTGAGATTTTACGAGTTTTGGATGTACTTTCCCTTTTTTAGTTGCAAATGCAACGTCAGAAAATTCTTTGACCATGCGGCCTTTTGTAAAGAAATTTAAATCACCACCCGTTGACTTTGAAGGACCTTCCGAATGTGTTGATGCTAGTTTAGCAAAATCTTTACCAGCTAATGCTTCTTTTAGGATTTTTTCGCCACGTTTTTTGGCTTCATCTATTTGTTTTTTAGTAGCGGTTTTTTCGGTTTTAAAAAGAATATGGGAAGCTCTTACTTGATCTTCTTTAGTAGCATAAGAGGCCTTGTTTTTATTGAAATCAGCCACGATTGCTTTGTCAGTTACTTTCTTTTTTACTGCTTGCTCTAAGTAGTAGCTTGCCATGACATCACGTTTTGTGCCTTCCATCATTTTGATGAACTCAGGGCTTTTGTCTATTTTTTCTTTCATTGCTGTATCTGCAATCAGGTTTCTGACAACCATGTTTTCTACAACGCTTTTTTGTTGTTGAACATTTCCTTTGATAGCTGCACCGCGTTGACCTAAACGATCAACTACTTCTTTTAGTTCATTTGCAGTGACACTCTTGCCATTATAAGTTGCAAGGTTTAGTGCAGATAATGGAGCTGATAAACATAATAATAAACACAATCTTTTCATCGTCATTCCCTTTTTTGGTAAACACATTATGATAACCAGTATTCTAACAATATTTTTCTATGGAGAGAATGAGAGACAGACAAACTGACCTTTACATAAGCACAGAGACCTATTTTTTAGACAATGGATTTTCTACAGAGTTTGAAACCTTTGAACTACCTGAATTCTACCGCCAACTCGTTTTTTAGAGCTGAAATAATAAAATCAAACTCTCGGTCAACTTCTTTATCTTTTAAGGTTTTATCACTGGACTGAAAAACCAGTTCAAAAGTCATGCTCTTTTTGTCCTCAGGGATATTATCACCTTCATAGATATCAAATAGCCTCCAAGACTTCAGGTTTTTACGCTGTTTATAGCCTGTTAATACTTTTTCTACGTCACCACAAGGCACTGCTTTCTCAAGTAAAAAACCTAAGTCCCTACGAGATGGTGGAAATCCAGACACACGGTTTTTAGTAGCAACTCTTCCAGCAGACCCAAAAATACGTTGAACATCCAGTTCAAATACTAATGGTGCTTGTCCTTTGATATCAAAGCTGGCACACGTTGCAGGATGTAGCTCACCTATATAACCGATAACGGTACCAGCAGCCTTTATCAATGCAGATTTGCCCGGATGCAACCACTCAGTATCGGTAACACCTTCAATACTGACACTGGTGTGAATTCCTAGTGAGCTTAATACTTTAGAAATATCACTTTTTAGAGAGTAAAAGTCATGCTTCTGCTTAGATTGCCAATGGGCCATTTCTGTTGCATCGACAATCCCCGCAATAGAAAGCCTCTCTAACGGGCGAGATTCAGATGTAGCTTTACTCGTAAATAATGTATTTGAGTCTTGATAAGCATCCCAATACGCCAACCCAATTTCTATAGGCTTCAAAAAGCAACGAGCTACTTCGAATAACTTAAAGTTACTTTGAGACAAGTTTTTATTTGCAAGAAATTTTGTGATCATATTAACCATCAGTGTAGGTTGCAAAATATTGGTATCGTCACTGATTGGATTTTTTACTTTCAAATAATTTAATAGTACAGATTTCTCATTTACAAGTTTTTGAAGAGCAGCTTCACCAATAAATGAATAGGAAAAAACTTCATGAAATCCTGAGGAAGCAAATTGCGACCGTAGGTTTTCAGTGAACTTCACGAGAGGATTTTCAAAATTGGAACCAGACTTTGTTGCAAGAAACTTTGATGGAATGCTATTTAAGCCAAACATTCTTCCAAACTCTTCGACAATGTCTACTTCAATATTTAAATCATTACGCCAACTTGGAACCTCAACTAATAACCTATCATCGGCTTTATCAAGCGTATTAATCCCGAGTCTTGCAAGGTCATTTTCAACAGACTCTTGTCTTAAAAAGGGAATACCCAATACACTAGAAACAAAAGATGGCCTCACTGCAATTTTGATTTGTTTTGCTTTGACAGGGTAATGGTCAATAGGATGGCCACAGACAGATGGTAATGGGTCGTTGTTTTCTGTAGCAACTTGAGCCAGAAGCTGAACAACACGTTTATTTGATTCCATGACGTTTTCAAGGTCAACACCTCTTTCAAAACGGTGACTGGAATCAGAGTGCAGTGCAAAGTGTTTAGATGCTTTACGAATAGACACAGGATCAAAACACGCAGCCTCAATCACAACTTCTATCGTTTGATCGTCTACTTGAGTAGAAGAGCCGCCCATGACTCCTGCAAGAGCTACTGGTTTATCTGCGTTTGCAATTACCAGTTGACCATCTAAAAGCTTTCGATCTTCACCATCTAAGGTCTGGATTTGTTCGTCTTGCTTCGCCTGACGAACTGTTAATTTTGAGCCACTTAATTTTGAGCGGTCATAAGCATGGATAGGCTGTCCTCGCTCTAATAGAACATAGTTTGTAACATCAACCGCACTATTAATAGAACGAACACCACTTTTTTCTAAACGGTTTTTCATCCATATTGGTGTTTCACCAACTTTAATACCCTTTACGACAGACAGTGAAAATCTAGGACATAAATCAGCTACCTGATTATCTGCTTCAAATGCTGCTTGATAAGTCTCTAAATGATCTAAACTAATCTTTGGAGACTTCAAAACCAGTTTCTTTTTTGCAACGATCTCTCTTGCAAGACCAATATAACTTAAACAATCACCTCTATTAGGTGTGATACTCAACTCAAAGACACTATCTTTTAAATGAAAGTGCTCAACAGTGTGCATACCAGGCTTTGGTGCATCCGTAAAAATAACAATATCACTATCATCAGAACCGCGACCAATCTGTAGATCACTACAAAACATTCCTTGAGACACTACGCCTCGCATTTTGCCTTTTTTTATTTTGAGTTCGTGACAACCAATGTAACTTCCATGCAAAGCAACAGCTGTGCAAACACCGGTTTTTGCTGATTTTGAATTGGTAACGATTTGAATGGGTTCGTCTTTACCAATATTTACCTGACAAACAAATAGTTTATCTGCATCCGGGTGTTGTTCGACACTTTCAATTAAACAAGTCACCACATCACCTTTTGTGGGTGTACTTTGCTCAACCCCCTCTACCTCTAAACCTAGACCAGTCAATGTTTCTGAGATATCTGCATCTGAAAGTTTTTGAATATCAACATACTCTTGCAACCAACTTCTTAAGACTAACATGTGCGGTCCTTTGCAATATAGATTGGGAACTGGCTAAGATAGCTTTGAATTCCATCAAATAATAAACGTAAGTCATCCAAACCGTAGTAAAGCATCGCCATTCGGTCGAGACCAAACCCAAACGCAAAACCACTGTAGTGGTCTGTATTGTAATTAACGGTTGTAAAAATATTAGGATGAATCATTCCACACCCTCCGATTTCTAACCAACCAGTCCCCTTACACACTCGACAACTAGTATCTTTGCCGGAACAAATCACACAAGACATATCTAATTCAGCACCGGGCTCTACAAAGGGGAAAAAACTTGGGCGAAATCTGGTTTTTGCTTTATCGCCAAACAACGCTTTGATCCAATACTCAATGGTTCCTTTAAGGTGTGCAAACGAGATTCCCTCATCCACCACAAAACCCTCAATTTGATGAAACATCGGTGTATGGGTTGGGTCATTATCTACTCGGTATGTTCTTCCCGGAGCAATGATACGTAGCGGTGGTGGCTCATTTAACATCGTGTGAATCTGCACATTTGAAGTGTGAGTTCTCAAATACCAGTGTTCGTCATCTACGGTGTTTTCTACGTAGAAAGTGTCTTGCATATCACGAGCTGGGTGATCGGCAGGAATATTCAGTGCTGAAAAATTATAAAAATCAAAATCAACCTCTGGCCCCTCTCCTACCACAAACCCCATTTGTCTAAAGATTTCTAAACATTTATTTTTCAGTAGAGATACAGGATGCAAAGAACCGTTCAGACTTGGAGTATCAAGAGTAATATCAATTTTTTCATGCTGAACTTTTTGATTTATCTCTGCGAGCTTTGCGTCTTTTTTGAAGTCTTCAATATGTTTTGTCACATGTTGACGTAAATCATTAATCAATTTCCCTGCTTCTGGTTTTTGTTCACCAGAAACATCTTTGAGAGAACTCATCAAGCTACTAAAATGACCTTTTTTTCCCAAAAATTGGATTCTCATTTCATCTACAGCATGAACATCTATATTTGCTTTTAAGTTGTTTAAAGAAGATTCGAAGACTGTTTTAACTTCGTCAATTTTTTTTTGAATGGTTTCAAGACTCATAAGACTCTAATGCTTCCTTTAGTTTTTGGATACCTGACTTTAATGTTTGTGTGTCAACTGCGTAGCTTATTCTCAAAAATCCGGGAGTTCCAAATGCTTCTCCGGGAACTGCCGCAACGTAGAAATTTTCTAGAAGATAATTACTAAACGCAAAAGAATCGCTGGTGACTTTTGAGATATCTACAAATAGATAAAAAGCCCCTTTGGGTTCAATAAACCCAGCACCTGGAATCTCAGACACCAACTGCATCGCAAGCTTACGTCTTTCATTCAGAGTATTCATATGCTCAGACATAAGGCTTGGACCGGCGTCTAATGCCTTGATAGCCGCTGCTTCTATGAACGGAGGAATACACGTTGAAGAATGACTTTGTAGTTTTTTGATGAGACTAATAATACTTGTTGGACCAGCAGCATACCCTACTCTCCAACCAGTCATGGCGTACCCTTTTGATAAGCCATTGATAAGAACACAGCGTTCTTTTATTTCTGGCCTTAGGTTAAGAACCGATACATGTTTCTGATCAAAAACCATTCTTTCATAAATTTCATCAGAGATAACCCAAAGGTCATGCTTTTGTGCAATCTCAATCAAACCTAACAATGTAGTCTCACTGTAGGTAACACCTGATGGATTATTCGGTGAAGAAAACACAATGACTTTTGTATTTGATGTTATCTTGGTTTTTATTTCTTCAAGGTCCGGCTGCCCGTCTTTTTGCATTCCCACCATCACAGGCGTTCCGTGTGCAGCTGCAACTTGATCTTTATAACTCACCCAAAATGGGTTTGGGATGATGACTTCTTCGCCGGGATTTAAGAGAGACAAAAACGTGTGAAACAAAATCTCTTTTGCTCCCATCCCCACTACAACTTCATTCGCTTCGAAGTCCATTTGGTTTTCGTTTTTAAGTTTTTGAGTAATCGCCGTACGAAGAGGCAAAGAACCACCGGCTGGGCCGTATTTTGTTTTGCCTGCTTTCAACGCAGCGATCGCTTCGTCGATAATAGATGAATGGGTTCCAAAATCTGGCTCACCAACACCAAAGTTAATAATATCCTTGCCGGAGGCCTTCATGGATTTTGCTTTTGTGTTGAGTGCGAGTGTTGGAGATGCTTTTAGTTGTTGGATCAGGTTCGATACAGATGGCATGGTGTTTAAGGCTCACGAAAATAAAAAAATGGTACCCTGCTGGTGGTTGATCGGCATCGGAACCCACCTCAATAGGTGGGTGTCTATTCTTTAGCTTTAGGCTTCCCTCTAGCGTTTAAAACGGAGGGCCTGCACACCACAAAAGGAGCTGACTCCCTCTTTATGTTCATTGGTTCCTGCGTCTTCTAAACCACCAGCAAGCTACCACCATATTATTATAACATAGACCAAACTATTTCCAGTCGAACCCCAAAAAAAAAATTCAGCCTGATTTGCCGCTTTTCTTTGCCACATGTGGTGAAAATATGTATATTTCGACAGCATTTACAGGGATGTACAAGGATGGAAAATCATACACCTCAGCTGATGGTAGTGGGTCTGCCAATTGGTAACCCAGGCGACCTAACCCCAAGGGCCAGACTCATTCTTGAGTCTTCAGACTTGATTCTTTGCGAAGACACCAGAAAATTTAAAGACCTTGCTGGAAGGTGGAACTTAAACTTCAGGGGCACCCTCAAAAGCTATTACGATCAAACCGAAAAACTAAAAGCCCCCATGATTGTGGATTCCATCCTGAAAGAAGGAATCAAAGCTGCACTTGTTTGTGACGCTGGCACACCGGGCATCAACGATCCAGGCTGCATGCTCGTTGCAGAAGCTCACCACAAGAACCTAGCCGTCACCCCGATTTCTGGTGCGAGTGCACTCAGTTGTTTTATTTCTATTTGTGGATTGCCGAGTCATGGCTTTGCATTCAAAGGGTTCTTTCCGAGAAAAACCGGAAAGAAACTAGATTCACTCATCAAAGACATTCAATTCACAGATATGACATATGTTTTTTTTGAATCCCCTCGCCGAATCCAAGCGACTCTACAGAGCTTAACGAAGCACTTGCCTCATGCAAGGGTTTGCGTAGCAAAAGAGCTCACAAAAACATACGAAACCATTTGGAGTGGAACATGTGAAGAAACGTGCCAAAAGATACAAAAAATTAAAGAGATAAAAGGTGAATTTGTCTTTGGAATCTATGGGTTTGAATCTGTAAAAGATGAACACAGCTTCATATTAAAACAAGATGAACTTGATAGTATTTTATTTCTTTTGCAGGGCAAAGACATGAGCACTGGTGACCGAGCGAAACTAGCAAAAAAATTAGGATTTAAAAAACAAGATATTTATAAAGCTGAGGAACAGTAATGGAAATCCCTTTTGAAAAGCTCCAAGCAGAAACACTCAATAAAATCATCAAAGAGTTTATATACAGAGAAGGCACCGACTACGGTGTTGTAGAACATCACTTAGATACAAAAATCAAACAAGTTAAAAACCAATTAAAATCAAAAAAATGTTTGATTCTATATGACCAAGAAAGTGAAAGCGTGAATATTGTTACGAGAGATGAGTATCAACGTTTTCTCAACTCACCCTCTTAAACAAATCACAATAAAAAGCGTTTGCATTGACTCAATTGAGAAAACACAAACGCAGTACTATTTATATGATTCATTTTTTAGAAAAAATTTGTTGGCACCGAGGGTCCACCAAAAACATCATCCCTTGCAGGAGCCCACTCGCAATTGCATGGGCAGTATATGTAAACTTGATCAGCACCCACACCATCCACGCCACTATGATTCGCAATAGTCACCGAAGCATTCCTAAAAAAATGTATGTCACAAACATTTAAACTTGGGTCCACAAGGTATGGGCCTAAGTTTACCGCTAAAGAAGCATCTGCTTCAAAGCCAATAGTTCTTGTCATTTGTTGTGCCCGCTCAAAACACTTATTACAGTCTTGAAAGACTTGCTCACCTGTTTCGGTCGTCGTGTCAGCTTCAATCACTGATTGGTTTGAACTTGACCCAGAAGAGTTTATGGGGTCGTTAGAGTTTGACGTTAAACCTCCAGTGCTAGTGGTTGGGTTTTCATCATTATTATTAGCATTCAAAGAGGGTGCAGTACTAGAATCAGCAGCTGGATGAGTTGCTCCAGAACCTACTAGCTTTGTTTTATTACATCCGATGAGTACCATGATAGCTACCAGTGGTAACATCCATAGCTTAGATAATTTGATCATATTTTTCCTCTAGATTTCATGAACCCTAGATTTCTTATCGGCAGGCCTTACTTAAGACATGAAAAAAAAAGAAAAACACATAAATATTAGATAATTAGCATATTTATTTTTTTATAGCTCACATAATGACTAAAAAAAATGAATAAAAAAATACAAAATCTATCGTCGCTACTTTACTCTTTTATAAAGTAGAAACTTTTTAGCTTTCAGGTGGCTTATAACTTTAAAATCATTTGGGATGACACAGTTTGAATCTGGTTTTACAGATGTCAGTAAGTAATCAAAATGAGCATCTTTTGCTAGCTCTTTAAAATAACTTATCTTTTGAAAACGTTGAGCATAAGATATTGCTGCCCAACTTCTATAAATACTTTGAGGACAAACAAGCCCAACAGAACGGTTTTCAGGCAGAATATTAGGATCGTTTTTTAAAACATCACTCACATAAGTACGCTGCGTCGCACCGACACCAGACATAAAACCCATAGCCACTAAAGACAAAATCAAACAAGAACCAAACAACAAGAAACTCTTTCTAGGAGAAGCCCAGTGACTTACCTTGTCATGAAGGTCATTAAAAACACCACGAAACAAAAACCCAAAGAAAAAAGCATAAAAAGCTAAAGAAGGAAAAATATAGAACAGTGATCTTTTTTGACTCAACGATACTGGCAAAGAACCAGATATAGCAATGACAAGAAAAAACAAACTATAACGGTCCAAATAAAATTTTGCTCTTTTTTTCAAAATAAAAACAGCTATCATGAGAAAACCGACCCATAATAAAAATTTCGTATAAAGATCCACAATAAGGTCTAGATTGTCAAAAGACAGTGGTTTGCGGCCTAAGTTACTTGAAATTTTGTTTTCAAAATATGTTTTCCCGTAATCTAAGACATCTTCTGATAAATAACGAAACATCAGAAACAACACGCCAAAAAATAATAGTTTTAAAACCACATAAGAAAACAGGTCTTTGATGGTAACGGAACTCGGAATTTTCAAAAGATAAAAATAAAATGGGATCATAATAGGGAAAAATCCAACAGGGCCCTTACTTAAGACTCCGAGCACCACAGAGACCAAACCTAGAAACCACCAAATCAGTTTTTTGGAGTAGTTGAATGAAGCTCCCTTGATAAAACAATAAGAAGCAGCTAATACAAAAACCGCCATCGTAGTTTCGAGCATATTATTTCTAAAGATCCAAAAACTTAGTTCATTTGCCAAAAACAAAAAACATGGGACCCACCAAAGTTGCTTTACTTTTAAATCATTCGCCATCTCTTTCCAGATTTTACAAATAAGAAAAAGACTAGCGAAAAGATTGAGGACACTAGGAAGACGATCTACCCATATACTTTGGCCAAAAGCTTTGTATAAAGAAGCATGAAACCACATTGCAACAGGAGGATGTTCTGTAAACCTAGGAAATAAAGCATCGGAAAAATGAAGCTTAAAAAGACTACCATAACCCTCTGCAAGGTTTCTTGATATGGAGGCGTAAGTCACACCATCAAAGAACATCCCATAATGAAACAAAAATGGCAGGCAATGGAACAAACTTAGAGCAACAATTAGTGTTAACCAAAAGTTACTAGTAAAATATACCACCGATCTCTTAAGTAATGACTTCATGTTTTAAGCCTAAAAAAATACAGAAGATAATCATGTTATCTTCTGTATAACTAGCAGTCAACAATTAATGAAAAAGGCCAGAGTAGATTTTCTATTTATAAAACTCTTATAAAACCAATAAAAAACTTATGGGCATGTTTTAAAATCAGAGCTTCTGACTTTTGAAGACCACTCATTAGAAAAATCTATAAAAGCTTCTTGAGATGTTTGGTTTATATTAGATTTTTTTCTATCACACTTTACTTCAATCAAAATCGTACTGGTCAGTTTTTTCTTATAAAATTTACGAAGATTAATATAAGAGTCTTTCGTTTGACTACACTTTTCCATAATATTGTATTGATCTGCCGTAAAAATCTTTGTTGGCATTGGCCCCTGATAAAACATCTTACCATTAGTTTTGTATCCAACTCCCACAAAACACCTCTTTCCATTAGAATCAGTTCTTAAAAAACCTTGGCTAAAAACTGGATTCACAGCAGCAATGGATATTGAAGACACCAAAACCAAGAGTATGAAAGTAATATATTTCATTTCTATTTTTCCTTTATACAAAATATAAATCTTATTTAATGCGAACATTTTATAAACACTTTGTAAAATTTGAACTATTTTTCACTTCACGCCAAACTTCAAGCAGTTGATTTTGACCTTCTTTAGTATCGAACACCTTGCAATGAACTATAAAAAAAGCTCTACCCAACTCTTGTTTCGAAGAATCTTCAGAAAGCCGAGTGATTGAGATATACGCATTCTTTGACACTTTGTCTTTTTGACATTTAGACATAATATCCACTTGAGCTCGAGAAAACATTTTCATCGGGAAAGTGGCGTAATATTTTAAAGTATCGGCATCAATACCAACAAAACAAATTTTATTGTTTTTTCCTTTTGCATAATACCCAACAATTTCTTTTTCTTGCTCAGCTGCGAAAGATAAACTGGCAGCTAAAGAAGACACCAACAACAAAACTCTCAATAAACTCATATAAAAACCTTTACTTGATTGAAACTAATCAAACTGACACTTCAGCAGAACTAATAAAACTTACCTTGGCCAATTTCCAAAAGCAGAACATCATTTACTTTGGGAGCTCTCTTTTTATCATCATATACAGTAAACACGTGAAGATTTGCATCACCTTGGGTTAAAACCATTTTATACTGCGTTTTATATCTTTTTTTCGGAAAATATTGTTCATACGTTTTCTTTGTTTTTTTGCCGTTAGGAATTAAAACAATTCTTAACCCGTTATTCTTAGTAACGGTACGGCTTTCCTCAACCCAGCTATGATCTTCAATACTGCCTATATCACCTTTATTTTTGTCGTACATCATCCAAATCCTTTTTCCGTGGATATTAGTAGCTATTCCACGGAAATTAAAACTTGGGTTACAATGGTGCCTCCATGATTCCGCTTCATCAGATTTAAAATTAAATTCATCAAATCTAATTTCATTACCGTAGTTATTACAAGCAAAATAAAAATCTTCTTTTTTATAAACACGGTTTGTGAACTCAACATCTATTTTTGACAGTTCCGTAATTTCAGGAATTTCAAAATTATTGAGGGTCCAGTCTTTTGGTACCGGGTAAGTCATGATTGATTTTATATCTACTTTACTGACGATCATGTCACGTAAACTTAGTGGACTAAAAATATTTTGATCTACTTTTGTTTTGCTCCAGCCTTTTTTAGCCATATCTGCATAGACTTTATTTTTATTCCACTTGATATTTAAATCTGGTCTCAGATGCTCATGCTTGAACCCAAGAGCATGACCAAACTCATGTAGAATGTTTCTTTTGTCAAACCAAGCAAAGTTCATCGTATGCTGGCCTTTGAATTTGTTTGCCAAGTTTCCTAACCTAGAATAACTTCCTACGGTCTTATCAAAAGTAATTCTAATGTCGCTTCTATGGTAAGTATGAAACAATAAACTGACATTTGTTTTCTTTGCCCAGTCGAGTGCATGCTTTCTCACAAACTCACGTTCTGCAGCAGTACCGTCTAAAAACTGAACTCTTAGTAGAGGCCTTTTCCACTTTACGGATTCCCAAGTTGTTAAACCGAAATTCGTTCCTCCACCAACAGGCTTTTTAACTTCTTTGACACCAGCTTGAATAGAAGTGTCCGTAAGACATTGGCTGTTGGCAAAGCTTGAAAAAGTTATGGTTATCGTTAATAGAAAAAATATTTTGAAATTTATCATGGTTAGGGGAAGCCTCCTGAAACGAATGAATCATTAGACTGGCTTAATATCGTAAAAACAACCAAATAGCCACTATTTCAGGCAGTTTTATAGGCCATTATTTCGGGTATTTGAAAGCTCGGAGTTATAAACGACTGATTTTAAATAGATTTATAGAGCGTTAAAAAACCAGACAAAGTGAATAAATCAGCTCTTCTTGAATTTCAAAGATACTGAATTTACACAAAATCTCTTACCAGTTGGTTGAGGACCGTCTTCAAATACATGCCCTAGGTGTGAATCACACTGAGAACATAAAACCTCAGTACGCATTCTCAAAAAGATTGAACGATCTTTTTTGTAAGACAGACTCTCTTCTGATGCCGGCTTGAAAAAACTGGGCCATCCCGTACCTGAATCAAATTTTGAATCAGATACAAAAAGCTCATGGTCGCAACAAATACAAACATAAACACCTTGCTGATCATGTTTGTCATACTTTCCTGAAAAAGCAGGCTCAGTAGCTTTACGTCTTGTTACTTGGTACTCCAGTTTTTCTAGTCTTTCTTTCCAGTAGGACTCTGGCTTATCTTTAAAATCACTCACAACTTACAAAACCTCTTTTAACTTTTTTGTAAGAGCTGGCACGACCTCAAAAAGATCTGCAACAACACCAAAGTCTGCAATATTAAAAATCGCAGCATCAGGGTTTTTGTTGATGGCAACAATCGTTTTTGACGTTCTCATTCCGGCCATGTGTTGAATGGCACCAGAAATACCACAAGCAATATAAAGCTGAGGACTAACAGTCTTTCCTGTTTGACCTACTTGCATTGCATGACCAGCATAGCCTTCATTAACAGCTGCACGCGAAGCCCCAACCGTTGCCCCTAAAACATCTGCACATTCTTCAATGATTTTGAAATTATCCTTAGACCCCAAAGAAACACCACCAGAGATAATGATATCTGCTTCAGTTAAATCTGCTTTGCCTTGCTCTACCGTTGTGTGAGCAACCACAGTTAATTTATCGTCTGTAGCTGGTACATCAATACTAGACGTATCAGCACTTCCTTCTGACTTTTCAGCAGTAAATGCTTTTGGACGAATTCCCACAACAACAGGCCCAGCAGAAGTATCTACCTCAACCTTAGCAATGGTTTTGCCAGCATAGAGTGGCTTTTGACATATTAAATTTGAGCCGTCTAATTTTAAGTCGGTAACATCTGTGACAGCAACCCACTGGTTCATTCCAGAAGTATAAGCGAGTAAATCTTTTGTGAGAGGAGTCGAAAGCCCCACGACTGCTTTTGCAGAAGACTCAGATACCGCTTGTGTTACAACTTTTGCATACATCGAGGGATGGTAATGCTTTAATGAATCACCTTCTGCGACATAAGTTTTTTTGATGCCGTAGTTTGCTAGTTCTGCTGCAATACCAGATACTCCGCTTCCAATCAGGACCGCTTCGAGATCATTTGATAGTTTTTTAGCTGCAGTAACCGCTTCTAAAGAAGCTTCTCTGAGTTTTCCGTCTCTTTGTTCAATTAATACAAGTGTTTTCATGATCCAATCACCTTTACTTCATTTTTAAGGTAGTTCACTAATTGATCTACCATTTCATCAACTGTACCCTCTGTGAGTTTTTTTCCTGCAGGTTTTTCTGGAGGAGCAACAAAGTTTGTGTATTTTACTTGAACTTTAGATTCTACACCTAGATCCGCTAAGTTTAATTCTTCAAAAGGTTTTTTCTTTGCCTGAAGAAGTTTTGGGATTGGGGTTTTACGAGGTTTATTTAAAGATTTATGAGCACCGATGACTGCAGGTAGTGATACCATATACTCTTCTTGCCTGCCGCCTTCTGCTTCTCTTTTTACATGGAGCTTTCCGTCTTTCATGTTTGCTTCAGTTGCAACATTCACATGAGACCACCCAAGCCCACCTGCTAACATTACTGGAACTTGCATATTATCGTCATCAATAGCTTGCTTTCCGGTAAAGACCAAATCAACGCCTTCTTTTTCGATAACTTTTCTTAGAACGTTTGAAATAAATAGTGAGTCAGCAGCATGACTATCATCTTCTGCTTTAATCACGATAGCTCGGTCAGCACCCATCGCTAGCATCTTAATGATAGAGTCTTTGTTTTTGATGTTTGTAAATGAAATAGCGATCACTTCGTCAGCATGACCAGCTTCTTTTATTTGAAGTGCTTGCTCAACCGCATACACATCGTAAGGGTTTACTACGTATTTCAGTGAACCTAAATTTAAACTACCACCAGCAGACTCAATACGAGCATCTGTGTCAGGGGTTGGCTTAATTAAAACCGCAATCTTTGCCATGTTTTTCTCCTTGGGTATGACCATTTACTGGTCAGCATTCGCCCAAGATTACATGGATACACTCGGTAAAGGCAAGGCTATTTGTTTGCCAATTCTAAGCCTTGATAGTTTTAATCGGGGGTTTAGGCGTTTGATGGACGATCTCTTAACTTTAAACCGCCTAGAGATGCCATAAATGGTGTCACCTTCTTTGATGGAATAAAAAGAGACAGGACTATACGTCACTTTATCTAGTTTTGAGACAACCTTTTGAGCTTTTGCAGCTAGCTTTCTTGGCAGTTGAATCTGTGCAGGGTCTTTTCTTTTTGGTGTGACTGCAATCACTCCACGTTGAAATTCTGGGTTCCACTTTTTAATGACTTGTGGGCTTACTTGTAATTTTTTTGCTAATTGATCTAAAGAAACAGAGTGCTTTAAATCTACAAGATCTACGGACTCTTGCTCTTTAAAGTTTGCATAAAAACCATATGATGGCATGTCTTCAAATATCCCAGAAACTGCGAGGAATTTTGGAATATAGTTTTTTGTTTCAGCCCTAATGTATCTCGAAGGCAACATTTGCCAATAGTCCTCCGTTGAAAGCTTTCGCTTCGCTTTACGAATTGTACCGGGTCCTGCGTTATATGCTGCAAGAGCTAGGTACCAATTATCATTGCTTTTATAAAGATCCAATAAATACTGAAGTGCAGCTCTTGTTGATTTTTCTGCATTTTTTCTTTCGTCTACCCAAAAATCAACCTTCAACCCGTAATGTTGAGCAGTGGGCTTCATAAACTGCCAAGGTCCGACCGCACTAGCACTAGAAATTGCATTATAATTGAATCCAGACTCAATCAAAGCAACCAAAAGAAAACTCTTTGGCATTCCAAGCTCTTTAAAAACTTTGAATAAACCATTGCTGAAGTTTCCTGAACGGTAGAGATACTTTAGCATCGAGTATCTCCCCTGGTTTTGATAGTAATCTACCCACTTTTCGATTGAATGATGAACTGTCTTAGGAACTCCTGAGCCAGAGTCTAAAAACTTTTCTTTATCGAGCACCCTTATAAACCTAGAGATTTTATTTTTAATTTCTTGAGATGAAGTTTTTGAACGCTCAGATTGTTTGTGAAAATGTTTTTTCAAATATTTTGCCACAATAGAATCGGAACAATGGCGTTTGACTAATTTATCAGAATTTATTTCATCGTATAAGCTTTGCTCTTCGTAATCTAAACTTTCGTCATCCAACCAAACATTTTTAATATTTTCACTTTGATGAAACTGAAAAGACTCAAGATCAAGTGGCTTTACGGTTTCTTTTGTTGCTGCAGGGAAACAAGAAGCCAAACCAGTAATGGTTATAACAAAAAAAACGGGTTTCCAATTGATCACTACAGCTCCTTCAAAGGTGAGCCTAGATAACCAGATTAAAGCTTTGAATAAAAGGACATTTATTGGACAGTTATTTAGAGTGTGAAATTAGTGAGCTACCGGTAACCCAGAGAGCACGTAATGAAAAGACGCTGTCACCACTAGTTTCTTTTTATTGTAAGACTTTGGCAGTGGTGCAAATGGCTGAGCTGTTTTAATTGCACTCACAATATTTTTATCTAAAACCTTATGACCTGAAGACTGCACCACACGAATTTTCTTTGTAGATCCATCTTTATTCACATGAAATTCTAATTCGACAATACCTTGCAGATGTCTTCTGACAGCATCAGAAGGATACCCCCAAACTAGCTCAATAGATTTTCTCATAGAACTAAAGTAACCAATAAACCTAAATTCAGAAGTGTTCATATCAATTTTATCAGCGACTGCTAAATCATCGGTTATAAAATCTTGATACCCTTTTCTGATTTGCCCACCAAGTTCATTTGCTTTTGGAAGAAGGCTTTCATAAACATTTCTTTTTTTGGCGAATGAGCTTTTCTTGATTGCGACTTTGCCTTCTTTAGCAAATTTCGTAACCCTTCTTTTAAATGGGTTCGATATACTTTTTTGTGCTGGAGGTTTTGGAATGCCATTTCCTTTGCCTATTATTTTTGATTTTTTAAATGGGCTTGCTTGAGCAGCATCTAGGCCTTTTGGCTTTTTGCGTTTTCGAACTACTTTCGTTTCTTTTTTTGTTTTGTGATCTTGAGCACCAAGTCTTGAGGGGTTGTCAGGTGGCTCAGTTTTTTGAAGTGGAGTTTCTAAAATTTTCTTTGCTTCTTTTGGATCTTTTTTGATTTTCTTTGGAGTTTTCTGAGTAATACGAACTCTAACTGGTTTTTTACTTTGAGAGCGAATCTTCGCCTGTCTGAGCTTCACGCGTTTTTCTGAGAAGTACCCAAGTTTTACCAAAGTCAACCCGTGGATTAGCAATGAAATTGCCAATGCCCAAAAAATCACCGATTTTAGCCCACGCTGCAAAAGGACTCCCTAACTCTTCTTTAAATCACATAGAACTGCTAGATATTAAAACACTTCTCACGCTATAAGCATTGCCCAAGAACGATGAGAGCTCTATGATATGTATCATTTGTATCGGTTGTTTGCTAACATCCATAAACTAAGAAACCCGTAGGGGAGATCAACTTAAATGCCTGCAATAATTAGTTATATTATATTTTTTACGTTAATTCTCACATCTTGTATGTCATCTATTCAAGATAAGAATGACCCTGTGGAATCATTTTCCTATGCTAGCTCGCCATACGAGAGCAAAAACTACGAAGTTGCAATTAATCGACTCTCACAGTTTCGTGCAAGATTTCCATACGCAAAAGATATCGCAAAAGTAGAACTCATGATTGCTGACGCACATTTTGGGCTTGAGCAATACGATGAAGCAGCATTTGAATATGCACAGTTTTCAAAATTAAGACCAAACCACCCAAAAGTTGCTTACTCTATGTATCAATTAGGACAATGTTACTGGAAAGATGCACCCGAAGAAGTAGACCGCGAACAAGCATTCACTTACAAGGCTATGCAACAATGGCAGAGACTTATCCGCAAGTTCCCAAATACTGAATACTCTAAAAAATCTGCTGAACAGATCAAACTAGGAAAACGCAGGATTGCCGACCATATGGAGTTTATTGGCAACTTCTACTGCAAAATGGAGATCTATCACGCTTGTGCAAATAGATTCATAAACCTCGTTAAACGCTTTCCAGACTACCCAGACCTTGCCAAAGTGGCTAATCAAAACGCAGTTATAGCACTAGAAAAAATGCTAACAGAAAAAAAAGCTAAAAACTTAAAACAAGATGCAAATTTATTCTTCAAAAACATGTCTGACGATCAAATTCGTGCTATGATTAAAAGCATAAAATCCAAGCTATAAAAGGTTTTGATGCGATGCTTAAAAACGTCAAATACTCACTAGGTCTTCTTCTGCTCAGTTTAGTTTTATTTACAGGACTTCTCTGGGTTAGCACACCCAACTTAGATGAGATGAAGGAAACCTTTCTTCATCCACACCAAAAATATACAAAACTAAAAGTTCTTGATAACAAAAGACAACCCATTGATAGAAGTTTCTTCAAAAAAGCATCCTTGAACGACCTTCCTATTTATTTGAAGAGAGCGGTTATTGCTGTAGAAGACAAAAACTTTCGTAGACACCTGGGTGTTGATCCACTTGGAGTTATTAGAGCAACTCTCACCAACTTAAGAACCGGTAAGTACACCCAAGGTGCCAGTACTATCACTCAACAAGTTGTCAGACAAATGTACGGGCAAAGGCAAAAAACGATTTCTCGCAAACTCAAAGAAATGATGAGTGCCATAAAGTTAGAAATACTTTTTTCAAAAGATGAAATTCTTACTTATTACCTCAATGAAATATATTTTGGACGTGGTTCTTACGGCATTAACATGGCTACCAAAAACTACTTTCGAAAGACACCTCGCCAAGTTAGATTAAATGAAGCAATATTACTTGCAGCAATCATCAAAGCTCCGAGCAAATACGCACCACACATTAATCCTGAACTTGCAAAAAAAGTTTATCATCAACACATCGAGATGCTCTACAAACGAGGCGTCATTAAAAGCTACCATCGTGAACTTTGCTTAAATGAATTTCCAAAAATTGCCTCACGCCTTCCTATGACCCAAAGCACGAGACGATACTTTTTGGACATGGTAAAAGCAAACACAAAGCCCTCTAATAAAAGAGACATCCAAACGAACTTTTCCAGTAAAGCACAATGGAGAATTTCACACGCATTAGATAAGGCAAGACTACTAAGTGACGAAGAATTTGCTGGAATTATCTCCCACCCTAGTGATCA
The DNA here is from genome assembly GCA_023301465.1 of Oligoflexales bacterium. Lineage (GTDB taxonomy): Bacteria > Bdellovibrionota_B > Oligoflexia > Oligoflexales > JALZUQ01 > JALZUQ01. The sequence continues at coordinate 162,507 of JALZUQ010000008.1, forward strand.
CACTATCAAGGCACTTGCTGGTGGTAAATCTTATGTAAAGTCTTCCTACAACCGAGCTCTCAACACCAAAAGAGCTATTGGCGATCTTAGCCGTTTTTTCTTAGTAGCCTTTGCATTAGAAAATGGGATCCAACTTGACACCATACTCACAAAACTCCCAACACCTCTAACTCTTTTAGAGATACTCCAACAAAAGAAAGATCTTTGGGCTCTATCTGGAATTATCAGCATTACAGGTTATGGAATATTCAAAAGGTGGTGTGAAAAATTTGGCCTCGAAGTTCCGGCAGATGCCGCAAATTTCATGGACGGAAAAACCGTCGCTAGCTTGTATGATGTCATCAATTCCATGAACCGTATCTTTAATCAAAACCATGGCAACCTTGAAACGGCGAAGAGATCACCTAAAGTAGAGCCGTCGGCAACTTACCAAATACTACATTTTGTTTTCCAAGATATCTCAAAAAGAAATTGGAGTTTCGATGTTGTGAGCCCAGACAAGATAAATCGCTGGCTCGTTTCTCTTGGTCAGACAGAGATTATCGGCCTCTGGTTAGGAAATAATAAAGGTGAAAAACCTCTCAGCAAAAGAAGTCTTACCATTAAAATACCAACGATCAAGCTTAAAGAACCAAATATAAAAAACTCAGACTTGATATATAAACGCACAAAAATATCTAAACGCTGGATCACCATCCCAAAAACAAAGATCTTTAAACAGGCACTCTAACTAACAAACAACTCAAATTCATACATTGCAGGATATCTTTATTTAAATTCTTGCATTGGTAGGTCATGATTTTGTAGGATGAGGCAAAACTTAATTTTTACTTCAATGAAGGGTACACGACTATGAAATACATCACACTTAGCCTCATGTTTCTTGCGTTTGCATGGACAACTCAAGCATCCGCAAAAGTTTGCAAAGGAAAATCAATAACTAGCTGCAAAACCAGCACAACATGCTCTTGGGTTAAAAGCTACCAAAAGAAAGACCGTACAAAAGTATCTGGTTTTTGTCGTAAAGCTGGCAAGAAACATGCCAGCAAAACAAAGAGCAAATCTAAAAAAATCTCTAAAAAATCTAAATCCAAGAAAATTGCAAAAAACATCAAGTCAAAGAAAAAAACAACTAAGTCAAAAACGAAAAAAGTTAAGAAAAAAAGCAGTAGAAAATCAAAGTAATACCGATTGCTACAAAAATAAAAAAGGGCTCACTATGATGAGCCCTTTTTTATTGTAAAAGTTGAGCATTAAGCCGTTTTTTTGAGTTTTTGAAGTTTAATCGTTTCTTTTAATCGTTTAAATGCTTCAGAGCGTTCATCAGCTAATTCATGCAAGAATATAAACATCGGATCAATCCCCGGAGTAGATCTTTTTAGTTGAAAATAATAATCTACTATCTCACTTGCAGGGTCTTTTTCACTCACAAAACTACTCAGATCAATAAGAGCTAATGAATCACTACTAGCTCCCTTTGGTGCAATCATCAAATCCACCTTAAACTTAGGTGAACCTACAATAACACTGTACTGACAGTCCATGGACTGAGATCCAGAAACTTGGTGATCTAGCATGTACTCTAAAACTTTGTGCATCAACTCTCCACTAGACCTTCTCCAAGGCACAAAATTATCAGAAGGGCTCTGTGTTCTCTTGATGAATTTTTTGTTTTCTCCAGACTCTAAACCAGCGTGATATGTCTTCCACAGGTAGTCAGTAATAGAGGCACGTCTATGGTCTAGTTTTTCAAAATTTTTGTGAAGATAATGATATGCTCGTTTTTTTGGACGACTCATTAGTACATTCAATTCACCTTTTCTTTTATCGGGGTCATCACCCTGAGTAAAAGCCATCATATTGCCTCGGCTAATATCCCAGAAATAAAAGATATAGTCTCTTTCTTTACCTTGAAGTGCAGCTCCGGCACCATTTAAAACATCATCACCGCGACGGAGCTTCATCAAAAAATCACCTTTTTTATCTTCAAAGTAGACTTGGTTTTTGAGCAGGAAGTAACAAAGAGCTACATCTTTTTCTACGTCAATTTTAGAACCAGTTTCTTTTTCAATTTTCTTAATCTCGATAGCCACATACTCCAAGAAGCGATCTAACATCTGAGTTTCAAGACCTTTGTATTTACCAGACTGAACCCTGATATTTGATGTTGCAGATTTTTCTGAGTAGTCCACCATCACAGAGCTCTTGCTGCCCTTGGGCGACCATTTCATAGTCTTTAAACCACTCCCGTAAACGTACTTATTTGAGTATTGAATAATATCTGGAGGACACCGGTAGTGCTCATCCAACATCACTGAAGCTTCTTTGATTGCTTTCACAAGACCAAAGATATGACTACCACCACCTTTGAGCCCTCGAGCTTGAGTTGCACGCAGGTGTTCTTCGAGATTAAACTCTCCAAAAAGATAATCATCAATCACCGAGTTCTTTGAGAGAACCGTCTGCTTGTCATCACCAACGACCAAAAGTTTTTTGGCTCTATAAAGCAGTGGTATTGCATCATCTACTTTACACTGAGTTGCTTCATCTACAATGACGAGATCAAATTGCCTTTCAGCACATGGAAATAAAAATGGAACTACCTGTTTTCTACAAAACCAAACTGGAAATGCACCACCAGCAGATTGACGAACATCCTCAATACTTGCAGTATCAAAATCCGCCTTATCTTTATTTGCAATAGTTTCAAGAGCTGCAGCAATTTTTGTTGCTCCACTTGTATTGCTATTTTCTGATTTTTGATAAGCATTACGCTCAAACTTTTCAAGCTGATGTTGGAAACGTTTTCGAATCAATTGATCACGTTCTTTCATGAGTTTTTCAATTTTTTCCAACAATGCTTGAACAGAATAATCAACCGACAATAATGCATCAGAGTTTCTGTTCAGGCTTACTTCTGTTGTAAACTTGCAAATCTCATATGCTAGAGGCACAGATTCTTTGTGTATGTTTTTAATTCCACCGTGAATCAATATCAATTGACGATAAACATGCTCGTTGATATGTGATTTTGCTGCTTGTAATTTCATAAAGTTCACAAGAAACTTATAGATAGTTTTAATTTTATTTTTTGATGGGTAACGCAAGGTTAATCTCAACCATCTCGCCCATCTTGCAGGCTTTGACTGCTTATGTTCATCCGTCATTCGAGGAAACAACATGGGAGCTAAAGCCTCAACCACAGGGTTTTCAGGATATGATTCTTTCCATGCTCTCAATGCTACCACAGATTTTGGCGGAGACTTTAACAAACGCTGCACTGCCATCATTGCTTGTTCACAAAGAAATGGTGTATCAGCACTTGGGTCCACCACGTCATATACATACTGATAGTTTTCGTGAATCATCTGCTCACGATCATCCATAAATAACTTTAGGACTTTCCGCACGTTGATCACTTCACGATACTTCGGGTCAGATTTTTCAATACCATTCCCCATAAACCTTAAAAATTCTACCAGAGCTGCAATTTCATCCACAGTTGTTGCATGTTTTCTTTTTGGGCTTAGTTTTTGAACGGTGCTATCATCTGAAAACTTCTTTTTGTGAACCAGTTGATTCATGGCTTTCTTAAGAAAGGAAATTTGTTCGTCAATATCTCGCATTAATTTTTTATAGGGAACTTTTATCTTATCGTCATAGTCATTAAAATCTTCATTTAATGCTAGATCACTTTGGAGATTTCTTGTCCATTTACTCAAAGAACCTACATCTTCTGGTATCTGACTTACAACCTTAACCGCACGCTTCCAGAGACCCTTTTTAGAGTTCATAGACGCTTCGCTCTCGTCGTCACTAATATAGTATTCCAGCATCTTTTCAGTAAGGGCACTAATCGCCGCTTGTTGATCACTTACTACCAATAAACGTTTACCTGTGCATATACTATGGATGACTAAATTCATAATAGTAAAGGTTTTACCGGTTCCTGGAGGCCCTTCTAAAAGCACCAAATCATTATCATTTAGTTTTCCAACAAGAGAGGCAGTGCTTTTTGGTAAAGCACCCGGCACCCAAGGCACGTCGCAAAAGCGTTTTTTGTCTTCATGATGAGTTTCAACTTCGGGGGTTAAAAACTTTCCTAGAAGAGACCCATAAAATTTATTTGGTCTTTCATATGCATTTTTTTGAATCTGATCTAAATCCATATCAATTGCTTTATTGACCACAGACAAAGACTTTGAAGCTTTATACAAATAAACACTATCTAAATCAGCTTCAATTCCACTCAGTTTAAGATCTGAAAGCAATCCACCTTTGCCATTTTCCCCAGGAAAACCAAGAAGTATCTCTCTTACCCTCGTAAAGATAGACTCCGATGCAGGAAGATGCCTAGACAAATAAACTCTCGAAAAAGTTTCTTCTACTTCAAATTTTTGATTACTCAGAGCTTTAAAAAACTTATCAATATTACTGGATGATGCTTGGGATCCACTAAAACTCTCTACTAAATTTGCAAGAGCTAAGTGATTTAAATAAACTCGGTTATTATCAGTTGGGTTAAGAAATACCATACGCCCAGATTCAGTTAACTCAACCTTAACGTAATAAAGAGGAAACCGAAAAGTTTTAAGTTTGCCATTTTTTTTGAAAATAGCATCAATGACTTCGAAACCAATAAAAAATTCACTTTGATGATCTTCTAGAAAAATCTTACGCATATCTTTGATATCGTCTAATGTAAATTCACATCGAAACGGAACCTGCGCCATAGACTTCACATCAGAAGACATTAATGGAATTGGAAACGAGGCACTAGACCTACCAAACTCATCTGATTTTTTTGCTCCCTGAGGTGCTTTTATGCTCCGTTGATCACTACCACGTGAAAACAATGATTGATAATCTACTCGGTACCCTTCAGAAGCAAAACGTTCCCCAAGACGGGGTTTAAACATTTTCTCTTTTGTTTCTTCGCCGTCTTTTTCTTTTGGTTCGGTGGGTCTTCGTCCTGTTGAGTACTTTTGTTTTCTCTTTTTAACTTTTAAATCTGTAGATTTTAAAACAGGATTATACTGCTCCACTTGACATAGAACATCTTTTCTCAGCTGCAAATCAGAATTAATACTATTTGAGCCTTCTACAAAACTAAGCTGAAACAATTTATGGTACGCAATAATTTTATCCAAAGAATCATTTGGGTGTTTCACTTCTGGGGAATATAAAAGTTTTAGTAAAACAGGCAAAGCTTCAGATGAAATGGTTAACCCACCTTTATACTTTGTATCTGTACCGCAGTATTCCACCTCAATATCGGAAACGCCGGCCTTTGCAGATTTAACTAAATAAAACTCATCTGTTTTAAAAGTGACTTTTTCGTTAATTTCTTTTTGTGATTGTTTAGAAATATCATCTCTGTGCAACACACGAAGTTTTGCACGAAAACGATCATATAAAAACCTAGGTATGATCAACGACTCTTTACGTCCAATGTTTTCTAAATTATAAGTATCAAAACCATGAGAATCTGCTGTTACTCGCAATCTAAACTTGTGAAAGCGATCATGCTTTGCCGTAATGCCTTGACGAATATTATTATTTTTAATTTTATCTACAATTGCCATCACTTCACCAAAATTGAAACACGTCTATTTAATGCTCTAGCTTTTAAAAGCTCAGCTCCTCTTTTACCTTCTATCTCTATATAAGGTTTTGTACTTGCGTACCCAACGATTCGCAAACGACCTTCTCCAAACCCCTTATCCAACAAGTAATTCACAACACTGCTTGCTCTCTTGCCACTCAAAGACCAATTCGTGGTGAGCTCTTTATTTTTTATTTTATATAAAGGCACATCATCAGAGTGTCCCTCAACATCAAGACTATATGTACTATCTTGCAAACGCTCGAAAACTGTGCGAAATCTTCTTAAACCACCTTTTTTTAAAATAGAAGAACCGCTCTCAAACAAAGCCGCTGTTTTTAAGTTAACTCGGACACCATCGTCAGCCATCTCAACCGACACATCAGAGTTATCTCTACTCAACATCGTCAAATCATTAGCAAGCTCTGTAAGTGTGCCTTTTGTTGAACCCGTAAATCCTGTCTTTAAACGATCAAAAGCACCTAGCTTCACTTCTGACAAACTGAGTAGCATAACAAAAAATGTACACAGGATCACCATAAGATCACTAAAGCTCAAATAAAAACTACCTAAGTCTTTATCTTTTGATTTTTTTGTTAAAGATTCAATCTTCACGCTGCATCGTTCTCCATAATTTTTTGGTGATCCATACTTCTTTCTTCACGTAACAGTAGAACTCGCGTCTTACTTAGTATTTGTCTATGAAACTCGACATAAACTTCATTGTGATGCTCTAACCTTCCGGCAAGTGGATTAAAAAACAATGAAGCTAACCCTGCACCATAAGCAGTTGTTATGAGTGCTAGTGACATGGAAGGACCAATCGCTGCTGGATTACTAAGCCCCTTTAAAACACCAATAAGCCCAATCACGGTTCCGAACAAACCAAGTGCAGGTGCTATATTAGCCGCTTTTTCTAAAAGCATCACAGATGTGTTTCTTTGATAAAGTTCATCCTTCACTCTTGCTGTGATTAATGTATCAATTTCATCAAATAGTAGGCCTTGATGACTCATATAAACGATATCGTTAAGAAGATCACCGTTGAGTTTTTCACCGGTTCTAATATCAGACATAAAGTAACCACCGATAACGGCTTTATCTAAATCACTTTGATCTTTCATTAGTTTTTTTTCAGGAATCCCTCTCATTGAAAAAACAAGTAACTTACAGGTACTCAAAATATTCCAAATATCAAATTGGAATAAAATACTTGCCAGAGTTCCACCAACAACAATGATTAGGCCTTGTGGATCAATCAGACTATTTATGCTTTTACCTGTTGAAAGTGCGTATGCAACACCAATCATGATCAGTACACTTGCAATAATCGAAAGAGGATCAAAACGCTTTCTGGTCACATGTAAATATTTACTTTGCTTTAAACCGTCCATATTTATGCCGCTTCCTTTTTTTGTTTCTTATTATGATTAAAGTTATTTCGAGATGAGTCTGAATTTAGTTGTTCAGTAATCATTTCACTTAATATAATTTCTAGTGGCTCACCACTTTGTGCGTCAGTTAGAGTATCTAAGCGGTAGAGAATATCTCCTCTAAAAAACACAATAACTTGCGAACCTCTTTGACAACCTTGTAATAATTTTTCATCAAACTGCAATACAAGTTCTTCACGGTGAGGCAACCTAATTTTTATTTGTTCACCTTCTCTTGAAAGAACATCCGCAATATACTTGTCGACTATTTTTGCTTTATTGGGCACGAGAGTTATAGCGTGGTAAGTGTTATGACCATCGACCCAAACTAAACATTCATCTCCATGGGTAGGAAGCACATCAAATGCTTGAAAAGGGACATTGAGACTTTGCCTGTCAGACTTCATGGTTACAACCCGTTGTTTTCTAGAAATAGAACTCACAGAAGCAACCCGCACCCCATCAGGCACATCATCACCAGCTTGTGAACCACTATGAATTTCTTCTCTTTGTAGTTCGTTTACTTGCTTGCGAAGTTTTTTTATTTCTGAATGAAGGTATGCGTTTTCTTTACTGAGCTCGCTTAATGTTCCTTCAGCTTTTAGTTCATTCTTATCTTTTGGGTTTTTATTACCCTTATCAACTTGTTCTCTAAGTGTTTGTAGTTCAAACTCATATTTTTGAATTTCTTCATAAAACTCAGAAATCAAAGAGCCACTTCTAGATTTTGAAGGAGTTTTGAAACTTAAAACGTGATTATATTGTTTGATTTTTGAAATATCTTGGTTAGGTTGAATTTTTGCAGACTCAGAATAAACTCCGATATGAAGCGTTTCTAAGCAAGAAATCATATTTTCAAAATTTTGTGAAAAACCTTGTGCTTCAAGTACCGTTTGAATGATTTCAATTCCAGATTGAAAACAAAGCCTATCTAAAGTCGCATAAAATGTTTGAGAGGGCTCATCATAATAAACAATAGATTGCGACAAGCGAACAGATGCTTTTTGCATATCCACTTTAGATGGGTCATTAAACAGATTTTGAGACCGTTTTTCTACCATGATTTCCTCGTACTAGATCAAACCTGTATCGGTGCTTCATACGAGTGAATAAGTTATCTATTTTGAGGTTTTTATAACTTTTTAGCTTTTAGCCAGTTTTTCTTCATGGTTGTCGTTGGGATTTTTATGACATCAAACCCTGAGGCCATCAGGTTATCTCTGACACTTCGCCTAACGCTATATGTCATTAAGATTCCATCACTCACCACAACTGCATTTAATTTTGTAAAAAAATCTTTTGTCCAAAGACCTTCATTGACGTCCGGTGAAAATGGATCATGCCAAACGAAATCAAAACCAGAAAGTGATGTAAGATCAAACTCAGTCAAATCACCTAGAATAAGCTCCCAGTCGAAAGCACTCCCGTTTGGGTGCCGTAATTTTTTGGAGTCACACACCTCAAACCAAAAGCTTGGGTACATTTTTGTCAGCTTTGTTTCAGGGATTTGAATCGTTTTCCAAAGAGACTCATCATACTCAAAACTAGTTATTTTTAATTTTTTTGAATGAGGGTCATTCAACCAAGCCTCAACAGTAGCAATCATATTATAGCCAAGGCCTAGCCCAACATCTGCAATATGCAAGTCTTTACCTGAGAAAGACTCCAGAACCCCACTAGCATCAATATAAAGACTCTTCGCCTCCGTCTCAGCACCTGCCTTAGAATGGAACCATTGTTGATGCTCAGGGTGATTTAAGGTGGGTGACCCATCCTCAGTCAATGTCACGTGATCTAGCCAGTTATCCAACTTTATTGTCCTTTTTCATATCAGATGCAATCTATTTGATATTTAGTTAATCAAGCAAGGAGAATTATCTTGCTTGCTAGACATAAGCTAGACTATAATCGATTCCCAATGATATTCGGGGTGTAGCGCAGTTGGTAGCGCGCGTGCTTTGGGAGCATGAGGTCGCAGGTTCGAATCCTGTCACCCCGACCATATCGTTACACTACTAAGACAATAACCCACCATCAAACGAGAAGAGCCACAATTAAACTTAATAAAAACGAGAGACTCTCATAAGAGTTATCTTTATGATTTTATTATGCTTATTGGCATAAACCTCCTAAATGACAATTTAGTATAAAGATTCACTCTTGTTTTCCGATTCATATAATACGTGAAGCTTTAATGCTTAATAAAATGACCGTGCATGACAAATAATAGGTATGTGAGTGAGTATGAAAAAATTATTTTTAAATTTTCTCCAAGAAACACTAAAACCTGCTAACGAAAGCAACTCCACGCAAGCTGGTTTGTCTTTAGTTGAATTAATGATTGTTGTCTCAATTATCAGTATTCTAGCGACAAGTGCTACGCAACAATACAACATGTATACCTTAAAAACTGGAGTGGACCCCTGTTTAGGCTACCTTGTTTAAGTTAATTTTGTAGTACTCCGTTGGGCTCATCATATCAAGTGCAGAATGAGGAGCCTGTTCATTA
>JALZUQ010000009.1 GCA_023301465.1 Oligoflexales bacterium
TTTTTTGTTTAAAACATCGACAAAGCTTCAAGAATTCATTATCTGCAATTAGGGGGGCACTGTAAGTGACTAGATAAGCAGTCTATAGGTATTAAAGTACCTGCATTTCCCATAACACACTAATACTATTGAACTATAATGCATGGTGCTTTCAGACAACACCATGCAATATTAAAAAGATGATATTAATCTATTGTTTTTAAGTTAATTTCATAGTATTTTAAATCTTTCTTTATGTTTATTCAAGGTATATTAAAGATGTTGTTTTTTAAAAACATTAGAAACACTTTATTGCTAGTGTTTATGTTTATTTCTGCTGCTTCCCGAGCAGACTTTAAGTGCCGCGATGTGTTTAGGCACCCATCACTTCTACACGCCAGCTACATAGAAGAAATTACTTCTGCTAGTCAGACTTCCAGACCACACGAGCTTGCAGGTAGTCCGTCGAATCTTGCGGTATTTGCCACGGTGGTTAATGCTAAAGATTTTGTAGACTCACTAGAAGATGATGTTTTTGATATGATGCGTGAGCATCCCCCCGAACAGCGTGATTTATTTCGAAGTACCATTGCGGGTGAGCGTGGTGTTAGTGAAAAGCTCATTAAAGATATTGAGCTTTATTTTGCAATTTATCTTTTTGACGATGTTAGTTTTGCAGGTGAAAAAGAAGTGCTTTGGCCGAGGGTGATTGAGTACATCCGGGCCCGTAGAATATCTAATCCAAAAAAAGATTCTGCCGAGTCTAGGTATTTTTATTATTTAAATCAAATTACCCATAAGAGTGTTCCTCAGATAGCAAGAGAGCTTGGTATGAATGATTTCCAGGTGAGAAAAGAGCTTAGTGATCTTAAGGTTTCTATTGATGAGGTTTTTGGGCGTGTTTATAGAAGGCTTGAAGACGGAAGTATTCAGCTACTATCAAAGGAACTCTCTAGCATTGGTGATTTAACACTACCTTTAATGGAAAAGCTTGCTGTTGAGTTTGAGATTGGTTTTGAAGCCCTTGATTTTTATCTTCACTACACTGGAAAGCACAGCCGAGCGAGAAAATGGAGTGATCAAGAGACCCAAAAGCTTTATGAGTTGTCAAACCAGTTCAAAGGTGTGGCTCAAAGCTACGCTGAAATCACTAAAGCGTTTAATTTATTTTTTAACCACGGACCAAACGACAAAGACCGTAGAACTATGGCGGCTATCGCTGCCAAGCTTTCTAAGGAAGGTCTTGTAGATAAAAACTCTGCAAAGCTTTTGTCTAATCACAGTATTGCTGGCTACGGTGCCGTAAAGAAAAACGGTAAACTGGTGGTTGAAAAAGCTAGTGAATACATTACAGACCACTGGACAGACTCGCTTAAAGAGCTTGCTGATAATCTTCAGGTTAAAGCTACATCTTTAAGAGGGTTTATTAAAAGACACTCTTTATTTACAAGTGAGCTGAGTGGAGTGACTTCAAACTTACTTTCTTCCAATGAAGTAGATGCTGTTAAAAAAACTTATAAGGCTAAAAGACATATACTTAGTGGGTTTAGTTTAGATCAACTTACTGAGCTAATAGATTCTTTTGTGGATGAAGAACTTGGTAGGGATAGAAATAAACTGTCAATGTCTAGAGATCAACTTAATAAACTTGTAAAAATAGATAAATTTGAAAATTCATATAGTTTAAGTCAAATATCTAGAAATTATTCGAGCGTACTATATAAAAAAGACCATCCAAACTCTAACTTGAGTCTAGGTGAAATATTACAAGAAGAAGGGTATTCCCTTTCTTCTGTGATTGAAAAGTACCGTGAGTCGAAAGGAGATACGCTTTATAGGATAAATACGCTAGAAGATGTAGTCAAGCTGATTGATCATTTTGTAGATGAAGAATTTGACGGAGATAGAAGCAAATTGTCAACTTCTCCTAATCAGCGTGATACAACTGTGAAGTTAGATGGTTATGCTAACACGTATTCAATAAGACAAGTTTTAAGGCTTTATGCTGTACTATTATATAAAAAAGATAATCCAAAATCTAACTTGACTCAAAGTGAAACAATACAACAAAAAGGGTATTCTCGTTCTTCTGTGATTGACAAGTACCGAAAATCTAAAGGTGTTATGCTTTTCAAAATAGATAAATTAAAAGACGCAGTCAAGTTGATTGATCATTTTGTGGATGAAAAGTTTCAGGGCGATAGAGGTAAGTTAACAACAACCCAAACGCAGCTTGCTGAAACAGTGAAATTAGAAGGGTCTGTTAATTCATATAGTTTGCGTCAAATATGGAGAACATATGGAAGTTTGCTTTATAAAATCGACTATCCAGACTCTAGGTTGCCCAGGTCCAAGGTTGCAAAAGAAGAAGGGTACTCAATTGCTTCTTTAATCAAGAAATATCAAGAAGCTCATAATCAGGAAGATCAGGTAAGTAATCATTAAAGTTATTAAATAAGAAATAAAATTTATGGTGTTCAAAAAACCTGTTAAAGGGTTTTTCTATTTTGCAAAACTCACAACTTGTTTAAAGGCGTCGTATAAGTCTTTAATATTTACGTACCAATTTTCTAACCTGTTAGAGCCTACCCTCTCCCAGAAGTCTTTTAGTTGAGCTGTTATTTTTTCTTTGATAGTGATTTGAGTTTCCGTTAAGTTATGTAGTCCATCTTTCAGGTTTCGAAGTTCATCTGCAATAATTGCAATTCTACCATCCATGGCTGGTGTGCCTATGTCTTGAGTTTTGAGGTTTTCAGGAATCATTTTCAAGAGCTCTGAGCCATCAGGTAATTCTTTTTTCATGCTCTCAAAGAGCATTTGTAGTTGAGAAAAGGCTTCAAATTTAGATTTTAATTCCGTGATGTCTTCTAGTTGAAAAAAGAAATCTCTAAATTGATCAAATTTCTTCTCTAGTTCTTTATAGTTTTCTTTAACTAAAGAGCTAATGATAGTGCTGAATTATCGGTTAATCTTTCTCATGTTCATGATGGCTTCTTTTTTACTGCTTGATGCTTGTGGGTTGGGTAAATTATGCAAATCCCTAGTCATTATGAGTTCTTTTGTGTTTTTGTGTAAGGTTTACCTAGTTCGAATGCATTTTTAAATTTGATTAAATATCTGTCAAGTTTTTCTGCTGATTTTTGAACCTCTTTTTTGACAATGCTTTTGGGGTCTCCCTCTTCTTCTGCATTTATTGAAATAATTCATGTTATGATTAGTCTTACTTAAATCAAAATAAGGATCTTGATATGAAAACACTATTCACGGCTATTGCACTTGTTTCTTTTGCTGCTGCTTGTACCCATGGCGGTCACCATACCTGTAAGCATGGTAGTCACCATAAAGGAAAGCATCATCATAAATGGGAAAAATTGGATGTAAATAAAGATGGTAAAGTATCAAAAAAAGAATTTGATAGCATGCATGGTGGTAAATTCAATATGATGGACGCTAACAAAGATGGTTTTATAGATATGAAAGAAAAAGAAATGATGATGAAAAAGAAACACCGCGGTCATAACCATAAGTAATGATGATAAGCTCTACGCCTAGTAGTCAGATGATGGCTGCTGGGTTCAAGGTCTCTTCATATGCAACTTATGGGGAGATTTTTTCGTTTAGATAATCCACCCTATGGGCCTCAACAGCTTTGCCTAGTTTGTTTCCCTTTAATCCAGTTTCTTGCATAATTTTATGACCATTCTTGGGCGGTTTTGTGCGTCGAAGGTGCCCTTTTTGCCTATCGGTCAAAACAAGCTCTGTCGTGACGGAGTTTTGGTACGTCTTTTTGTGTAGATTGTAATCACTCCAAAACTCACCGTAATAATCAGGAAAAGGCTGGTCTGTTTGGGCTTCCGTTTTTTCTGCAAAAAGTAGTTTCTGTGCTTGGTCTTCCCATCCTTGTTTTGGAAGTATGTGAAAGCGTTCTAGAGAAGCTAATGTATTTAATTGTTTTTTGCTTAGCTTGAGCCGGCCTGTATCAACGCCTTGGATCATCCATAATAGTTTCATTTGATCTCGATTAGAGCATTTCAACACCCAGTCTAAATCCTTAGCTACAATAAGAGGTTTTGTATTTGTTATTTTTTGCCAGCCTTTTGTTTGAAGCAGGTGCGAAATAGCACCCTTTGAATACTGAGAGCCAAGAAGTTTGAGGGTTTCGTCCGTTATCCGCTCTGAGGAAACATTGGTGCTTTCTGGTAGTAGTAAGTCACAAGCTTTTAATGAGTTGGCTTCTGGCTCAAACCCTGTTTGTCCCCAAAAACGAAAAAACCTAAGAATTCTTAAGTAGTCCTCGTGGATTCTGGTTTGTGGTTTTCCTACAAACTTTAAGGTGTGAGATTGTATGTCGCTCATGCCGCCGTGATAATCGTGTATTTCTCCGCCGATATCCATGGATAGAGCGTTTATGGTGAAGTCACGCCTTGAGCTATCAACTTCAAAGCTGTCTCCAAACTCAACGACAGCATGTCTTCCGTCTGTTTCTTTATCTGTTCGCAGTGAAGTGAATTCATATTGGCTAAATTTGCCGATAACAGTCACTGTTCCGTGAGAGATCCCTGTTGGGATGACTTTGTTTTTTTGTTTAAAAAAAGAGCAGACTTCGTCTGGGGTTGCTTGGGTTGCGATGTCAAAGTCTTTTGGTGCAACCTCCATGAGGAGGTCTCTTACACATCCGCCTACAAGCCTTGATCCATGGCCAAATTCGCTCATTTCTTTGCATAATTCGATGGCTTCATTCATCGTTGTTTTTGTTTTTATGGGTAGTTTTTTTGTGTTCCATTTCATCGACGTTATTTTATCATTTTTTTTGTTTTATTTTCATTCATACGAGTGATTTTTCTTTGTTTTTATAAAGCAACAACAGCAAAACAGCTGGTGGCTAAATAAATTTAATCAACAACAACAAAATTAAAACTGTGTGTTTGATTGCGAGAAGCAAATAAACGCACTTTCAGCATAAAAACGCATATATTCGAGTACAGCATTCACTAAACAAGTGTATAATGAACGAACCTCAAAACACCTGTTTACATAGTAATATCAACATGTTATGATATTCATAAGGGTTTATTGAACAACATATAGGCTAATTCAATATCTGATTAAAAAATAGACAGAAAAACGTAGCGAATTTACACCAAAAAAAGGGGGATAAAACCCATGAAAAAAATAGCAATCTACTACCGAGTATCAACCGATAAACAAGATTTATCGAGTCAGAGGATTGCAGTAGAGAGGTTCTTAGAAGAACAAAAAGACCAACCAGAAAAAATCACGGTTTTTGAGGAAGAAGGTTATTCCGGTAAAAACACTCAGCGGCCTGCGTTTCATAAGATGATGGCTTTGGTGACAACCAAGAAGATAGATACCATTGTGGTTTATAGGTTGGATAGGTTTAGTCGTGATGCAAACATGGCTATCAAAACCATATTGGAATTAGATCAATACGGTGTTGGGTTTGTGTCGGTAACACAACCTGTATTGAACCTAGGTCACGACAACCCCTTCAGGAGAACTCTTTTAGCTGCGTTTGCAGAAATAGCTGAGATAGAACGCGAGACGATTGTTGCGAGAGTACGTGCAGGATTAGAGGCTGCCAAAAAGCGAGGGGTGCGGCTTGGTGCACCGCCTAAGATATCAACAGAAAAGCGAAGCAAAGTCTTGGAGCTGCGTTCTGGAGGTATGTCTATGAAAAAAATTGCTGAAACCTTAGAAATTTCAGCAGGTACGGTCCACAAATTAGTTCATATCGCAGTAGATGATGAAGCATTGTCTGTAGAGCCATCTGTTGATTTGAAGTCATTGGAAATGCCGTAAGATTAAGGTTGCTGAGAACAGCTCGGGTGTAAAATATCAAAGCATCCGTGAGTTGGGTTACAGTAATGAACTGGTGGTGCATTGCATGTAAAGTAAGGGCTGCCCTGGTTTTGGTGTTTATGTTCATCGCTTTTTGAATCTTCTGTTTCTTTTGGTAAAAATGCTTTGCATCCACCGTACTTTACTGCTTCTTCGAACTGATTAGAAGGTTGCTTATTCCATATCTCCATACATTCTTTGGTGAGCTCGATAAAAGGAGCACACTCCTCTTCTGTCGGTTTTGCGTCACCCACAATCCCCAGTGCTTCAGCAGTCATTAAGCCGTTATTAAGCATTAAAGCAGTATTCGTACAATATAATAATGCAGGTTTTGGAATAGAGTGGCAGCCTTCTGCACATTGAATTTTATCGGACCCTTTTTCGTTTTTTGGCCATATTACAGGAGCAATCGCAGTTTTAAATGGAGTTTCACTCAGGTTGTTGAAGTTGCTATCTGCAGGACCACTATTACCGTGCCCTATGGTTACATTGTCTCCTATATGACATCTGGTGCAACTTACTTTAAGTTTGTCTCCAAAAGCATGTACTTCGTCATGGTTTGTTACAATAAAATAGTCATCTTTTTCAGGGTTTTTCTCAGCAGGTATGTCTGAAAGTTCCCAAAAACATGCATGGCCGTTCTTAGCCCAACAGATAGTCCCAGATTTCTTTTGTTTTTCTTTTGGGTCGAGTGATAGCTGTTCTCCTACAATATATACGCAGCCTGATGAGTCTTCGTTTTGGTGTTGGTATAAAGTGGCTTTGTTTGATAGCTCCCCATAATGCGGCAGTGTTGGGTTTGAAAGTGTCTTTTTTTGCCAAAAAGATCGATCGTACAGTGGTTTATCTGGGATAGGAACATCGTACTTCTTGCATAGCTCAACGTATTCTTCTTTGGTAACTTTTGTTCCAAAGCTTGGTGGTTCGTAGATTTCTGCGGCTTTTGTATCTTGAATAGTGTTTTGTTGAAGCCTGCTTTTGCATGCAATGACGCAGAGTAATGCTAAAAAAAATGTATAAATAAAGTTTTTCATGAAACAATTTTAATATTATCTATTAATCGTGTCAAACCGGGCTAAAACCAGAAAACTTGATTGATGGAGTTTATTTTATGGTTTCGAGTAAATAAAATATAAAAGCATGAACACCGAAACTTAAAGCGACTAATTTAATTGAACTTATCTTGTTTTTTTTCCAAACGATTAAACACATAACGCCAAGGGTGATGGCTGCGGGTATAGAAGCTATTATGTTTTTTCCCATTGGGAACAAAACGTAGACCATCAGGCCAATCGCACTTGCGTTTATGGAGTTTAAAAAAACACTGAAATTTTTAGATGCACGCATTCGAGGGATTAAAGGGTGTAAAAAGTACACGAATAGAAACGAAGGCAAAAAGATACCGACACTTGCCCATACAGCACCAGAAAAACCTCCCATGACATAACCTGCAAAGGTGGCAGTGGACAAAACAGGCCCTGGTGTCAGTTGACCTATAGCGATAGCATCCATAAGCTGCTGAAGTGTCATCCATGAACGGTTTGATACGAACTCATCTTGCATGTAAGCAATCAGAACGTACCCGCTACCAAATAAGACGCTCCCGACTTTTAGAAATACTAAAAAAATACTTAAGGGTTCTATGCTATTTAACTTGTTGGCAGGCTTCCATTTCATAATGCAAAATCCTGTGACGCCTCCCGTAAATAAAGCGGTGATCTCACTAAACCCAAAAAAGCATAGTATGACTACAAATGCAGTCACAACGCCTAGTAATGAATTCTTAATCGCTTTTTTTCCAAGTTTTTTGATAGCTAGGGCAATAAGCAGAAAAACAGCAGGGTAAAGGCCTGTTAAGTAGGATTTGAGTGTTTCGGGTGAAAACTCAATAGCTTCAACATAAGCATAAGCAAGCAAGCCGGTTAAGAGACACGCCGGAAAAATAAAAGAAAAACCAGCTCCTAGTAGACCTCTCCAACCCTTTTTATGCATGCCGCAGTGCATGACCATCTCCGTTGAGTTTGGTCCGGGAATAAGTGATGTCGCTCCAATAAGGTCAAGAAAGTAATCTTGAGTCATCCAGCCACGCTTTTCTACAACTTCTCTTTGCATCATGGCAATATGGGCAGCTGGCCCACCAAATGCGAAGATCCCTAGCCTAAAAAATAATTGAACTAATTCTTTCATGGAGCTTTTATACTAGGGATAAATCAATATGAAAAGCAGTTTTTATATTGATAAGTTTAAGAACAGGTAATTTGAGATTTACTAAGTGGACATTTATCTGGATGATTGACTTTAATATTTAAGCGACTATCTCCCAGTGCTCCCGCTCTTCCAATCGTTCCATTTGTGTCTAACTCTACCTTTGCATTACCAGTAATGGTTATATTCGACTCAATGGTAGAAACTATATGAATATTACTATTAGAGTCTCCTGTTGAGCACACAGCTGCGGAAGGTTGAATACTTGAGTTTACAGTTTCGCCTAAATTGATATTAAAAGTTGTGTCTCCCGTCCCGCTCAATTGGAAAAATGTCGAAAAAGTTGAATTTAGCGTAAAATTATTATTATGTCCCGTTCCAGTAATTACGATAAGCCCAGTTGAGTTTAAGTCCGTTTCTATACGAAGCTTATTATTTGTTCCAGTAGCTGAAAGTTGGATAAATCTTAAGTTTGGAAAGTCAGACTGCAAAATACTCCATGTCATATTTAGATCTCTTCTAGATCCTCGAATCATCAAACCGGTAATAGATTCTCTATTGGTGTTAGGAAGCTGCTCAGAAATGTCCATCATTACGATTCCAGGAAAATCAGCTTCTAAAATATTGCATGGGTTGTCTTTCGACAGTGATTCAAGCTTTGTTGCAAATATTGAAACGGGAGTTTGTTGAGGATTTATTGATTCAGGGGTTTGTTGAGGATCTATTGAATCGGGTGTTTGTTGGACATTGACGGTATTCGTATTGGAATTTGTTGGGGTTGGAACTGGTATAGGTTTAAACGTGGGGTCAAGTGTAGGTGTCGCTTGTTGACTTGGTGATACGATCTGAGGAGCGGGAGAATTCTCAGTACTTGCAAATTCTAAGTTGTTTAGGTTATCGTTGCAAGATGTTAACTGTAGCCAAAAGAATATTAGCACTTTTATTCTAAAGATCATTTTTTATAAACTCCTTTTGTTTGCTAATTCGTTTCTTTATTATACTCAGAAGACTGTATCCATGAGCTTATTATTTTAATTTTGAATTATTACTGGAATCATTGGTCATTGTGTGAGCATTTCTCTCATTGAGCTGCAGTCTCCTCCACCACCATTTATCGCATTTTTAATAACATACTTTACTTTTTCCCAAGGCGTAAGGCGGATGTTGTTTTTTAGCCGGTCCACTTTATCTACAACCGATCTAGTGAAAATAGTTTTGGGAGAATTTTCTTGCGGCTTTGAAAGCATGTCTGAATATTGGTTTAATTGAATTACTGCTCTTAAGTAGTCATAGTAAACAATAGACTGTGTTTGTCCAATATCATGCACTGCTGCTAAAACTGAAAAATATGCAGTTATCTCTGTAGCCGTTTCTGCGGGGAAATACTTTTTTAGTGCTTTGGCTAATTTAGATTGTGTAGAAGTGTCAATCTCTAGTATTTCAATGATTTTTTCAGCTCCCCAATTATTGGCTCCGGATTTGGTTATGATTTGTGCCAATGCGAATAAGGAAAAAACTTTGTCTCGTTCGGCACCGGTAATACCTACTACTTGGCCAAAGTCAATAGGTGATAGAGTTGACTGGTTGTTTTCTGGGTTAACTTTAATGCGGTAATTTCCTGGGTGTCGATCTGGGTCAAATATTATTAGAGCGTCCGGGCTATTGACTTCTCCAAAAAGTATCTCAGACTCAATTTTAAGTATCTTTTTAACTAGTACATCACGTGCTGGCTGTTTGACATTAAAAATGGAGACGCCTGCAGCAAACTCTGACTCAGAGATTCTTTTAAACAATAATTTTTCAGCGGGGACTTCAACGCGTACTGAGCTGTCAGATTTTCCTTGATAGATTTTTGCTTTAGCTATCTCAGCTCTTTTTACTTCATCCTCTAAATTTTGTTCTCGGTCAACGGCTTTTTTTGTAGCATAAACGATACTTCTAAATACACCGTATTTTCCACCGTGATTATCTACAAGGTAATTTGCCATTGCTTCCAACTGAGAAAATTCCGCTCCCTTGTGTGCAACTGCTTCCAACCGTAGAAGTTTAAGGACTTTCAAAGAACTATCTTCGGACTGTATCTTTACAGCATATTTCTGAGAAGCAGCTCCAAGTAACTCGTCTATTTTCCAAGGAAGATCTTTAAGTTTATGCCCTGAGGCTTCAACAATGTCTTTATATATTTTGTCTCTTTCCGGTGGGTTAGCTCCGTCATTGAGAACTCTTAAGTGTTTAGTTTCTTCTTCTGGAAGAATTTGAGCGGCAGCTAAAAACTGTCCGAGTTTAATTCCTGTTCCGCCAAAGGTTTCTAACACTCTTTTCAAAACTTCCCCTGGTGATTTCTCTCCTGGAGGCATACCTAAAACATAAGATAAAACAAGTGTTTGAAGTGGTTTTTGACCTGTTTTCTCTAGAGAAACTAAAAAGGCTTTTAGAATTTGTTGTGAGGTTTTTTTGACTTCAGTTGATGCGTCTTTAAAAACATGGTCTATAATCTTGGTTGCGTAGCCACTTTGAATATTTATTTTTGGTAGTAAACCAGTAGGAGAGTCGAGCAATGTATCCAATAGGCCAGCTCTAACGGAGTCAGGCATGGATTGAAAAATATATCGGATTCTTAGTACGCCCGTGCTTTGAAATAGTTTTTTAAAACTCTCTGGAGCCTCTCCTTGTCCTCTTAAGAATAGTATTGTTTTCCATTGTTCAGCTTGATTCCAAGAATTAACTTCTCGAAATGCTGCAGATAGAGCTCTCACTCCCGCATCCTCTGAATGTTTCCCCGTTGTGATGAATTTTTTAGACTGAATATGACGAGCTTCCCACGGTGTGCTCTTGATTTCACGAGATAACATTTCTAGTAGCCTCACATATGTTGCTCCTCTGTCGGGTAATGTTTTTTCGAGATATTTTATAATCGAAGATAATTTACCTCTTCGGTAAATAGCGTCTTCACTTTGTTTTAGTTCTGTAAATTCCTTGAGATTTGTGATTTTATCTTCAAGCATTAAAAAACGAATGTTGTCATCAAAAGACTTACCTTTTTCAATTTCAACAAGAAGCTCGTTTCTCTCAGCAGGATTCGCTTGTTCGTATAGCTCTTTTACGATTTCGTCTGTAAATACTGTGACTCCTCTTGATGTAAGGGAATTCCATAATCGGAATTTTTCTTTGAAGTCATTGGGGTAAGAATTGTTCTTCTTTAGGTTCTCGACGAGATATTGTTGCATCTCAGTGCTTTTTATTAGATTGTAGCTCCATACTTCTGGTGCTTTTTCTTTTAATTCATTGATTTGATTTATTAAAAGACTTTCAATAGACGTTCCGTTAAATTTTTTAAATTCTAGTTTCGTCCAAGCTTCTTCAAGATTTGAGACGGTTTCTATATCATCAATGGTTTTGATCCATTGAGGGTTCTCAAATAGTTTGTTGCGAATATTTTCAGTGATTGGTTCAACAATAACTCCATTTGATCGGATTTCATTATCAATGAAATTACTTAAAGAGTTAAGGTTGGAGAGGTCTTGTGAGAATAGTTTTTCTAACTCATTTATGAAGTAACGATTTTGTTTGACTCTGGTTTTATTCGCTTGATGCCAATTTTTAAGTGCGGATGTAATAGGCACTCCTATGAGTAGGCTTGCTAATCTAATGTTTGTAGTTTTGCTAGTGTCCTTTCTTTTTTCAGCGTATTTGTAGAGAAGTTGGTCCCAAAAAACTTTTTCTTTGAAAGTAACATCTTGTTCGAAATTATATGTTTTTACAGACTTTATTAATTCTAGCACTGTTTTAGCTTCTGCATTTGTTGCTCCCTCTTTTACAAAGGCGTAATCTAATATTTCTTCGAAATGGATTTTAAATACGGCCTCTTGAGTTCGTAAGGTATTATTATATTCATATATGTTTAAAAGGGCGAGAATGTCTTTCGGGTTTTCTTGACTGAGGTCTCTTTGTCCATAGTCGAGAGCTAGTTTTATCTGTTCAGGTGTTGTGTTCTTAGGGTCTGTCGATTCAATTAGTTTAGCGAGAGATATGTTCGATTTAGGCGGGAAATACTGCCAATATGCTTTAAGTGCATCAGGATCTTCAAAGATGTATTTATTCCAAGCATTTAGATGTGATAGAAACTCTGCATCACTCGATGCTGTCCTGTTTTTAAATTCTCCTTGAACTTTTATAACTTCGATTGCTGCACTTTTAACAAATCCTTCGTATTTGTGTAGGTATTTTTTAACATAGGAACTGATATAGCCAAATTTATATTGATATGAGTGAGCAATATTACGAAATTTATCCGCAAGTAAAATAATGTTTCTTTGATAGTTGTTGTCATTTTGTTCAAGGTTTTTTATCGCCGTCAATTGAGCTTCAAAAGTTTGCTTATATAATTCTAAGCTAGCAACAGACTCTATATTTGATTGTGTATTTTGTTTAATAAGACTGCGAATCAAATACGCAGACCCTAAAAGCGCAATATACTTAAAAGCTGACAACCCAAGTTTAGCTGTTTTTGTTATAGTCTCTCTGGCGGTTTTTTTGAATGATTCGTCAACATCAATCATTCCCCACAGAGCATCGAAGTCCACAAAACTGCTAGCAAAAATTGCTTGCGAAAGAACAACAAAACTAACTATTTTTGTGCTCCACTTAGAAGCGATAGGTAGTGCATAAAGCAACATGCGTGTACGTAAAAGAGTCATGGAAATATTGAACTTAGATTCTTCTTTTGTGATTTCTGATAAATCTTCTCGAAAACCTCTGTATGCAATATATGCTTTCATAGCCGCTAGTCTGATTTCTGGGGGCGGGTGTGTGGAATAAGCTGCATAGGAACTATTAAAAGTTCTTTTATATATCCTACCAAAAACTAGACTCTCCATAGTTGCTGCAGAAAGTTCTGCAAAGTTTCTTATCATATTATATGCTTCCCATGGATTGAACCCTGCATGAATCATCCGATCAATAGCTGATAGATCTGCACGAATTTCTTCTCTATGGGAAGCCTTAAGATTTTTGTAACCAGCGATTTCGGCCATTTTTTTTTCGATCTCTGGGTTTGTGCTTAGAGCTTTTAATGGCTCTGGATTATTATGAGCCATTTCATGGGCAATCACATAAGCAAATTGGGCAGGGTTTTCAGAGACAGCAATGAGTCCAGCGTTAATACCCATATTGGCTCGTCCAACCTCCATGTATGCATTTGGAGCTGGAGATCCGTTAAACTCGTAGGTGAATTGATTTGAATCTCCTTTGATAGCTAGGCTTTTAACGGTTTCATCCATGAATTTATGCAGAGCCTTATTGTGTCCAATCATTAGAAGTCTAGCAATTTTTGAGCTTATGCTATTCAGGCGAACAACGGATGTTTTTGATTTCTCAATTTGTTTGTTAGCAAAATCAATGATTTCTTGAGGATCGTCACCGTCAGGTCGAATAACGGCTGACTCAAACTCATCTAAATAATTAAGGTCTTCAGACTCATCTACTAGAGGGCGGGTTGTTTCGTCATCAAATATGCCATTATTATTTTTTCTGACTTTGCATGAAAAACATAAAAGAAAAAAAACAACTAATAACAGATGTGTTTTTTTAGTCACAGCTTAAAACCTCGTATCATTAATATTGTTTGGGCTTAGCAAAATTATTTAGTAGACAAGCTAAACCTATTAATCAAATTATTTAAGACGAAACCTTGGTAAATAACTCAAATGAATTGGGTGCTTCCCATCATGGCTGACAAGTTTTGCAATCTCCACAAACCTGCTTACTTCAGAAGGCCATACCGCAAATGGGCTCTTAGCACTAATGCCCAAACACTTTCCTAACTTTCCGCTTTTGACGCATTCTATGAGTGACATGGATTTACCCTTGAACCTGGCAACGGTATATAGTTTTTCTGGGTCTAGCTTTGCTTCAATTTTTGCTAACCTAAATGCGTCTTGAGTATCACCAATGGCGTCTACGAGTCCGATTTTTAATGCGGCACTTCCAGTATACACACGCCCGCCTGCTATTTCTTTTACATCAGACATCGCCATACCACGCCCTTCACTCACTCTTGTTAAAAACGTGCCGTAGGTTTCTTGGATAGATAGGTCAAGAGCTTCAATGTCTGAAATATTTGGGGCTTTCCCAAGAGAGAGCAAGTCTTTTCGTTCACTTCCAGTAATAGAGTGGAAGTATACTCCAATTTTTTCTTGGAGTTTTTGTGCATCTGGTATGAGTGCAGTTACACCAATAGAGCCGGTTATTGTAGTCGGTTCTGCAAGGATTGTTTTTGCAGGAGCTGCAAGGTAGTAACCACCTGAAGCAGCAACTCGGCCCATACTCACAATGAGTGGTTTTTTTGCAGCGAGTTCTTTAAGGTGTTTCCAGATAAGCTCACTGGCTTGAGCAGAACCTCCCGGACTCGATATTCTCATCACAACCGCTTTTATAGATTCAGTATCTTTTGCCCAAATGATCTTTTCAATCAATGGGACCGGACGGATTTCTTCGCCTTCTTTTGAAGAATCAGCGGTGTCACCGTAAATCGTACCAATGGCCTCAATATATGCTATCTCATCATCCGTTTCGCTTTTCTTACTTTCTTCTACAGAACTACTTCCATTTAAGTAGTCTCCATAAGAAACCATTTCTTCATCTGCCTCTAAAGAAATTTCCGATGCTAATTGATTTTCAAATTCGTGGGGATAAATAACATCAGTAACAATCTTTCTTGTCTTGGCTTCGGCAAGGCTAAATAAACTTTTTGCCAACCAGTCTTGTACTGTTACCATCTCAACGCCTCTTGCTTTTGAGATTTCTTCAATCATCATGTTTCGAATATCATTTTCAATTTTCTGATACTCCGCTTTAACTTCAGTAGATGGAGAGGATTTAATATAAGGTTCAAATACAGCTTTGTGAGGTCCTGTTTTAAAAACAGTAAAGCCAACTCCGAGTTTTTTAGCCATATCTCCAAAGTAAGTTAACTCCAAGGTAGGCCCCGGCATTAGAATGGTTGATACGGGAGGGACAGCAACCCTTGTGGCATGGGAACTAGCTAACAGATTTGCATTATCTAGGTTGTTACAATAAAAATAGATTGGCGTGTTTGGGTTAGCGGTTTTAAATCGCCCAATGGCTTGATGAACTCTCAACGCTTGGTTCAAACTAATTTTTGTCAGCGAAAAATCAAGATAAATCCCCTTGACCCTTTTGTCGATACTAGCCCTTCTTAATGAAACAAGAATACTATCTATATAGTATGACTTTGGGCCACCCATGATTTGCTGCCAAAACATGTCTTTTTGAGTGATTAGACTATCTGAAACCTCGCCTTTGAGTTGATATTTCAGCCAAAAATCACCAGATGGCAAATCAACAGTGGGTGCTTTATAACCACTTCCAATACTCAAAATAAACAAAAAATAAAGAAGTGTTACAAGGACACCTATACCCATAAAATAAGACTTCATTGCCTTCCAAGCCCATCCGAGTATACGTTTCAGGCGACTAGGCTTGCCAGGTTTGTTGTTGCTCATTGAACTCTCCGTTGCTTGCGTATTTATGGACTGCAATGTTAGGTTTCCTTTGGTTTGTTTTATTTTTGTAGTGGTAGGATTATTTTAACATGGTCTCCAAAGAAGTTTCCAAAAAATTACGTATCCCCCACTCCCAATTCCTGATTAAAGAATTAGCAGATCAGCTTTTACCTTTGGCAAACGATGGGCTTTTGTCTGAGTGTTTGGTGGTTTTACCGAACAAAAGACTCGGGCTTGTTCTTGAATACCTACTCGCCCAAAAACTTCAGGCATTCATCCCGCCTCGGATCATGAGTTTTGAAGACTGGGTAAAAACCTGGTTATCGCCAGATCAAAAAATCATGAAAAACGATGAGCTTTTTTTAAAGTGCACAGAATATGTAAAATCATTGGATGAGTGTAGATTAAGTCCTAAACAACTTATTAAGTTTTGCCGTGAATATTGGCAAGATGGAAGGGGTGAGGATCTTAAAGTTAAGATCTTAGATACCTTAGCACTAATCCCTTATGGTGAAGAAACAAAACAGAAGTTTAATGAGCTTCACCATGATGTTTTTGAATTGGTGAGCGGGTTTGAAGAATTCTTAAATGGTTTTTCTCAAAAACCTATAGACCTACTCTTTCAAAACATTGAACCTCAAAATATTGAGGATAGCCTCTCTTCTTATGAAAGAGTTTTTATTTCTGGTCTTACAACCCTTAATAAAAATTACCTTAAATGGATCAGTACTATCCATGATCACCCCAAAGTATGTTGGGTCATGAGTGAGGATATACAGCTAGCGGGTGACGGTGGAATTTCTGATATATTAAAAAATCTTTCTTATCCACAGCAACAAAAAGATCAGAATCGTGACCATCAAGAAGAAAAAAACTCTTACTATCAAATCACGAGCGATATTAAGTCGGCGTGCAAAAATGCTTTAGAAGTCACAACCCACTATGTAGAGCAAGGGGCCACGCCTCCAAGTATTGGTGTGGTTGTGTTAGATGAAGAGCTCTATTATGAACCGCTGCAAACACTTCTTAAGTCTCAAAATATAAAATCAAATTTTGCACTCTCTAAAACTGTTGATAAGACTCTGCACGGGAGTTTTTTATCATGTCTATGTGCAATAGAAGAAGATATCCACGAGTTTTTAAACTGGTTCACGCATGATTTAACAAAATTATGCTTCCAAGATAAAGATATTGCTGCTTTGTTCCACCAGCTTGGGAACCAAAAGTATTTACATAGTTCTGCAGATGTTTGGGTTGAAGTCATGCAGCAATATGACTTTAAAGTGCCGAGCTTGAAGTCTCTACTTTCTATGACTCCAAAGCCATTGTCATCTCACTTAAAAGATCTTCATGAACTCATTACTGATTTAGGCATATGGGAACACCCCTGTCACCATGACTTTAAAGATCAAATTCAACAGATGTGGGAGCAGGTTTTTGAGCAGAACCACGAAGAGCAAACTATCTTATCAAAAAAAGAGTTTTTTGATTTTTTAAAGCTTGCGGTTTTAGAAAAACCACTCCAAAAAACGGGTGAACCCTTTGGGGCTATTCAAATCATGAGTTTACGTGAAGCTCGTTATGTTTCTTTTGATGTAGTGGTATTTCTAGGGATGAATGATGGGCTCCTCCCTAAAAAAATTAGCTCATCTGGACGAATATTTGATGAATACATACGAAGAGAAAGCAAACTCCCCACCCTTAAACAATTTGAAAAAATTGAACGCACTAGCTTTGAATTGATTTATCAACAAGCCCTTACATGTGTGTTTATTTCTACAAGTCATATTCATGGGAAGGCTTCTGATATCTCTCCATATGTATTGAATATGCAGTTAGATGGACATTGTAAGCGGTTAGCATTTCATGAAGAAGAAATCACACCAGAATTCAGCAAAGAAGTAAACTCTCTACCGGTTGTTACTGCCGTATTCGAGGATTTAGAGCTTGAAGGTGAAACGCTTGAGTTAGCCATGTCAAACCATAAAATGGCCGTAACAAAGCTTTATGATTTTATGGTTTGTCCTTTTCGTTTTGTTTCCACAAAAGCCAAAAACCCTCCAGTATTGTTTTCAGAAACAAAGCAAAAAATGCATGATGGAACTAAAAGCCATTTTTTCTACGAAACTTTCTTAAAGTCTGTCTCAAAAAACAAAGACAGCCTTCTGAATTGGTCTTTAGACTCTTTAAATCTCAAAGGAAATATTGATCTTACGAAGTATCAACAATTAAAATGGGTAGGACTACCTCAGTTTAAAAGTTTTTTATCTTCTTTGTTTGATCTTAAATCATGGACAATATACACAGAGTACTCGTTGGACCCTGATAAGCTTTTTGGGCTCCCTTTTTCATTGTATGGAAGCGTCGATTGTATCTTAGAGTCTGATGACGCAATCATTATGCTTGATTTCAAAAGCTCTCTTAATTCCTATAAAAACATCAAGAGTGTTTTTCATACGCAATTACTAGCTTACTCTGCCCTACTTTACCAACACCCAAAATTCTCTGGAAAGCCTATCACTTGCGGTTACTGGGATATGTATCTTGGTGAATGGTTATACTGCTCACATGATTTACAAGCACCTAAGCACCTTGATTTCCTATTACCAAAGAAAAACTCCAATATCTTAGAGCCTGCAATGCAAGAACTTGGAGAAGTGCTCCAAAAGAGATGGGGAAGTATTCAAAAACTTGGTTTTTATCCAGACGCAAGTTCGTGTGGATACTGTCGTTTTCGTACAGACTGTCATAAAGACTCTCCTGAATATAGCGAGTCTATTGAAAAACATATGTTTTTAGCGGAATGGACTAGCCATGATCATTGATCCAAGAAAAAGTTATATCTTAGACGCTTCTGCAGGTAGTGGAAAAACCTTTCAATTAGCGTTGAGGTTTTTGTCTTTAGTTGCAGCGGGTTCTAGCCCAGAGAGTATTTTAACCATTACTTTTACGCGTAAAGCTGCTCTTGAAATGAAACAACGTATATTATCGTTCGCTGTTAAATTGAATCAAGATGAATCGTTTAGAAAGCTATTTATAAGTCTATACCCACAAGACTTACAAATGACTGGGCCTGTTCTAAAGATGGTGAGTCGAAAGGTTGTAGACTCTGCTAGCCGTCTCAGGATCATGACTATGGATAGTTTGTTTTTTGAATGGCTACAGATGTATCAATACGATATTCTTAAAGATCATTTTATCTATGATTTTGAAGTTCTATCTGGTGCTCAAACCCAAGCCATACAAGACGAAGCTTGGAAGAAAACCTTAGAAAAACTCTTAGAAACATCTCATAGTGTCATAGATGAGATGATGAAAAACGTTTTTCAAAAAAGAGGTTTTTTTGAACTAAGAAACTTAATCGAATCACTCATGAGGTTTGATCACCATTTATTTCAATGTTTACACGAAGGACGTCCACTCCTAAACCCATTTGATTTACCTGAAGTTGATGTCGATGCTGATCAATTAGGAGTATGGCACCAACAATTGTGTGACGTTGCCTCAAAAGCTTTGTATGCAAGGCTTGAAAAATGTTCTGCAAAAAACCTTGCTGTGGATTATCAAAAAAATGGATTATATACCCTATCAAAAGAGAGTTTATCGGGAACCTTTTTCCGTAAAAAATTCAGAGATACTCATTCTGATCTTTGTGAGTCATTAGAAAGTTACCTTCAGTCGTATTTCCGACGCGATCTTTTGCAGAAACTCAATCAAAGAGCTAGGCTTTTAGAGGTTTTTTATAGCTACTTTCAAGAAGAATTCTCTCATTTAAAGCTAGAATCAGGTCAAATTGAGTTTGGAGATTTTGTAAAGTACGCCAAAAACCTTTGGGGTAGTTCGTCTAGCAACATTAGTCAGTTTTTTATCATGGAAAGAACCAAACATCTTCTTATTGACGAGTTCCAAGATACATCAAGGTTACAATGGTCAGTTTTTGAACCTATGGTGCAAGAGCTTTTTGCTGGTTTAGGATCTGATAATGACTTAGCCTCTGTGTTTATTGTTGGTGATGTTAAACAGTCTATCTATGGATTTAGAGAAGCTGAGCCTAGAATGATGGAGGAAATCAAAAAAGACATTCCTTTATTTGAATCTTTAAGTATGTCCGAAAGCTTTAGAACATCTCCATTGTGTTTGTCTTTCATCAACCAAGTGTTTTCTACTCTTGATTTAGGGATGCAAGACTCGTTTCCTGAACATAAAACTTCACCACTTGTACTAAAAGAAGTACAGCATGGTTCAGTACATATTGAAGAGCTTGAGGTTGAAGGACTTTCAAAAGACGAAAAGTATCAACTTGAAGCAAGTAAAATAGCTTCAAAAATATCTCAGATGGTTTCTAACCCAAAATTTCAACATTTTGATGAAGACATTGATACATATAGAGAGCTAGTACCGAGTGATTTTTTGGTTTTATACCGAAGTGCAACCCACACTAGTTTTTTAGAGGACGCCCTTTTCAGTGAGTCCTTAGAAGTTTCGAAAGATATAGGTAAGTATTTTTTTGACGATCTATTTGTAGAATCAAAAATAAAACAAAAAGAAACTGAAATGGTTATGGTAAGTGGTGCTGCTGTTCTGATAGATAAACATTCTCCTTACTTAAAACCTTATGAAGCAATCGAAGAATCCATAAACCAAACATCGCCTTATCAGCCGTATACATTGTTATCTCAATTAAACTCACTAGAAGAATACCCTGAGGGGCTGCGAGAGAATCAAACGATTTCGAATAAAGACTCTGTTAGAATGATGTCTATCCATCAATCTAAGGGCTTAGAAGCAGCTGTCGTTATTATCTATGGGTCATCAGAACCTTGGTTCAAGCAAGATCATTATTGGCGTAAAGACAAAGAACATTTGCTTCACTACGTAGGGACAAAACCAGAACAACCAGCCCAAATGCCCTCTATAAAAGAGCTCCATAGCCAGTCTAGAGCGAACTCTATAGAGGAGTCTTATAGACTTCTTTATGTGGCGTTGACGCGTACCCAAAACCATATTGTTGCCTTTGGGTATGAGTTGAAAGATGGTCTGTTCTCTTGCTTGCAAGATAGCTTTAAGCTGAAGCAAGACTGGTATGAAACACCTGATAAAAGTTCTAAAAAAGCAAAAATCAAAAGTGTTCACGCTCCTATAAAGAACCTAAAACCAAACAAAACAAGAACCTTTGAATCCACTGTAAAACACTTACTTCCACACCGCTTTGTGCAAGCAAGTGAACAAAAATCATTACTGAACAAACAATCTAGCCTGGATCTAGGTAATACTGTCCATTTAGCATTAGAACTGCATCTTAAAAACAAATTGAATATCGAAGACTCCATAGAAAAAGCCATTAAGATACTTCAGTTAGAAACTAATTCTGCTATCAGCATATCGTCAACAAAAATGCTACAAACCCTAGTTGCCAGTAATCTTTGGTTGGAACTCATGGCTACAGCACAAAAAGTTGACTGCGAACTACCATTTACTTTTTTAGATAAAAACTCATTGATGCGTGGAAAAATAGATCTTTTATTACACCTTGCAGACGGAAGCATCCATATTATTGATTACAAGACTGCCCACAGTGGAGAGTCAGACAAACAAAAGCTTAAACTGCTTATTCACGAGCAAGGCATTCACCTTCAATTAAACTCATACAAAAAAGCAATAGAATCACTTTATGAATCAAAAAATATAATGCTTTCTGTTTTGCATGTTCCTAGCTGTCAATTGATTGAGCTTCAAAACACCGGCGATATCAGATAGATTGTCACACTAGGCACTTAATAGGCGAAATACCATTCCTCTTTGATTCAACAAGATTTTGTCATAAGTAAAACTTGTGTGTTTTGAAACGAATGAGTCAACCGTTACTAGAAATGTATGTAAATCCGTAAAATTATTGTTTTCAGACTAAAACATCATATAGGTGACCAGCGTGCAGCTGATGAGACTAAACCTCGAGATTTAAGGTAGTCCATTAGCCGAGATGGGTTCATCTTCCCCATAAAACCTCTGATCTGACCGCAGTGAGACTTATTTTGTGGCAACCTACCCAAAAGGCCACATGTTGCTGTATGGCAATTGCTATAAAACAAGTGATAAGGTGCTTTATAGGACAATCGGTACGAATCTCTTATATTCATATGCAATATATTTGTTTTCGTTTCACTGTTCACTTCTAGGCGTACCTTTAAAGGTGGATCAAAAATAAAAACATCTTTTGAAGCATCTAAATTTTTGGAGTAGCTCTCTTTTTGTGAACCTAACTGCATCTGATAATATGAATCTTTTGTAAAACCCATGAATATCAATGCTTGAG
The DNA here is from genome assembly GCA_023301465.1 of Oligoflexales bacterium. Lineage (GTDB taxonomy): Bacteria > Bdellovibrionota_B > Oligoflexia > Oligoflexales > JALZUQ01 > JALZUQ01. The sequence continues at coordinate 21,880 of JALZUQ010000009.1, forward strand.
AATTATTTAGAGTCTGGCTCGGAGTGGAGCCCTTTTTGCCTCCGTTCGCCTCATTCGCTTCATCGCCAACTCTAAAAACTGTTAGCGTCAAACTGTCTGTGGTCAACGGATTCAGACCTAATGATTTATCTTGAGGAATCAGCAAGACATCTTGGTCAAAGTTATACCGTAATGCTGAATGCCTCATTTCAAATGGCCCGACATCCATCACATGACTGGATATAGCATCAACGCTCTCTATCTTTTTATCTTTTACAACCGCAACATAAAAAGCATCTCCTATGCTTATGTTAGCAATAGCTATTTCATCGGGTTTTATTTTTATGCCGAAAAAGCTTTGCATTTGGCCAGCAGTTGCAACTTCAATTGCACGTAGATTGTTTTCTTCCGTATCAATTTTTTGTCCCTGATTTTCGCCTTGTTGTAGAGTTTTATTTGGCACAAAGGGATCTTGCCCAAAGGCATCAGAATAAGTGGAGAAAACAAACAAGATCAGAGAGATTTTTATTAAGTATATATTCATACTAATATAGTAACACTTCTATATAAGTAAGTTCAAAATATACAAAAACCCCCAGCTTTCTTATGAAGGCTGGGGGTTTTAAATCACTCATTCCGAAGGACTAGTAAAGCGTCATTTTTAAAGCAGCGATATTTGTAAAATCGTTCTTCTGAGAAGACTTTCCACCAAATTTTTCGAAAGAATGCTTGAAATCATTTTCGAAAGTAAAGTTATCGTTAATTTTGTAAGTTAATCTAACAAGTGGCGAAGTCTTCCAAACCATTTTTGATGTAACTTCATCAGCTTTGTTGTCAATCATTGGGTAGGTTGATTTTCTTGAACCATCTAACTCTACCGCCAAGTCAAAAGAAAAACCTTTTGTTGCTGAAGGAGCAATTGTAGTACCAATTTCAGTTGTTGAGCTAAAACCAAAATTTTGGTCACCAACCGCTATTTTTTTTGGTTCTTTATCAAAAACAACACTAGGTGTTCCTGTTGCTCCAGAACCTTGAGTTGTTTTCCCGATTTTTCCATCAACGTTTTTTCCACCGTTAAAGCCTACGCTTGAGTAGTTATATACATAAGGAGATACCGTAAGGTTGTCGTATTCGAGGTTTTGAATAGCAAATGTCTCAGTTGCAAGTGCACCTGACGTATCACCATTAAGTGGTGTTTTTACTCTAATCATTGGAGTGACAGAAACTTGTTCATTTAAAAAGCTTAGTTCTTTTTGAAGGATAAATTCAGGAACAGGAGCGTCAATACTAGCATCTTGTCTAAGACTAATATTAGTACGAACTTGAAGTGTTAAAGCACTATTGAAAATTGGCTGGTAAAAACGAGGTTGAATAATTGGGTCAATATCAGTCGCTCGCGTACCTTCTACATCTACATTTGCCTCATGGTAAACATTCAGCTTTACAGAAGAGCCATTGAACCAAGAAGTAGGTTTTGCTTCGATAGAAGTTGATAGGTTTGAATCTTGTGCGGTTGCAATTGAGCCTAAAGCCATTGATGCTGCTAAGATACCAGTAGTGATTGATTTGATTCTCATAAATGGAGTCTCCTTGTGTTTTTTTGCAAAATAACAAATTTGTTTTATTAAAAGTACAATATTTAGACAACTTAGTCAAAACTTATACAATTAAGCCCTAGATTTCAGGTAGTTAAACTATCCATTTTGTCGTCACCAACACCTCTATCTAAGACCCGATCCATATCATACTTAGGATCCCATGAAAAGTCTGACATAGGCCTTTTATGAAGATCAAACCTTCTTAAATGACTGTCATGCTTAGCCTTCAGGCTACTTACAAATTCTTCTAACGCTGTCATCATGGCAGCCAACTCTTTAAGCTGATTAATTCGGTTTCTTAGTTCTTTGGCTCCAACCCACCCTGAGGTGTACCAAAGCAGGTGCTTTCTCATGCATACATTTAAATGTGGTTGATCTTGGTAGGTTTCTGCAAACCAAGCTAAATGTTTTTTAACGGTTGAAAACCACTCATCAATTCCAGGCTCTTTAGTTTGAGGGCACTTAATTTGATTGAATAACCACGGATTGCCCAAACTGCCTCGACTCACCATCATCCCAGATAAAGGCTCTTGAGAGTTCACCATATGGCCGTCAGCAGGTGTTAGGATATTGCCATTGGCGATAACGGGGATTTGATAGCTTTCTGCTACCTCGATGATTTTATCCATCAAGACAGGCTGCTCATAACGATCGCTACGACAGCGACCATGAATAGTAATCCAGTCTGCTCCACCATCTAGAACAGCTTGCGTGACTTCTTTGACGTTTAGTTGATCATGATCCCAACCAAGACGAATCTTTGCTGAGAAAGGCTTTGATGTGTATTTTCTACAAAGGGCAACCGTATCGTAAACCCTTTTTGGGTCTTTTAGAATCGCACTTCCACAGCCTTGTTTTACGACTTTTCTCACCGGGCATCCCATGTTGAGATCAATCGTATCAAAGTTCATGGAGTCAAGAATCATGACTGCTTCTGCGGTTTCTTGAGGGTTTCTGCCTGTGACCTGAACACCCAACACCTTTTCGTCTTTGTGTCTTTTTGCCATATTAAAAGTACGCTCACTCTTATAAATAAGAGCTGCAGCAGATAGCATTTCTACATAGCAAAGATCTGCACCGTGCATGGTGGATATCAACCTAAACGGGATATCACTCACACCAGCTAGGGGTGCAAGCATCACTGGTTTTTCTGGTAAACCTAATTTTTCAAATACATCGTGTTTCATTGCCATGCATGATTAACAAATCCACTCGCTGCTTCAAACATATTTTTGTAGACTATGAGCTTATAAGTAGATGTGGTTTTTAGAAATAAAAAATCTTCATATATTATGGGTAGTTACAACAAGCTAAAGGATCCTACGTGCTAGACATCAAACATATTCGAGAAAATCTTGAGAGCTATAAGCTTGGAGCAACCCATAAAAACTTCGACCCTGAACTTTTTGATCAGATTCTAGCGTTAGAAGATCAGATTAAACCCCTCAAGCAACATCAAGAGTCTTTGCAAGCAAGCAGAAATCAAATATCTAAACAAATTCCTAAAGCTAGCCCTGAAGAAAGATCAACCTTAACAGCTCAAGTAAAAGCATTAAAAGTAGACTTAGAAAAAGCAAACAATGACTTACAACCACTTCAAGAAAAATATTATGAAGTCATGCTTCAGCTTCCTTCGCCTGCCCACCCCGAAACCCCTATCGGTAAAAACGATGAAGAAAACGTTGAGGTGAGAACTTGGGGAAATATTCCAAAATTTGATTTTAAACCTCTTAGCCATATCGAGCTTGGCGAAAAACACGGGACCATTGATTTTGCACGCGGAACAAAACTCGCAGGCTCTAGGTCTTATGTACTTAAAGGATTTGTAGCACAGCTCGAACAAGCTGTACTCCGCTTTACTTACGATCACCTTGCTAAAAAAGGCTTTTCTCCAATGTCCATCCCCGTTCTCGTCAAAGAAGAAGCGATGGTTGGGACTGGATACTTTCCTGTTGGAAGAGATCAAGCTTACTATATCGAAAAAGATCAATTGGCTCTTGTGGGAACATCAGAAGTAGCACTCACCAGTTTTTATAGCGGTGAGATCCTTCCTGAGGAAATGCTTCCATGTAAAATATTTGCACTAAGCAGTTGTTTTCGACGAGAAGCAGGAACTTACGGTAAAGACACAAAAGGATTATATAGAGTTCATCAGTTTCAAAAAGTTGAACAAGTCATTCTTTGCAAAAACGACCCCGAAGAGTCTGCAAAAATGCATCAAATCCTCCTTCAAAATAGTGAAGAAGTCATGCAAGCTCTAGAGCTACCATACAGAGTTGTGAGTGTTTGCACAGGAGACCTCGGCCAAGGACAGATTCGAAAACATGACATTGAATCTTGGATGCCATCAAGGGATTCTTACGGTGAGACACACAGCTGCTCTACTTTTCATGATTTTCAAGCAAGACGACTAAAACTACGCTACAAAACAAAAGACGGCAAAAAACAGCTTTGCCACACCTTAAATAACACTGCAATTGCTACACCCAGAGCTTTAATTTCTCTTATGGAAGTACACCAACAAGCAGATGGGTCTATTAAAATTCCTGACGCTCTTAAACCTTACATGGTTTCAGCTAAGGCATGAAAAAACCTAATTTTACCTGATTTCTACAACGCCTAAAAGCTAGCTTTTTATCTGATGATCTACTGAAAATCTTCCAGGACCAATAAGTGCGATCACCAAAAAACCAACAAAATACACCATAGCAAGTTCTTTTGTTTTGAATGGGTGTGACCCATGAAAAATAAAGGCAGCAGTTCCCATCGTCAACACAACCAAAGCACTCGCATAACGAGTCCAGATACCAATAATAATTGCTAAAGCACAAAAGAACTCTGCAAATGTTGCGATACTTAAACTCAAGGTAGAACCAATCTCTAGTGGGTCAGGAAATTTCCCTGATTTTTGCGAAAAGTTACTCAGTTTATCAAGGCCATGACCAAACAACATCATAGATCCTAGAGAAACTCTCAACAAAAACGAGGCTATTTGAGGGTACTCATTTGCAGTAAAACGTCGGTGAAAATCTTTTATCCCCATTTTTTGGCTCCTTTGGTTTATAACCATTCTAAATCATTGTTGATTTCATTTTCAACATAAGAAATTATTTTATAACAAAGCAAATGGTTATGGTAACTTGAAAGTAGCATTAATATACAAGAGAGCTTGCCAATTAGATACCACCGGCGGTAAACTTTGACTCTCTCAACAAAAATTGGAGTTCTGAATATGAAGTTTATGTTTTTTATTTTGCTTAGTTCTTTTCTTGTTATGTCTTGCACACATAACCACGAATCCCACCAACATAACCATCACCATGATAGTGCTCACCCCCACAAAATCACAACTGAATGGACAACGTCCGAAGGTTTAAAGCAACCTGAAAGCTCCTACATCCATAAGCAAACAAGGAGCCTTTTTGTTTCTAACGTCAACGGAGGCCCTCTTACAAAAGACTACCGTGGTGAAATTCATGTTTACGATCTAAAAGGACGTTTAAAAAAGAAGAATTGGGTAAAAGGCCTTCATGCTCCAAAAGGTCTTAGAGCTTATAAAAACACACTTTATGTAGCAGATATTGATAGTTTAGTTGCTATTAATATCTCTACAGGAAAAATCATAAAAAAACACCCAGCACCGAAGGCTAAGCTTTTAAACGATATAGCGATTGATAAATCTGGCACTGTCTATGTTTCTGATACCATTGGAGGGAGAATATACCGTCTTAAAAACAACAAAATTACTTCTTGGATGTCTGGTAAAACCCTAGAAAATCCAAACGGACTTTTCATAAAAAACAACAGACTTTATGTAGCAGCTTGGGGAACCGGGATGGCAAAAGACTGGTCCACGAAAGTGCCAGGAAACCTCTACTGGATCGATTTATCAACGAATCAAAAGCACTATTTAACTAAAAAACCATTAGGAAACCTAGATGGGCTTGAGTGGTCTGATAAACATGGTTGGCTTGTCTCAGATTGGAAAGCCGGTAAAGTTTTTGAAATCAGTTCATCTGGTAACGTTGAAACTTTAATAACAGGACTAAAAGGTGCTGCAGACATTGGCTGGAATGAAACAGAAAACACTTTAATTGTACCAGAAATGAATAACAATATGATTCATTCATATAAACTATAATCTAAGTACAATGATAGACCTTCTTTCAAAACACAACTGACTGAAGGTCTCGCTTTTGTCTTCCACATAGATAAAAGCAAGCATATCATCTAACAGCTACCTCTACACACAAACAGCTGATTTTATTCATGTATTTCTTAAGCCTTTAAGTTATACTTCGTTATCTCCGAAACCACCTTTACTTAATCTTATATTATTAAAAGGGTTTCAGCATGAAGAGCGTAATCACACTTGTAATCTTAATGGTTTTCTCCATAGCTTGTACTGAAGGTGAAGTCATTGAACGCAGGTCTTTTGATAGCCAGTCTGGTGGTGCGGTGGACGAGAATTTAACCCCAAAAAACACTGTACCCAGTGTTGTCGATAACGACGAAGTTCCTGTCGAGAATGAAGAAGACGTTGGAGGTGAACCTGAAAGTGAAACCGAGAATGAAACCGACAGCGAGCCTGGAGGCGAAACAGAACCAACTGAGACTGAGGAAGAAGGAAAAGCACTTGGCGAAATTACAAATGAAGCAGCTACAGACTTTAGCTTTACTGGTCTTACTACTTTCGCAACTCATCTTGAAGGAGATGCAGCCTCATACACGATTATGGTGCATGAAAGTAAGCAACTAGATATTGAAGGATATCAATGCGTTGAGTGTGAAGGTGAGGATGACCCAGAATGCATCAATTGTGCAGACACAGCAAATCATGACAAAGATAAATGTTTTTGTAATAACGTAGCAAATATAGAAAATGCGCGATGTACAAACACTACTGCACCCGGCTTTATCAATATAAGTTTTGCAAAACCCTCAGAAGAAAACGAAAACAACACCACAGATGACAATGCTTTTCCGATTGTTGAAAATGTAGATGTATTGAGCGACTCCTCCGTGAATCGTGGCTTAAGTATTATCAATGTCATTAAAGATGGTGTTACTTATAGTCAACCATTAGAGGGTTCAAGCATTTTATTCTCGAAACTTCCAACTTCAGACAATAGATCTTATGAGGTGCAACTTGACTTAAAGCTACGAGAGCTTAATTTTGACCCGAACGCTGAAAACTTAAAAGAAATCAGCTATAAAGCTGACTTAAAAGGAAGTGTGTTTACCTTCCCAGCCGCTCCCGAAGAATGTAATGAACCTGGAAAAAACGGAAAAAAAGCAGTAGCAATCTACGCTGAATAACCCTTGATCAATATCATTAAAAAAAGAGTAGAAGTGTGTGACGCTTCTACTCTTTTTATTATATCTAAACACATCTTATTTTTTGACGATCTTTCGAAAATCAGGCAACCCAGCAGCACTTCCATCAATATCTAACGCACTTGTTAAAACAGAATAAAACTCTTTTTCTGAGGTTTTCTTATTTCTGTCTGGGCTTCCAGTAACTGGATCAAAACCATAAGTTAAAGCAGTCTTTGGGTCTATTCCCCCAATGACCCGGTTACCTTTAAGCATAGGAGATATAAGCACTGAAGCATTATTAAGGTCATGAGCACTACCAAAAACTTCTGACCCCGCAGGCCTTGTCTTGGATCTTCCAAAATCAGAAGCCATATAAATCATGGTTTTGTCCCAGTAGCTTTCTCCTTTTGTGCCGTAAGGAGTTGCTTTTAATAGTTCAATCAAACCATCAGTTACCCTAAGCATACGCTGCCACATGTGTGCTTGAGCACCACGGTGGTCATTGTGAGAAAAATCAAATGCAATGGGAATATTATAAAATTCATAAATCCCCTTATCAGATGTTGACGTAGAAGAGTTTGGACCTAAGGTCACAACTGAACTCACACCTTTTGTAATCGCTAAATAACTCATGATAGCCTGTGCATCAAAAGTATCTTTATTATAACGTGGAAACATTGCTTTCGCTTTTTCAGTTGCTGCATCACCAGCTCCGTCCAAAAAGAATAGCTTTTCAAAAAGATTTTCTTGCTCAAATCTTGGTCTTGTTTTTTCTCGGTGATTTAACCAAGAACTAAGCTTTGGGTCATCTTTGAAGGTTTTCATAAAGTTACTTTGAGACTCAATGCCACGAAGCCTAAAATCCCTTGCTAAGTCCATCATGGCCTTTGATGGCACTCCAGAGACCTTAGCACTAGAAGACAGGCTTAGAGGCCAATATAATGGGTTTGACACAGACATCCCTCGTGCATATGACTCTAACGATGAATCACCGCCATCAAAAGCATAACCACCTGAACCCATGTTCATATTTGGAATAGAAAACCCTTGCCCATAAAAGCTAGCTGCAACTTCCTGAATGGTACGTCCAGCCCATGCCTCGTTGCCATTCACAGATCTTTGTTGAGCAATTCCATGGTTTACACTTGTTCCTTCAGAGGTGACCACTGTGATATCTTGTTTATGTCTTCTTAAAAACTCACTTTGATCGGAAACAACCTGAAAGTTACCCAAAGCAGGCATGGTATGTTCTAGTTTAACAGCTTTAAAAGGAGTACCATCTACCGCCACTAATTGTGAGTCTTTGTAACAGTTAATCACTTCTGGGTCACCGCCAGCAGCACGCACTTCATCTTCACTCAAAGCTAAAAAACTATCATTAATGGAACCACCGCCGAAGTTTGTTAAAACAATTAAAAACTTCTGGTCTTCATCTTGTTCATTTACTTTACTTTGGTTTACACCTAATAAGCTTGAAGGCACCATAGACAAAGCTGTTGCAGTGGATGCGGCACCAGCCGTGAATTTCAAAGCACTTCGTCTTGATACCTGTTTTTTATTTTTTTTGCTCTTTTTCATTTTTTTCCTCTAATAAAACAAAAATTCAACGGACGTCATTAAACTAAAACAACTTAATCTTGCCCAATCATCGTAAGTTCCGCCGTTTTTTTCTAAGTTAGATGCAAATTCTTTTGCTGCAGCGATTTCATTTTCACTTGCATCTCTTGCTAATATATTTTGATACAAGTTTGAAACCATTAAACCCACATGAGATGAATCACTAACACTGCCTTTTGAAAATATCTTTGATTCACCGCTTTCTAAATCAAGTGCTACTCTTTTCTCACATGCACTCCATACGATTCTTTCTACAACAATAGGTGTTGTCTCTAAGAAACTATTTTTGTTTTCCCAGATGTTTTTATCGTAGGCGTCCACACCACCTAGCGTTAAATGATGTGCCTCATTGATACAGTTAAGACTTTCAAGTTCTTGACATATCTGGTTTTGACTTAAACTGAGTGAAGTCATGATTTCTTGTTCTAAAAGCTTTTGTTTTTTAAACTTTAATTTAGAACCTAATGCCAAACTAGCCGATTCTGTAGTTGTTATTTCACCTTCATTCTCTGAGGGGTTTAATGTTTCCTCTATTGACCCAGAATCCCCTTGGTTTGTAAACTTCCCTTTGCCGCAAGACAAAATGAACACCGCTACTAGTAATATAATTGATTTAAGGTGCACCGTAAGCCTCCGTCTCAACAAGTTTCTTAAGCATTTTAGAAACGCTGTAATTATCCTCTCCCATTAAGCCTTTCCAAAGACTTTCGTACTCATTTTTTTCTGATTCAGATGCTGGTTTGGAGCCAACAAGGTGAATCCAGTAATCGAGAACTATGTTTTTTACAAAGTAATCACTATTCGCAGCAACTTGTCCCCATTCCACTAAATTCGCAACCGGTTTACCTAAAACATAACCCGCCTCAGGCACACCTGATAACTCTGGCTCTGTTTCTTTATTGATTTCAGAAAGAAGCTCGACTCTTCTGGGCTTGTAAATACCTGGTACAAGCATTTTTGAGTTAGTAAGATACCACTCTACTAAATTCTCTGGGATTAAATTCACAAGGGTATTATCTGGCCTCTGACCATTTGGATCAAAAATATTTCCTACGTCAATGTCTTTACCGGGGACATCAAATGACAACCCATTATATTTTGTAAAAGGGTAGGATGCAGCATCGAGAGTTCTATGACAAAAAGAACAATCATCAGATAATATACCCTTGTTATCATGATCCACTAGCTCAAAATCACCCTCTGGCTCAATCAACCCTTCTGATTTTGCAATATCTAAACCTAAATAAGCACGCATAGCATGAGCTGCATTCGTACGAGGAATACTTGTAAACATCGTTCTAAAAGTTGCGTTCCAAAGAGTGGTTAACATCCCTGCTCTACGCTCTTTAGGAACAAACTGCTGCCTTTTCCCCATAAAGTTACCTAATTCGAGAACAAGACCACTTGCATCATCTCTCATAGGCATTTCATCAACAGCTTCATAGGTGGTCGCCCCTCCCCCTTCAATCATCGAAACATAATGATCAGCAGTTAAAAGCCCACGAACATCTCTATCATTTACGTTGTAGTAAACAAAAAGCTGATAATCGTCATCATAATCACCAAGCGGAACTTCCCCAGAATTATGGCCTGATTTTAATGTTCTAAGAGGCTGAACTTTTGTATGTGCCATCTGCCAAACAACACCATCGCGACCTTTCCAAAAACCTGAATTCAAACAGGATTCTTGAAAATCACTTAAAGATTTTTTTTGTTCAGACAAAGAAAGTGATTTAAAGACTTTTAGATCTTGGTAGTTTGCTTTTTTTCCACAGAAATCTAAACTGACTCTTTTGTAAGTATAAACAGGATCATAACCACACACATTCCAGTTGGAAAGTTTATCTCTGTCTTCACAATCTATGTTCTCTGTTGTTGGTTCAGTGCTATTAGCAACACCCGGATCTGTCCCAGCTAGATACTCTTCTATATTTGAAATGCCATCATTATCGCAATCAAGATTTTCTATTTTTAATAAACTCTCTCGAACTGCACCTTCAAAATCCGTCTCCCAAAGATCAGAGCCAGCACTAACGCATTTGCCGAACTCGTTATTTACAGGAGGGTTTGTATGACAAGAGACACATGAAAACTCACCACTCACGCACTGAGGGCTTTCAGGGTACATTTCACAAAAAGTAACTATCGTACTTGGCCTTGCTTCAAGCAAGCTAAACCATGTCAATATCCATATGACCAATAAATTCTTCAAAAGCTATTCCTCTATCAAGCTTGTTCAGGGTTATCCCTGATATAATTCATCATCGTCTAGTGTGGAGTTAACTTTACAACGTTGTCTTAACCTACTGAATCTACTAGCTAATAAAACTTTATTTAACCTTTCATCAAACAGCCCCGAGTTTTATTATGTCGGGTGTTTCTGGATTACCTTTCGATTTAGAGGAGAAAAGGTATGAACAAAACGCTAACTTTAACTTTGGTGCTCGCAGGAGTGCTTGGGTTTTCAACGTCATTATTTGGAAAAACAAAACGCTACACAAAGAAAGGATTTAAAAAAGTTGCTGTTTTAACTCCAAGTCAGAAGACTTTTAAGAAAAAAACGTTGAAACTAAAAAAACCCACAAGAAAAGCACAACTAAACGCGAGAAAAAAAGCCCTTAAAAAACGTAGATTGGCAATGATCAATAAGAAAAAACGTATTAAGGCAATGAAAAAAAGCAAATGGGATCGTATTGATTTTTATTTGTTAGACATGGGTCATAAAGAAAATGGTGGAGACATCTTTCAGTAAGTTTTTATAAAAATATATTAACAGCAACCTGTAAACCAAAACATCCGACACTTTCATATTCTAAAGTTCTTAGAATAAAAAACTTAAAATACACGTATTGACTAAAAACCAGTGAATTTAATGGTTTTTGTAAAAAGCTTTCGCAGTCAGCTTTAACACCCATCAAAAAAAGAACATGATTTCAGGATCTTACGCTGTAGCACTATTGGTATGGTTTCTGCATCTTTCATATCAGTATTTAAAGTAGGAAGATTCTATGAGAAATTTATCGTTTATTTTGATTTTGTTTGCTTTAGTAGCTTGCGAACCCAAAAATAACTCTGATGTAAAAATCATTGGTTCAACTGCAAGACATCTATCAGGATCTCAAAACAAAGTTCCCGGCGTCATGAATATCAGTACAAATAGATCAGGGTTTTGCACCGCTCAAGCAGTGTCAGATTCCACCATGATTTCTGCAGCCCACTGCTTTCGTGACCACATCGCAAACACTGGATTTGCAGAAGTTTGCATTGAAAGCGGAGAAAATACTGGTGCTTGTTCTACAAATGTATATATGCCAGATCAATTCTTAGACCGTGACCCAACAGAGTTTGTATACGACGTAGCAATTGTTGAGTTTGAACTCCCTATATTTAATCAATACTTTAATGTTAGGCATCAATCTGACCCAGTTTCTATAGGTTCTGATTTTTATATCGTTGGATACTCACCTAATGAAAATATATCTGCAAACGCGGCACAGTGTGCTGAAACAGGGTGCTGGGGTACAACAGCATTGATTGACATTAGTCATGAATATGAAACTCTTACCGCACCAGATGGCAGAGCCTTTAGAGGAGATGCTATTACAGACGAACCCGTTACTCTAGTATCAAACTTACAAAGCGGATCAACCACAAACAGAGGAGACTCAGGTGGTGGTGCAATAGATTTTGAATTTTGCTCTTTGTTTGGTGTTCTATCTAGAGGAACTGGCAACTCAGCTCTCCACACAAATTTAACAGCACCCGATGTTCAAAAATGGTTAGTTGATAGCCCGCAAAATTATGATTCAAATATTTATATTTGCGGTTTACACGGCAACGATCCAAATAGATGTAGCCTAGAAGGGGTTTATCACCGAATTCGCGTAGAAGTCGAAAATGAAGTGAACTGTGTTACTCTTAATACCAAGCAACCATTTCAAGATTTATTAGATGAAATTTAATTTTTTTGAAACATGAATGGAGTTTATGATGAAACTATTTCTAATAATAATAATAATAAGCTTAAACCTTTTTGCCTGTCATCAAAAAACAAATACACAGCAGTTTAAAATTGACCAAGGTGTTACTAATAGTAACTTTACCCCTGATGTCCCAAATATAGATTTTGACAGAGAAAATAATTCAAATAACAGTAGTACATCAACAAGCAAACCAAATGCATCATCTGAAACTATCGAATGGAACGGTGATTTATCCTCAATTGCTGATACAGAAATTCAGTCCATTGGAGGCGATAAAATTAAATTCAACCAACTTCAAAACGGAAAGCGTTTTTTAGTGATAGGACTGTATGATTCAGATTGCCCATTGTGCATAGCAAAAGCAAAAATATTTACCGAGAGTAAAAACAAATCATTTTTTCAAAACTCCGACACTTGCCAATACGTAGGTATCGTCCAAGGAGAACCAACGGACAATGACATGAAGGAATTTGCTTTAGAGTATGGGTTTCAGTTTGAAGGCTCTGCAAAAGATGACATCAGTAGATCAGACTTTGTTTCTCAAGTACTTGACGAAGGGTTCGAGTTTCCAACAACTATAGTAGTGGATGAAGCTGGAGATATCGTAAAGTCCTTTGATAAAGATCTAGGGCCTCAAACTGCTGTTTCATATTGTCAATAAAACTCTAAAAACGAAACCCTACTTACATCAGTCGTTCAGATCAAAAAATATAATTATGTGATATTTGCTACCAACTCACCCAAAGAACCATATTCACTTTGACGATCTTCTAAAAATGATTTTAATATCCATTTACCAGCTCTTACTTCATCCTCACCAACCATGATGCAATGGGTATATTTTTGTTTGATCAGCTTAGGTATCAATTTTCCTAATTTCATAGGTTTAAGAAGTAAATCATGTGAAAACTCTTTTTGACTTAAAACCCTAATAGCCTGTGAACACATTTGAAGACTAGACTCATCAAGACCAACCACTTTTACCTTTATGGGTGTGGTTTCTACATCATCAGGCTTATTTACTTTTGCTGCTACGATACGGTCTATTCCAAAAGACCCGCCAACAGCACTATGAGAATCTTTTAGAAACCTACCAAGCAATCCATCGTAGCGACCGCCTGAAGCGATTGAACCAATCTCGGGGTCATTTTCAAGTAAAGTTTCAAATACCATACCGCTATAATACCCCAAGCCTCTAGCGATACTGAGATCTAACTCAAAACGAACACCTAAAAACTCTTGAGCATTCAGTGCTGACATCATCTGTTGAATAAAGCCCAGCTCTTTGCTTGCTTGCTCCAAACCCATCAAATGGGGATGACTAGCATCTTCTAAACAAGAAAAAACAACATCCACCTGCTCGGACTCTAACGATGTTTGATCAACCAAAGACGCTTTTACCTTTTCTTTGCCTATTTTTTCTAGCTTATCAATTTGAATAAGAGCTTTAGAAAACTCCTCTTCTTTCATTTGAAAGCTACCGAAAAGTGCATTTAGAACCTTACGATGCCCTACTCTAATTACAATTGGCCCTAGATTTAACTTTTCAAAAGAGGCACCAAAAAACCTTAAAATATCGAAATCAGCTAGTTGGGCCTTACCTCCCACAATATCCACATCACATTGAGTAAATTCACGGTAACGTCCTCGTTGTGGTTTTTCACCACGAAACACTTGACCGTACTGTATCCTTCTAAACGGTAAGCCAAGATCATGGTGATTTGTCGCCATAAACCTTGCAAAAGACATCGTTAAATCAAAACGCAATGCAACATCGCGGTCACCATTGTCTTTAAACCGATAAACCTGTTTGTCGGTTTCTCCACCCTCACCTAATATGGTTTCTGCGTATTCGACAATTGGAGTCTCGATTTGATGAAACTGGTGTAATTTCCCTTGCGTGAGAACAGTCTGGAGAATTTCAAATCGTCGAGCGGCTGTGCTTGGGAGCACATCACGAAAACCTTTTAAAATCATAGGTTTTATGGGCATATAAATAGTCCTTCATCATGCAGCTTATATTTTAACCTATATCAAATCAAAATATAACCTAACAATTCTCATTATTTGACTTAATTCTGAGCTATTTTACTAAATCAGAGAAATTGATTATGCTCCAATGGCACAAGCATTGAAAGTCAAAAAAGAGCATAGATGTTATCCATTAAAAAGCCCATCATACAAATTATCATTACCACCGTTTTATCAACTACTAGCTTAAACCCTCTCTACGCCAGTGAAGCCAGCAATGATTTAAGCTGGTTCCACCTACCTGAAAAAAAACAGATCGATAACCAAAAAAGAAATGACGTACAAATAGTTGAAGACTTTACAGCACACACCCTTGCAGCTGGTGAGTTTAAATTAGGTCTTAATATTGATATTGGGATTTTGGATAGGCTAATGGTTGGCACAAGCCTTCTCAGCATAGTAGCAGGTGCACCAAGATTAGAGTTTAAGGTGAATGTTTGGAACAGTTCAAAACACAGCATCAGCACAACACTTGCTGGTGCGTACGCTGACGAAAACACCCTCGCAATTTGGATGGATAGTAAAAAACATTTTGATGAACTCAACGCAGCAGTTTTTCAGCCTGGGTTAACATGGAGCTACTCATTATCTCCAGACTTACAACTACACACTCATTATAGGGTTAGCATTGGCACACTGCGTGTTGATCTTTCTGAGTTTGGAAAACGAGAATTGTGGGAAGCAAAACACCCGGGCTCAAACTACCCAGGCGATACTAGCAACAGCAACGAAGAGACAGATAACCAAGAAGAGATTGCTGCATCCAGATCTAGTCCCTCACTTAGAACCCTTCAAGTGCAAGCTCTTGCTGGACTTCCGCAACAGCAATTTAGGGTTGTCGGGGAATTCAAAAGAGAAAGCGGCCATAGAATTTTTGTTGCTGCAAACGCCACTTGGCTAAAAATCAACCGTCTTGAAAGTCGTATTTTTAATATAAAAGCATCTCATCACTGGATTTTTGATAACTTACACTTAAGGATTGGCTTAGGTGTTCAGTATCAAGTTTTAGACGGCAGAGACTTGGATAACGAAGTACTAGATAATGAAAATAGTGTCATTCCCATTCCAGAATTTGAATTTTATTTTAGATTTTAAAGAGTTGACACTACGACGCTGGCTGCAAAACTAAGACCTTTGAGGTTTTTGCATGGTCATCTTTTTTATTTTTGTCTTTTTTTAAATTATTTATGATTTTTTGATCTTTTTCAATAATTGGACGCTCTGGATACCAACTATCTTCTGGAGCATAGGCATGTAGGTCTTCACCTTTTATCATTCTTGTAATGATCTCTTTATTGTGTTTTTTGCGAATTTCTTCTTGTCGCTCAAATTGAGATAGTTTCACTATATTGATTCTCCATGCATAGATAGTAAGTTATCGGCAAAAACAGAAAATCCATTAAATCATCGCCACAAAAACCCAAGTATTGCGAAAGGTTATTCTCTAATATCTTTTGGATTAATTGTATAAAATTAAACTTTTACCAAAAAGTAAGGAATTGATCTTTGCTTAGTGGCTACACCTTTAAAAAAAAATAAACAGGATTTACATAGGATTAAGTTTCTTCAACTCAACTAGGCAATTTCTTCACCGAAGACTGTCTATCAATATTATGGAGGTTACTATGAAAATGAAGTTACATGCAGCAATCTTTGCAGCAGCTACAATGGTCGGTGGAGTCGCGTTTGGTGTGAACACTGATAGCCTAGAAGAAGGTCAATGTATGGGTAAAGTGTATATGCCCGCACAATACAAGTTTGAAAAAGTACGCACAGTAAGTGCCGAAGCATCTCAAAGATTGAGAGTTACAGCACCTAAGTGGGAATATGTAAACGAGCAAGTTGAAGTATCACCTGCTTATACAGTTAAAAAAGTTGTTCCAGCAAAATACGAATACACTACAGAAAAAGTTGTTGATAGACCAGCTCGTGTTGAAATCAAAAAAAGCACTGATAAAAACGCTGGCGACGTTGTATGTAAAGTTGCAATTCCTGAGACTTATAGAACAGTTCGCAGACAAACTTTAGTTCAAGAAGCACAAACTGTTGACGTTGAAATCCCGGCAAAATACGCAACGATCAAAGTAAAAAGACTTGTAGAGGACAGTCAAGTATTCCAAGAAGATATTCCTGAAAAATATCAAGAGTACACAACAAAAACATTAGCTTCTCCTGCATCTTACTCTTGGCAACAAGTTCTATGTAAGACAAACGGAAACCGCTCAACTGTAAAGCAGCTTCAGCAAGCACTTAAGTCTCAAGGTTACAACCCGGGAAGAATTGACGGGATTTTAGGATCAGAAACTTACTCTGCAGTTCGTACGTTCCAAAAGAGAAACTCTCTTGCACAAGGCTCAATTACTTATGAGGTTTTAACAAAACTTGGTGTTAACGCTCACTAAGCATTATCAGTCATAAAATAAAACCCGCATTCAATATATTTATGAATGCGGGTTTTATGATTAAAGAACGGATTAGATCCCTACTTCAGCACCAATTGCTATTGAAAAATTACCCGATGAGCTTTCATCACCATCAACAAGCAAGGATTGACTATTTGAATTTATCTCTAAAATTTCAGTCTTATCGAAACTATAATCGCCTTGAAGTAAAAACTTTAAGATTGGTAAGAACTTAGGAGCCCACTTTATACCTACAGCAAGCCTTACTCCACTAGAGTCTGTAGAGCCCTCTATGCCATTTTTTTCATCAAAACTAAGGCTACCAAAAGCATAACCCAACTTTGCGTAAGGGGTAACACTAAGTAAATCTATTGGTAACCAAGCCATCAACTCCGGAATAAAGACAAAACCAGAAGACCCTTCAACATTATCAAAGTTCTTCGCATCAAAATCCACATACTCCACTGCTAATCCTATAGCAACAGGCAAAAGCGGAACTGGAGACAAATGAAACGCACCCGTAACACTTAAACCACTTAGCTCTGCATTTTCTGATCCGGGAGCTTTGTAGTCCACTAAACGATAACCAGCTAAAAGCTGAACATCAAACAACCCATAAGCTGATTGACTTACGAACCCAGATACAATCAACAGGCTTAATAATAAAGATTTCATGGAGTAGCTCCCAAGGTAAAATGTTAATTCCTAAATAAGATAATAGGGAGCCTCTCACATGTCAAAGCAATACCTCTTAGTCAGTAAGCACTTAATATTAAAGAGATAGTAAGGCCTGTTTACACAAACATCAAAACACTTAAGGAGCCCCACGAATGAAACCATTACCTTGCTACCTGTCAAACACATTATTATCTTTATCAGAAGACTTCTGCCCTTATGACTACCCTGAAGATAGACTGCATCGTAAAAGGGGTTTAGCAAAAGAAAAACTCCAAATACAAGAAAGTTATTACCCTAAAGGTTTTGTAACACTCGTTTATGAAGTTTTAACTGAAAGACATTGGGATTAAATATGTGCACAACTTTTTGTCAAACTGTATAAAATCTGTCATTTACAATCACTAGCTTTACATAAGTAGCTGTATTTACTTGGAATTATATTTTCTTATGATGGTATGTCTCTTGCTTCTTAGTACCACTAGACAAAACAACCGTTAAAAACCTAAGGAGACCTCATTGGAAAAGATTATCAGCAAAATTCAAATGGTAATACTTCTTTGCTTATCAGTTTCATGTACAGCCGATTTCAGTGGGTTTACTAGTGGAGATAATGAAAAAAAATTAGCAGGAGCGAATGACGCTGGTTTTGGTGACCAACCGTCTTCATATGGTGACCAACCTAATACAAATAATATCACTGGAATTGGAAGCCCTGATTCAAGTGGAAACGGGAACTTAACTGATAACATCATTGATGAAACTGGAAACTATGAAAGTGCTAATAGTGAATTGAAAATGCCGGTCGAGTGTTTATTGACAAACATAAGCAGCACAAACAATGTAACAAATAAAAACTTTGTTTTACAGCTTAGAGACTCTAACAACCAAGTTATTTTAGCAACAAGAAGTGGGACACATGCCATTAGTAGAGGAAAAGCATGTGATAAAAGTGAGAACTGTTATGAATTAAATTTTCCAAGTATTGCTTTAGACAAAAAACTAAACGATGGTAGCTTTCAAGGAGACTTTACTCTTTGCCGAATTAGTAAAGAAACAATAGACTCTACATTAAACCAAATGAAATGTGCATATAACACAAATCTTGAGATACAAAAAAGCCCTAGTGGTATTATTGGTTATGACAAACTTCCAGTCGATTATCAAGTCGTTGATGGCAAAGTCGAAATAACAAAATATAGAGGTATGCCCGGCAGTGGTGAAGATGAAGGTTCATTGATCGTAGGGCATAGGGCTTTAGGATTTATGGCACACGAGTCTTGTAGCTACGATAATGGTACGACTGATTTAGTTTCTCCACTAGTTTTAGACTTAAATAAGGACGGTGCTCTCTCTTTAGTGTCTGTTGATAAAGGCGTTCAGTTTGACTTTAATGGTGATGGCCTGAAATCCACAACTGGTTGGGTCAGCCCTGAAGACGGCCTCCTAGCAATTGATTTAAATCAAAACAATACAATTGACTCAGGATTAGAGCTTCTTGGTGAGTTCACTGGAACAAAAAAATCGGTGCATAAGCACGGATTTGCAGCTTTGAAGAGTTTTGATAGCAATGGTGATGGTGTTATTAATAAAATGGATAAAAAATATTTTAAAATGTTTCGTGTTTGGCAAGATAAAAATCAAGATGGAATCTCTCAAAAAAACGAACTATCTACATTAAAACAGTTAAAAATAACATCCTTAAACGTTGGTTTTACAAAAAAGAACACAGTAATAAATAAAGGTAATGCAATCACTTTATTTGGGTCATATAAATTGAATGGTAAAAAACACAAGATGGATGATGTTTGGTTTAAAATTAGCAAGAAAAACAAAGGAGTTAACAATGCAAAATAAAAAACATATGATTTTAAATTTAATGAGTTTAGTATTTATTTTAATTATTTATGTAACACCAACTTATGGTTCTTCACAATATGAGTTCAACGTGAGTTCTAAAGACAGACAGGATTTGACTTCTGCCTTAAAGAACCTAGGAGTTGTGGACAGCAAAGGCTGTGTAAACAACTACTCTAACCAACCAAATATATTTATGTTTTTGTTTCAACCGCCCGGGCATTCTCTGATGCAAAACGGTGTACCAACAAATAAAGAAGTTTGGGCAAGTAACATTCATCAGTCAGGTTCACGTTATATTTTAACCTCAAAAAACCCAGATAAATTTCATTCTCACAGCGAAATATTTCCCGTGTCAGATAATAGAGACTTTACTGATTACTTAACAAGTGTTTGTGCTGCAGTTTTATCACATACTTTATTCTACCCGAAAAACAGTGAAAGAGTTGAGTCTATTAACTTTCAAATGGCTGATATTGATTTTGATACAAGTGATGCTAGATTTGTTTCTCCTGTTACTAGGACACATGATTTTGAACCAATTAAAGATGTTTTAGAAGTTAATATTATAACGCAAAACGGTGACAGAAGCCCTTCAGCATTAACAGTCTATTTTAAAAAATCCATTGGTATTGTAGGGATAAAAAACGGTAGTTTGAACTTTCCAAGAGTGTTGATAGCAATAGACCAAAAATAATTTAACTTATTTTTATGTAAAAAACTGTATGGAACATCGTTAAATTTGATGTCGTTTATTCAGGCCGTATTATCAAAACATACAGATGACAGGTCAAGGTCAAGGTCAAGGTCAAGGTCAAGAAAAAAGTATATGAGAGAATTCAAGACTAAAGCTTTAAAATTAACAAGAGAGAATCATGTAAGCCATTTAAAAGCATGTTTTAAAAAAAACCCAAAGCATACATACCTAGGAAGAAACAATAAAAAGAGACTTTATTATTTTATTGGATTTTTACCACCAGTAGAACACATGAGCAACACTAGCTAAGTGTTTTTAGCTAAGTGTTTTTAGCTAAGTGTTTTTAGCTAACTGTTTTCAACCATTAGCTTTTTTCAATCTTATGTTTTAGCACAGTTGTCTCGATCAATGTCGTTTTACCCTAACTAAATAGGGATAATCACTTCACCCCCAAAGACAAACAGTAGGATTCTAAACAAAATTAATATATCTCGGGTTTAGTGCTTTTACTTTCAAATTCTTAATAATAAAAAACGATATATGGTTATGGAAGCTTTATAAATCAATTTATTGATGTTTCTCAATTTTTTGAAAACGTATACTAAAATCATCTAAAGACAGTGATCGATCGATCGGTATGATCATGGGATTTTGACTGATAGTATTCATACTATTTTTCTTAAAAACATAGCCCTCTTCTAGGTAGTTTATATTTTCAGCTTTTGAAATTCCATTAACAACTACTTCAACACCTTGAACAAATAATGATTCTGAACTAGATATTTTTGGGTTTGAAATACGGTAATTTTTGTCATCATGTTCATAAATATCAATTGAAAATTTTGCTTTAAAACCAATAAGATTATCTAGATCGAACTCTAAAACAACTTTAGATAGCGGAGATTTCTGTAGGAAATCAAAATTAGAAATATTTTTCTTAGAAACTAGAACCTTGTCTATCTTAAAGCCAGAGTGATGTTCACGGTGTCGTAGTGCAATTTTGTTCTCACCTTGTAATAAATCGTATTGATAAGGAGACCTTACCCATTGCAACCCACTATTGGATGATTTAAACGACCAATTTCCACCCGCGAGAACAGATCTAAAGACATTTTCATCAGAAGTGTCTTCATACTTGAGGTACACATTGTACTCACCCGGATCAACTATATAAAATGAATAATCAAAACCCATAAGGGTATTTTTATTATATGACAGATCGTCAAAATAAGAATCATCAAAAGAGATAAATCGTGTATCAAATGAACTTAAAAACTCTTTTTTTAATGGACCAGATAACTCACCGTCTTCTGCTTCAAACAAAAAAGTGTCCGCTGAATTTGGGTTGCTTCCTAATTGATTTTTTTCGTATGAATATTTTATTGGTTTCGTTTGTACATAGCCTTTACTCAACGAAAGATCGGCAACCATTTTCTCTATTGCTCGCTTTATTTCATCACCATTTTCTTCACAATCACCCCAACAATTGTGATCATCAATAGACAGACGTCGCACAATACGAGAATGAGCTGGAAACTCAAGATTTAATTTTTTGTGATCTATAAGAAGACCAAAAGATGTTTTCGCGTCATCAATAGCAAATTTTGGTGCAATATCTGCCTTATGACACTCAGAACAATGCTCTACGAGTAAAGGGTGAACATGTTCTTCGTATTTATCTATTGCTAGCTCACGATCAAAGTCGCTATTAACGATAACGTCACTACTACTAGAAGAAGCATCGTTTAACTCTTCATTTCCACACCCTACAAACAAAAGGGTAAATAAAAAAATAATGATTTTCACTCTAAATCCTTCTATGAATTATTAACAAGAAATGCTTTATCTTTATCTGCTATCTCTTTTTCAATAATATCTTTAATCTCTTTATCGCTTTTCTTAGCAAAAGCAAGGTAGTGATGTGCGATAAGCTTTGCTGCAAGCACAGGTGAATCAGCCCCCTCCCAAGACAAACGATCTATAGAGCCATTTTGAGAAAAATGACCGATCTGTCTTTGTATGTATTCTGGCTTAGCGGACCCACTACCGTTTACAGTATAGAGCTGAATACATGATCTTGTACTACTATCGGAGCTTGGTAAAAAACCCGGCCGGATAGATTGATCACCATCAGGATTTTCACGATTATTTGAAGAACAAGCAATACCTCCGTCTGTAATGACGCAAATCATTCCATCACGTTTTTTCTGATTTGCAGCTTCTAATATATTAGAGATTTCGGTTGCTATTTGAGTGTCTTTTGAAATAATCTGATTCTGGTTTTGCCCATGATAATCACAACCTCCGATTTGCCGAACACCAAAACCCGCATAACCATCTAATACCAATTTAGCCATTGATCCAAGATCCGAGTCCGCACCAAAAATATTTGTGATGATATCGTCTTGACTTGGATCTATTTCGGACATTTTAAAGTTTGTAAGTTGATCAATTCCTTTTTTCCCAGCACATTCCAAAATTTCTTTCACTTGATCCGATACGCTTTTTTGACTGAAATTTGCCAACTGCCTACGATTCATTAACTCGCCTTGTTTAAGAATGGTCGAAACTTTTGAACCTAAAAGGTCTGATAACACTCCGGGTAATACCAGTTCTCTTGCTGCTTGAGACCCAGAAATAAAAGCGGGTTTATTTTCAGGAGCTAATGATCCGCTAGGGACCCTTGAATTACCTCCAGAAAAAGTATTCGATGTTGACACACCAGAGATGAGACTCCCGTGGATCGCCTGTGCAATATAACCAACTGGATTTAACTCATTGTTTGAAGTGTCATCGTTTGAACGTGCACAAATTAAAGCACCATCCGAATTTTTTCTAGTTAATTCTGATGTGTTCTCCTTAATAATTCTTGCAAACGTACCCAATGGGTTCATTGGAATTCCGATTAAGTTCTCTTTTTCTTGTACTTGCGTCCGGTAATCCTCTACATTGTTCGCAATTCCAAGTGATGTATAAGCTTCAGCAGGCAAGTCTCTGCCGCCTTCTCCTCCCACAAAAATATTTCGTCCGGGACCATTAAAGCCACCTGCACAATCAATTACAATGAAAAATGGAATATCAAGATTGGGCTCATTAGACTTGCAATTATCCGCTTTAGCAATACTAGACAATGAAGACAAAACGGAAGGCACTAAAAACAAACTGTTTGACGCTATGTAGCCTTGAGCTAGTAAGTCTCGTCGATTGACAGGTGTGCCATGTGGTTTAACATTAGGGTTTGTTTCCATTAAAAATTTTATGTATTTTTTTAAATTCATTACGTTTTCCTTTTAGTGAAAAATTGCTGCAGGGGAACTTAATAATAAAGAGCACGCTGAAACTAAAGTTGCTTTCTTGACCTTATCTTCAGACTCACTGATTGCCCCCAACTCAGACAAAGAAAGATTCATTGTCTCAACGAGAATGTCTTGCGTTTCTATTCTAGCTTCTTCGTTTGATTCACCAAAAACTCTGCTTGTCATTTCACCTGCTATTTCCTCTAATTGTAGGCTTAAACTATTTACAGAGAGCGAAAAATCAAATCCATAAAATTCTGTTTTTCTATCGTATGCGATATTACACACGTAACTAGAAAATTTAATTAGTGCAGCATAAACATCCGGTGTGTATTGAGTGATTTCACCGCCTTTAGGCAAGGCCATGCTCGAAATTCTATTATAATATCGCCTAACTATCATTTGATCATTGGGGCTATTTAAATTAACTTCTGTAACACTTATATAAAAGTTATATATTTTTCTAAAACTTCTAATCTGTAAATCGGAATCAAGCCCAAAACTTGCACTTCCAATAGAACCATTACTGCTCCCATTCACCGTATTTGAATTTCCTTGTTCACCGGAACACGAAAAAAGCATACAAAATATTAATATTAGATAACTTTTTATTTTCATTAAAATCCTCTTCTATAAATACTACTGACAACTAATCGTTGCATTAGCTAACAGTTCTTTCATACTATACTTACCTTCGGAGCTAAATTGATTTGCAAGTTCAGTTATAATTTTTTGATCTTTTGTCCCGCACATATGTTCTAGTGCCTGACCTGCCATGCACTCAGAAAATTTTCGAGTATTAGTCAGCAATTTACCCATATCTTTTAGGCCATTGCCTTGTTGAGGACCATCCCACCCAAAATCAGCATTCGGCCCTTCAGACCAAAGGTTCATCCAAGAGTCGTCTTGTGTAGCATATCCCTGAGGAAAGTTTTGGTTGTCTCGTGAGTATTTTTGCTCAACATTTCCGCCAGAATACCAAAGTCCACCAGCGTTGTTAGGCTCATAGTCATAATAAGCAGCTGCTCCAGCAAGTGCATCCATTCCTGCGTGGCACCCCTGACATTTGTTTAAGTAAACGCTGCTTTCACCACCCGGTGTTCTACTAACGTCACGACGTACGCGGTGATCTGATCTTGTCGTGTCGTGCATATCTTCCATATCGCTACAAAGAAACGCCATAAAACCAAACCTTACAACAGCACGGTTTGTGCCTGCTGTAAAAAATTGTTCCCCTGCTGTCTGAGTTGTTAATACTCCAGCTGTTGCGGCTTCAGGCAACCGAGTTACATCTGATTGTTTTTGACGGGTGAGCTTTGTCATCAAGTCGACACCCAGTTGATCCGCTTGTTCATAATGATTATTATTATTGTCAGCTTTTTCCGGGAGAGTGTCGTCATTTAAGGTATAAAGTATATCAGCAGAAAGCACCTGATTAAAAGGCACATCGTCGCGTGTCATACCTATAACTGTTGCTGAAAAGTCATTAAGAACAGTCCTAGATGACTGAGAGCGGCTAGTCCATTTAGACACTAAGTCTAATAAAGTTCCACTATAAAAACCTGATTCCAGTGAGCTCATTGCTGCTTCAAGCGGTTTGTTTTCCTCTAATAAACCGCTTATCTTATCTAGTTGACTTTGATTGGGTGGGTGTCCATTTAATCTATCAAAAATCTTCCATGCCCGCTGCTCAGAACTTAGAGTAGATTTGCTCTCTGCAAACAAACTCCACGAATAAAGCAACCCATATAAAATCAAAAAAAACTGTGTTTTTTTGGTCAAGTTGAAACCTCCTTATTTTTTTTCCTCTATTCTCACCTCAGCTCAAAGCCAAGCAAGATAGTTTATCTTCGGCCTTATCATTCAAATGTTTAAAAAAAACTTATAATATAGATAATAATTTGATATTATTTAGTAAAATTAAGAATATAGAGGTTTGATTTTGATTTCAAAATTCCTGAACTGCCCAAATTGCCTTAGCTCAGAATACTTTGAAAAACTTGGGAATAAAGATATAACTTGCGGTAATTGTAAGACCACCATGCCAAATTTAGCTGGAATACAATATATCTCTAAAAATGCTGAACAGTTATTGTTTTCCATACAGTCAGGATTTTCTCTTTGGGCAAATAAAAAAAATGCTCAGATCAACGAAATCAATCAAGCGATAAAATCTTCTAATTCAAAAATATTTTCGAATAGATTAAAAACCCTATCAAAAGCTATCCAGTTCCAAACTAACAAAATTAATAAACTACTATCAGAACCATTAATCATAACTTTAAAAGGGCATGAGATACCTGTTCCAGATGTCTCTTTTGATTGCGACGAATATTTTGCAAATATTCATCGAGATTGGTCTTGGAATACAGAGCAGTGTGAAAATCAGGCTTCTATTAATATTATTCAGAAAGTAGTACAGAAAAACACCAAGATTAAAAACATCTTAGTATTAGGTGCGGGAGCAGGCAGACTCAGTTACGACATTGGATTAGCCTTTCAACCAGATAATGTCATTCTATGCGATCATAATCCATTATTACTAAAAATTGCTCATGAGATGACTCATGGTGAAAATGTGGAGTTATTTGAGTTCCCAGTCAGTCCGAAAAAACCTGAGGATGTTGTTCGCTTACATAAAATGAAAAATTCTCATTACTCTAAAGAAATCGCTTCGAAGTTCTCATTTATTTGCGGTGATATTTTTGACAAAATTTTTAAACAAAAATATTTTGATACTATTTTGACACCATGGTTGATTGACATATTACCCTATCATCCTAGTAAAATTATTTCTCGAGTGAATGAACTTCTGCCCATCGATGGTATTTGGATTAATTTTGGTCCTCTAGGGTTTCAATCTGAATCAAAAATAAATCACTATCATCAAAATGAAATTATAGAGATGCTAGAAGAAGGCGGATTTAAAGTTGACAGACAATTAAACGAAACCATTCCTTATTTAGCATCTCCATATAGCAAACAATTCCGAAGTGAGGAGGTTTGGTCATTTACAGCAAAAAAAATAAGGAACTGCAAAAAACCTTCTCATCAAAACACATTGGGAGAGCAGCGTTGGTTACATGAAACCTCTGAACCAGTACCTGTTTTACAAGAGTTTATTGAAGAAGCAGTAAAATGTAAGGTTTATTCGCAAGTTTTAAATCAAATTAATGGAAAAAGAAGCCTCGATGAGATTAATGATAACTTTTGTAAAACCTTTAACTTAGATCAAGACAGTTCATTAAACACTATAAAGTCTTATCTTGGGAAAATATTAAACCTTGTATAAATTTATAGTAAATATAATTTTTGAGCGTCTGCACAGTTTCTAGTATTTTCAGTTAAACAATCATATCAGTAGCTGAATGTAGTCTCTATCCTTACTAATGAAATAATTAACGAATCCATTTTTTTGATCGAAAACAATGATAAATACCGCAAATTATTTGTGTTAATGAATATTCATTCAAATACCTGAGGTTGGCTGTTACTTGCCGCGTAGGGTTGGATGTCAAAGCATGTCCATATTTTAGCCGCTTTGTTCCATTGAAAAAACTTTGGTCAATTCTCGGACATCAAAGAACACATAACACATTGTATTTATTTGATATTTACAGATATAGAGCTGGCACAAGTATTGCTTTTAGTAGGTAGCGTTCCTCTCCTTTATCTCTTTTGAGCTTGAGTGTCCCTGCCCCGCAGCGACGCTCTATCTCAAAGAAGTATCGTTGAAGAAACATTATTTGCTCAAATAAAGGTTTAATCATGCAGACGAACATTTCTAAGTATTTTTATGCAGCTCTCTTTTTTACTTTTGCTATTAGCTGTGAAAGAGGGTCGAGACCTATCACTGATTCTAGCCACTTAACCATACAACTCACAAACGCAGACGCAGAACTCTTAAGACTTTCTCAACAACAAGATGGATTAACAGTATTATGTGATCATTCTTCTGATTTAAGATTAAAAGCGAATATTGCCACCACTAATAATGGCTCCATTAAAATGGAAGTTAGATACCATGACAACCTTCCAGCTACGGTAAGCGAAGGAAGCAACTGTAGATTATCAGCAGTAGTTGACACAAGCCATAAATCGTTTGAAGGCTTTACATGGAAAGAAGGCTCTAAAGGCATATTATACCAAACCGTCTTCACTAAAGTGCAAGACGCTCAGATCAAAGCCACTGCAATAGAAGGTTTTCAGAACCTCACCAAAGACGAAAGTATTATTGAGCAAAACACACAGAAGCTTGAAATCAACATTTCCAATCTTGATGAAGAAGTGATTAAAAATCATAAATTTTTTATGACCTGTAATGATGGCGATACTATCTTAAGCCCAAACAATGTAGAAATTAATGAAGCAATCGCTAGTGTTGACTTTTTTATAAAGAATGAAAACCAGGGCGTTTCTTGCAACCTAATTCAAATTTTTTCTAATAACGATTTAAGCACTATTGTTGGAACTATCACACTCCCAGAGGTAGTTCTACCCACATCAGATACAATTAAAGGACTCGAAGTTTCCATCTCTGCAAAATCAACAAATACTCAAGAACCCATTCTATCAAGAAGCATCTCAGGACCATGGTTTGCTAGAGTTTCCGTTTCAGGGTCTAGTGACACTTTTGTGGTTTACTCACCAAACAACCAAAAAACCTTCACTGAATTAAATATTGATAACATCAAAACAGGACTTAACTCTGACGATAACTCACTAAAACTGATCAAGGTTTCCTCTCTAAACGAACTAAAGAGCAGAGCTCTTCCTAGCATCAATGCACTGATAGACTCACTTGCAATATCAAAAGAAGACTTAGAAGACTTTAGCATCACAAGCATTCATCAAGTTTATAAGTACGATCTTCAAGAATTGAATCCATCTAAACTTGAAGAAGGTCATTCATTTAAAAGTTTGCAATGGTTTGGCGTTGTCAGCACTGATACTGCAAGCACCGGTTTTTATTACGACCTGATTTTTCACCCAAACAACACGAATATGATGTCTACTGGTGAGCAATCATATACTTCAGACGAAGATATTAAGCGAAACCTAAGTTTTGACCCTGCAATAAATGTTATTGGACAGCGTTGGCATGACACAAACCCTGAAGCAGAAAACAACTGTCATATTGATTGGGTTTTTGCTGATATTCAAATTGAATTAGACTTTATTGACGCGAAGTACGACTGGAAAAACTCAACCAACCCCGCAGAAGCATCTTGTGGTCTTGTTGCTGATGACTTCACAGATATCGCTCTTGACGCAGAAATAAACGTTGCAAGCATATGGGCTTGGACATGGCAAAAAGTTTCACCTTGATTTTAGAAATATTCGTTAATTTTTTTAACTGCAAAAAAATGCAAAACAGACCCAACTATGACAAATAAATGAAATATTTCATGATAGCCAAAAGTCGCAGGAAAAGGGTTTGGTTTTTTAAGGCCATAACAAAAAGCACCCACGGAATAAGAGAATCCACCTGCAAATATCAATATTAATGCTGATCTTGGTAATGCAGTGATAAGGTCTGCAAGCACGATCACCGATACCCAACCTAAAGTCATATACAAGCCTACACTAAAAAACCTAGGCATTTTAAAACCAGACAGCTTATAAAAAATACCAAAAACACCGATCGCCCAAACAATGGTCAGCATGTTGGTGGAAACCTGCGAAGGCAAGCTCAGCCATAAAATTGGAGTATAAGTACCGTTTATCAACACAAAAATAAGAGAGTGATCAATTTTTTTAAGGACTGCCTTTGTTTTTTTGCTCCAGTTAAAAAAATGATAAGTAGCACTTACCCCATAAAGGGCACTAACACTCACCACAAAAACACCAACAACAAAACCATGCCCTTGACTTAAACCCTGGACAAATAACCATACACCAGCCACTAAACTCACGAAAAAAGCTACAACATGGCTTACGCCTCTGAGTTTTGGCTTTAGTTCACCCTCGTCACGATGATCCATCTTACTCTCTTTAATCATTATATACTGAAAATTTAAACGTACCTACAACACCACAAAAAAATCCCCTCTAGGCTCTTGATAACCTAAGAGGAGATTATTTGATCGTTTCAGTAACGCTTAGTTAGCTGAAGCAACAACACCTAGTTTAGTTAATGCTTCATAAGTAATGGAGCCTTGAGCTAAACCTTGGCTCTTTTGGAAAGAACGAACGGCTTTGTAAGTATCTAAACCTAAAACACCGTCAATTTTACCTGGGTTATAACCTTGGTTTTTAAGTGCTTGTTGTAATTTACGAACAGTTGCTAGGTCACTGTTTGTCTTACATAGAACACGCTGCCAAGAAACTTCTGAAGCAGAAACCAATACTTTTTTGTTGTATTCTTGGTATTTTGCTGGGATCTCAGTTACTTGAGTCGATGCAGGAGAAACAATTTGCTTTACACGAATAACTTTGTGCTTTGCAGGCATGTTTACATCTACAGTCTGAGGGCCAGTTACCATTTTTCTTTTGCGGATTGTCTTGTAAGTTGCAGGAACTGCTACTTTACACATAACATCGCCATTAAAACGATCTTCGCCTTTTTTGATGATTGTGTGAGCTGGCTTATCTACTACTTTTTCAGTTACTGTCTCGTACTTTGCAGGTACGATCTTCTTTACTGTGTAAGCTGGAGATACTTCTACTTTCTTATCTACCCATTCCCACTTTGCAGGAACTGCTTTTACAACTTTAGAAGCTTCACGCTTTAAAACTTTTACGTTTTCTGTTTTGTATTGAGCCGGTTTGAAAACCTTTGCCATACACTGTCCTTCAGCTAAATCATCTGGGTTTGTTACACCAAACGCTGTCATTGAAAGACCTAACGAAATAACGCTTACCGCGAAAAATTTTGTTACATTGATTCTCATTAATCCTAACTCCTCTAAATCCATTAATAATGCTTGGATCACCTTATTACAGAAAGCCCTTATTTTTAAGTAAAAAATACATTTGTTTGTTTTTTAACCAAGCACGATATTCAGACACACCAAGAAAACAAAGTAAATGAAAGCCCAAACACGTTACTAGCCAAGACTTACAAAGGAGCGTAGACTTTGGTTTATTTGATTATTTACTTAAGGTTTGTGATGCTCACGCCGTGGCTTTTTATTGCAGAAAGTAAGAATTTCTTTTGATCCGGGTGAAAAATATTCACATAATACCCTTCTTTTTTATCAGGAGTTGCGTTTTCTACACTTGCTGTAGAAGAAACACCAACGACCAACCCACCTACAAGCATAGGCCCACCTGAATCACCAGAACCATTTAAAACATCTTTACCAGTTGACACTGAGCTACCGCTTTCATCTGATCCCACTTGGTAGTAATGACCTTGTATTGCGATTCTCTTATTTACATTATGTACTTTATTTGTGCCTGACCTTCTTTTTCCACTCGAACTAAAGTTTCCTTCAGCAACGATACCGTAACCAACAATTTCTAAAGAATCGTTTTTCTTGGGTGTTTTTTTTGCAACACCAATAAACTTTTTAGCTGTATTTTTAGGGAATTTCACAACTGCTATATCATAGACAAAACCGCCTTCACCAAAGTCCCAAGTATAGTCTGGATGAATATATATTTTTGAAGACTTTGCCCCTTTGGCCTCACCTTGAATAACCCAAACGTCTTTCCAAACACCATCTACTGTCCAGTCCCACATGCAATGAGCAGCCGTTAGAATCGTATCACTTGAAACCCAAGTTCCAGTACAAAGAGCATCAAGCGACTGACCCTTTACTCCCATCCCAATTTGCACAACTCCGCGGTGCTTAGATTCAGCTAGGTCTTTACCATTAATAACATGTAGTTCATTTTGTTGAGGAGGCATTCCACAGGAGAGAATAAAGTGAGAAAAGAAACAAAGAACTAAAGTGTGCAAATGAATCTTATAATGCTTAAACCAATGGCCGTCCGCCATAAACCTCTCCCCCGAAAGTTTTCACGCTTTTATGAATCGCTGTATTGTTACAATATTAACGGTAACTGGCCGGTTGGTCAAATATCCTGAGTCTTAAAAGGTTTGGTTTTTTGCAAAATACTTACGATAAAGTAATTATTTTAAATAGTTCGGAACAACTAAGTTTCGCCCACTCTAGGCCATTTAGTACCTAAATAATTACCACTAAACTAAACTCAAGTATGAGGGGTTGCACATTAAAATTAAGCAGACGCTGGTTTTACACGAGGTTTTTTCTTTATGATTCGAATCAATATAATAGAAACCTCAAACATTAAATACAATGGGCCTGCCATCGCCACTTGAGAAAAGGGATCTGGAGGAGTAAATGCAGCTCCCATAACGAGAATCACCACTAAGACAACACCTCTATTTTTTGCCAACACTTCCACTTGAATTAAATCTAGCATTGCTAAGAGTATCAATAAAACCGGAGCCTCAAAGACAAAACCAAAACCAAGAATCATTAAGGTTAACAGTGATAGGTAGTCATTAATCGTGATGATGGGAACCCCAATTTTCATCCCGAAACCAATCAGAAAGTCTAACGCTACTGGCAAAATGACATAGTAAGCAAAAAAGACTCCCAAAAAGAACTGAGCTACTGAAGCAATTGCGAAAGGAATAATGTATTTTCTTTCACTTGGATACAAAGCTGGCTCAAAAAACTTCCACATTTGCCAAAGCCATATTGGACAACCAAGAATCACAGAAACAAAAACACAGACTTTTAATGATGACACAAATGCGTCCATTGGCCCCGTAAAGTGAAGTGCTGCAGCTGCTTCTGGAAGCGAATTTGTTAAGGGGACCCTAAGAAAATGAATGATTTGATCAGAAAACGGAAGAGCGATTAAAAACAAAACGATCACATAGATCAAAGATCTCACCAAACGTGAACGAAGTTCAGTAAGGTGATCCCATAGTGACATGACTTTGCCGCCGTCTACGAGCTCTTCCTCTTGGTCCGAAGGTAAGTGTTTTTGATTATTCATTCTTTTAGTCTAACATAGGAAAAAAACGAGTCCAAGCACACAACAGAAAACTAGTGAGCCTCTAACCAATTACTACCTGCTCCCACCTCAACCGCAAGTGGAGTATCTAGCTCAACAGCCTGCTCCATCGTCTCTTTAATCAACACCTTCATTTTTTCTAGTTCGGATTTAGGAACCTCAAAAACCAGTTCATCATGCACCTGCATGATGAGCTTACTGTTTAGACCTTCTGCTTTTAATTGCTTGTGAATTTTAATCATGGCCATTTTTGTAATATCAGCAGCTGAACCCTGAACCGGAGTATTTACCGCCATATTCTCAGCCGCAATTACCCTACCTACATTCGTGCTATCAAGCTCTTCAATTTGCCTAAGGCGACCTGAAATAGTTCGCACTTCGCCTGTTGAATGAGCTTCTTCTTTGCATTTTTCAATAAACCCATGAATACGAGGATAAGAATCAAAGTACTTTTGAATAAACTCTTTAGCCTCTCTTAAGCTAACTCCAGTTTCACGGCTTAAGCGTTGAGACCCCATTCCATAAATAATTCCAAAGTTAATTGCTTTTGCTTGAGAGCGTTGAGCATCATTTACTTCAGCCACTTCAACACCAAATATTTTTGAAGCAGTACTACGGTGAATATCTTCACCTGACTTAAACGCCTTACCCAAATCCTCTTCTTTTGCAAGGTGTGCAAGCACTCGTAGCTCCATTTGAGAGTAATCAGCAGATATGATGAGACTATCTTTGTTTTGGGGCTTAAAAGATTCTCGGATACGCCTTCCAAGCTTGGTTCTTATAGGAATGTTTTGTAAATTAGGGTCATTACTGCTCAATCTACCAGTTGCAGTCCCAAACTGATTAAAAGAAGCATGGATTCGACCTGACTTGCCATTCACCATTTTTGGTAGTGCTTGAACATAAGTGCTGTTGAGTTTTCCCACGGTTCGGTATTCTAATATTTTTGAAGCAACTGGATGCTCAGACAGTCTTTCCAAAACAGAAACATCCGTAGAAAAACCAGATTTTGTTTTTTTGAGCCTTTTGACTCCAAGCTTTTCGTGTACTTTAAGTTTTTCAAACAAAATGACCTGTAACTGCTTAGGAGACTTGATGTTAAACTCCTCGCCTGCGATAGCGTATATTTCTTTTTCTAGCTCGTACGCAGCTTCTGCAAGCTCAACGGAAAAACTCTCCAACTCACCTTGGTCAATAAACACACCTGATCGTTCCATTTCAACGATAACAGGCAGCAAAGGAAGCTCCCAATCTCGGTAAACCTTTTCCAAGCCCTTGGCTTGAAGCTTTTTTTGAAGCTCATGATGCAACCGCAAAGTATAGTCTGCATCTTCACATGCATAGTTTTTTAGTAGTCCTAATTCAGCCTCTTCTATAGGTGTTTTTTTCTTTTCTCCCATTAATGCAGTGGTAGGGATTTTCTTATAGTTAAAACTAGCAAAACATTGATCATCAAGCCCAATACCTCTTTTGCCAGGCATCAACAAATGAGCTGCCATCATGGAGTCTTCAATCTTTTGAGAGTTTTGAATACCGATATTTGCCAGCATATGAAGATCAAACTTTGCATTATGAGCAACCTTCGCCACATCTAAGCCCATAATTTCCTCTACAGCGTTCCTAGCATCTTGAGCCGTTAGATCGTTTTCCAAGTGTTTTTCAATCAAAGGCAGGTAATAAGCTTCTCCCTCCCTAAAACTACAACTAAACCCAATTGGCTCACTTTCCATTTTACTAAGGCCCGTAGTTTCTGTGTCAAAAGAGAAAATACTTGAATTTTTCAAGCTACCCATAAGCTCGGAAACCCCAGCTTTTGTATCTACAAGTTTATAGCCGCTAAAATCACGCCCATCTTCTATATCAACAGGCTCAGCCTCTTCGGTTTCTGCACTCTTCTTCGTTTTTTTAACAGCCTCGGGTTTTGCCGCTGTAGTCGCTGAAGCCGGAGCACTAAAATCAAATCTCTCTAAAATCTTGCTAAAATTCATAAACTCACAAAACTCACGGAATTCCGGGTTTTGAAAAACCTCATAAACATTAAGCCGGTAATCCTCAAAGGTACTTTCTATCTCACAATCTGTTTTGATAGTAACGAGGTCCTTTGACAGGTAAGCCATTTCTTTTGATTCCGATAAAGAGTTCTTTTGTCGTTTATTGGTGATCTCTTCAAGGTTTGCGTAGATGTTATCCAAACCGCCATAGGCTGAAATCAACTTTGCAGCTCCTTTTTCACCGATTCCTCTCACGCCCGGGACATTATCGGAACTATCCCCAATGATAGCCAGAGCATCAATAACCTGGCTTGGCTTACACCCAAATTTCTCAAAGACTTCCGCTTCATTGACGATAAGATGTTTACCTGCTTTTTTCGGAGCGTACATACTGACGTTAGGGTTGATTAACTGCATAAAGTCTTTGTCACCAGAAACAATATAAACATGCTGATTTTCACTAGCGTGTTTCACTGCCAACGTCCCTAACAGGTCATCTGCTTCATATCCTGGAGTTTTAAGGGTTGGGACTTTAAAGAAATCAAACAATTGAAATAGATAAGGCAGCTGAAGAGCAAGGTCTTCAGGCATTTCGTCTCGATTTGCCTTATACTCAGAATACATTTTATGCCTAAACGTAGGCTCACGACTATCACTACAAAAACACAGGTAATCAACCGGTTCACGGTCAATCAAACGAAGCAAAAACTGCATACTCCCGTAAACAACAGAGGTTTGTAGACCATCACTATTTAAAAGAGGCCTCATCCCAAATGCGTGATAACAGCGAAAAGCCATCGCCATGACGTCTATTGCGTAAAGATTCTTTTTTTGAGACATGCAGTTACCTTCATTCAGGAGTTAAAAGATTGGCATATTGATAACAAACCCAGAACATAAACAAAATATATTCCTATGAGAGTTTAAAACCACTAGACAAGTTTTAAGCACACCAAACACCCAAAGGTCTATTTTGTACTCAACACTTTGAATTTGAACCAGCATTACGAAAACAAAGCTTAATACAAAGACACTCAGAAACTATTCAGCAAGGACAACTAGCCAAATCATTGGAAATACAGTATAATATGCTTATAAAATTTTAAATTTCGGAGAAACATATATGAGTAATAACGCCCAACTTACTGCCGCAGGCAAAACCATAGAGCTTCCCATGATCGTTGGATCAGAAGGCGAGCAGGGCATTAATATCTCCAAACTTAGATCACAAAGCGGTTTGATCACCTTGGACCCCGGCTTTACCTCCACTGGTTCTTGTCAAAGTGCTATTACCTTTATTGACGGCGAAAAAGGAATCCTTCGTTACCGTGGAATTGCAATTGAAGAACTTGCTGAGAAATCAAGCTTTGTTGAAGTTTCTTACCTTCTTATCAATGGACGCCTTCCAAATAAAACAGAACTAGCTGACTACTCCAATAACCTCACAAGGCACTCACTTCTTCATGAGTCGATGCTCAACTTTTTTGACGGATACCCAGCAAATGCTCACCCTATGGCGATTTTATCTTCAATGGTTTGTTCTCTTTCCACTTATTACCCAGAATTTAATGACCCGACTTCTGCTAGACAAAGCTCTGAAGCGATTTGCAGACTTCTCTCAAAAGTAAGAACTATTGCAGCGTACACCTACAAGAAGAGTATTGGGCAGCCAGTGATGTACCCAAGCAATCGTTTAAGCTATTGTGCAAACTTCCTTCATATGATGTTTGCTGTTCCTTCTGAACCATTTGAAATGGATGAAGATATCGTCAAGATCATGAACCAGCTTTTAATTCTTCATGCTGACCATGAGCAAAACTGCTCAACATCGACTGTCAGACTAGTTGGCTCTTCTCACGCAAACCTTTTTGCATCCGTTGCTGCAGGAATCCTTGCACTTTGGGGACCACGCCACGGTGGTGCGAACCAAGCAGTCGTTGAGATGCTTCAAGAAATTCATAACAACGGCGGAGACGTCAAAAAAGCCATTGCTCTTGCAAAAGACAAAGAAAGCGGCTTCCGCTTAATGGGCTTTGGTCACCGTGTTTACAAAAACTATGACCCACGTGCAAAAGTCATCAAAGCAAGCTGTGACAAACTACTTGCAAAAAAGGGCATTGATGACCCACTTCTAGATATCGCTAAGAAATTAGAAGAAGCTGCATTAGAGGACCCATACTTTAAGGATCGCAAGCTTTATCCAAACGTAGATTTTTACTCTGGCGTCATCTATAGAGCCCTAGGAATTCCAAGTAATATGTTCACTGTGATGTTTGCTCTTGGTAGGCTTCCGGGTTGGATTGCTCATTGGGCTGAGATGCATCAAGATCCAACTGGACGTATCGGCAGACCAAGACAGATCTACACAGGACCAAACGCAACAAAATACATAGATATTGATAAAAGATAATGAGCAACAAACAAATCTGGCTCATGAAAACGGAGCCAGATGTTTTTTCATTCGAAGACCTACTTTCAAGGCCAAAGATGACTGAGCCTTGGGACGGTATTCGCAATTACCAAGCTAGAAATTTTTTAAGAGACACCATCAAGTTAGGCGATACGGTTTTTATCTATCATAGTAACTGCAAAGTTCCCGGGATCGTAGGTGTCGCAAAAGTTGTAAAAGAAGGTTACCCAGACCACACTGCCCTAGACCCTAAGAGCAAGTACTATGACAAAAAACCGTTGAAAGACGGTGAACCACGCTGGTATATGGTGGACGTCCAAGCTACACATTCACTCAAAGAGCATGCGAGTCTTCAGGATCTTCGTACCTTTAAAGAGCTCTCTGAAATGCCTTTACTTCGAAAAGGCCAAAGACTATCTATACAGCCGGTTGCTAAGCCTGAGTTTGACTTTATTAAAAAGAAGTTTGGGTTCAAAAAAACTTAAGATCAAAACCTATCGTGGCAAGTCTTTAGCTCTATATCTTTAAGAGCAGGCACTACGTCAGTTTTTACAAAATCTTTATTGGTAGGACGATTCATAACATTGATATTCGAAGTGAAATAGCCGACATGCTCAATTTCAACCTCAGGGTCAATTAGATTTTGTGACACTAAAGCACCAGACATCATATATTGTTTAAACGCCATAACATCGTTGTAAGTTGGTTTTACACCATGCATTTCGTTCACATCCAACTCATCTTGTATGGATGGCTGCCAATCCTCTGGAGCACTAAGAACATCAATTCTGACAGCCCACCAATATGGACCAATACGAAAAAAAGGGGCTTTTTTTATGGTTGCTGGAACCTCAAAACGACCTTCAGCATCAACATCCAAAACCAGCCAACTTTTTTGCATCTGCTCTTGTCCGGACAATGCTAAATAATTTGAAGACCAAAGCTCAAAACGGAGCACTACTCGGTAAACCTTTTGAGGGTCTATTTTAGAAATTCGCCCACTTGTAGATGGTATAGATATCTTAGAAAGTTTTGTTGGCCATCCATAACTATGAACTGAAGAAAACAATAAAGCTAAGAGCATTGAACATTTGATTAATGATGACATATCATTTCCTACATAAAAAAAGACGAAAGAAATAAGTCTGTTAACACATACACGAAAACAACTCAACCCTCCAAAAGAGCCGCGAATGCCTATAGAAAGTGAGGTTCAAAGAGGTTCAAAAGTTCAGTTAGATTTATCAGATTCTCACGCTCTTATCATGTGTATAACTATATATCTTTTAAAGCTGATTTTCTTAGTGGTGCAGCATGGAGTTTGATGAAATGCATAAAAAAACAATATATGTTTTGGGACTTACGATACTTTTATTTTTAGTTATAAATGCAGCACAATCTCATCAACAAAAAGCCCCCATTATATTAAAAATCTCAACAGAAACACTTGGCCAAGCCAAACAACATGGTTACAAATATAAATTTCACGTTAATAAAGCTCTTCAAGGTCATAAGAAGTCATTAACATCGCTACTCAATTTCTCTAGTAAAACCGACGCTGCAGGTAGCTTGGGTCACCGGTGTCTCATCGACGCATTGGGTGAAAAATTAGGTAGAAATATTATTTTACAGGCGATTGCAGCGTTACAACAACCGAAAATAAAAAAGTATATGCAATGGTATATAAATGGCGAACCTTGCTTTTAACATTTTTTAAAGATCCTCATAAATATGAAGCCCAAATATATAGACCGTTTTCATAAGTGAAATCATAAAAAAATTTCGCAGCCAAATGGCCATTAACATATGGATTTAGAATATATTTGTGTTATAAACTTTTAGTAAAACTTAATTAAAGGATTAAAAGTGCGATTGCTATTATTCTACTTGATTTTGTCTTCATTTTTGCTGATTTCTTGTGTATCTACGAAAACAAATAAAAACCTACCCTACGATCACCATATTTTTTGTCAGAATAGCCAGAAAGAAACTGAAGAGAGATTTCAAAAGTTAGGAGTTGAAGACATTGATCCATTGGTACTAAACAAGCAAATAAGATCTTATATGGCTCAGAACCAATTAGGCAAGGTCATATCTAAGCTAGTTCAAGTACCAGTTGTGTATGACCTTTCTGTCAAAAAAATGTGCCCTAATTATCAGGACCTAAAGGAAACACAGCCTGGCCGAGAGCTTCTTTTAACTCTCTATGAACTTATAAAAAAAGCAAGTAAAGTTCCTTATTCGAAAGCTTGCCAAAGAATGAAAGAACTTGAGGTTGGAGAAATAGCATATTTAACTTTATTTGGTATCGGCTGGAAACAAGTGAATCCTATCTCAAACAACTGTAACTCCTGGCCAGGAAGCGGGACTTCATCAAATCAACCATGGTGTCGAGCGTATCAAAACTTAGTATTAAGTCAAGACATTCGAAACCTCATTAGAAGGCAGATCAAATGCGGCCAAATTAAAAAGGCTGAGAAGTTTATTTTTCTTACTAAAGAAAAAACTCATGGCAATGTGAAGTTTAAACTATTGCCTCTTTTAGCTGATGCTTACAAGGCTAAAGGAGATTCGGCTTCCAGTAATATTGTGAATTTGGCCTATAAATATGCAACTAAGAATAGAAAAAGAGTCAGCGTCCCTAAAAGTATCCTAGCACTTTCTCCAAAAAATATAATTAAATGCAGGCCAAAAGAAGTTTTTAAAGATTTATCTGCATATAGAGTACTTAATTTGACCTGTTATAATGGAAAAACCAAAACGAAGCAGATCAAATGGAATCACTTACAAGCTAAAAAACCGCAGGTTGTCGAGCTTTAGGGAAAGCTTATGGTCTGTAGTATGAGTATTAAAAGGGTTTTAATGTTTCGCTGGACG
Source organism: Oligoflexales bacterium (assembly GCA_023301465.1). Taxonomy (GTDB): domain Bacteria; phylum Bdellovibrionota_B; class Oligoflexia; order Oligoflexales; family JALZUQ01; genus JALZUQ01. The sequence goes on from JALZUQ010000009.1 coordinate 61,609, forward strand.
GAGCGATACTTACAACGAATTCACTTAAAGACAAATCCATCTATTTCCACTCCGTCCCACAAGGGGACCCTCTTTACAGTACAGCAACTAAACCTAGGTTTGAGCTATTTCAAGATGAAGACACTCATGAAAGAGTTGATCGTATTGAACAGCCATCTTATCCCAACGAAAACTTTTTACCTTAGCTTTTATAGAGTCTAGAGAGGTTCGTTTATATAGCTCATCGAAATTACTTAGTATCGCTACTAATTCCTTAACCTTATTTTGGTTATGGTAAGTAAATATACCTTGAGAATTTTCACCAATCCATTCTACGTAAGCTAAGTTGTCAGGCACTAGAGGCCAACACCCCGCATGAACAGCTTCGCAAACTGATACACCAAAAAACTCATGGATTGCTGTGGAAATAACGACATCCGCTTTTTGAAGCCAGTTCCAGTAATCTGATTTTGATACAGTAAACCCACAGTGCAAGACCCTACCGCCAAACCTTCTAAGTATTTCTAATGAAACAGGATGTTCACCAGCTCCCTCACCTAATAAAATCAATTTGAATAAAATATTATTCTTATCCAAAAGGCTGAGCACTCTCAAAAAATCAGCAGGGGTTTTATCATGATCCCAGCGGTGGTTCCACAATATATGAATACACTCTCCATCAAAAGGCCTGGAATCATTTAACTTAGGTAATTCAAGCCCTAAAGGTATCACTGACATTTTCTTTAATAGTTTTTTGTGGTCAAAAACACCCAATGTTTTTGGAAACTTCTTTGAGAGTTTTTCTAGTTCCATCAAAAATGAATTTTGATTCCAGCGTGAATTAAAACAAATATGATCTGCTACAGACATACTGTACAGATGAGTTAATCCAAAATGAATATCTCTAGTATCTTCTTTTTGGTTTGGGTAAGCTAATTGATTTTCGTGAAAATATAAAACTTTTGGAATATTTTTGAGTGCTGGCACCAACCCTACTAAAGACGCTAGATCGACATAATCACTAACAAACAACAAGTCTGTTTCAGGTAAATTTTCTTTCACTAAACCAGAATACAATAGTGGCCAAGTCCTCATTTGCCACTTCCAGTTTTTTACTCCATTTGTCAAAAACAGGTACTCGTGCTCACTATACTCTTTTAAACCCTCTAAAAAAGCACGGTGAGACCCATAAAAATAAGGCTCTACTGCTAATATTTTGATACCTAACTCCTTTATGATAAACCATCATAGCAGATCAATCACAAGGTCAAAACAACGAGCATGCTTCAATTAAAATACACACTAGACAACGTTTGTGGATGGGCTACTCTAATGCTCACAAACCCTAAAAACCAATCTTCAACCCCTATCTCTGCATCGTATCTTAGAGACACATTATTTGAACTCTGTCACAAAATGACTGAATACCTCAAAGACAATAAACAGCAACGCATCATCAGTGAATGTGAGCCGGGGGTAATAGCTCTAGAGCTTTTACCCATCAAAAATAACACTGCTAAATATAGAGTGCTTTTGTTTGAAGATGAAATTGAGTTAAACAACCCTGAAACACTTGATGAAGGGTTGTTTTCTCCTATAGGCTTGGCCAATGATATTATTATAAGCTGCAGTGATATTTTAAATGAGCTTGGCGTAGATAACTACATGAATAAATGGCTAGAACACCCCTTCCCAATGGAGTCTTACCTAAAACTAAAACAAGTTGTAGACAACCCCGACAACCGCGAAAAATGGCGGGATCATATGACCATCATCAATACAGGAAATAAAAACAAACAAGCAGAGTTTCAGAGGTTTTTTAAAGGTGACACTGTTTTTCTCAACTACGATATCGAAGAACCTAAAGGAAATGAAATTGAAATCATTCGCTACAAAGCATCTCGATTTAAAAACGTCATTGTAGACGACACATCTCTCTACATTAAAGGAAAAGAGCTAGGACCACTTATTAAATGGAACCTTACTAAACTCGAACAATATGTTGGCGAAACCGCAGTTTTTTCATGTTTGCTTGCAAAACACCATGATAAAAAAGTTTTTATCAGCAAAGGTGAAGTTAGTGGTCGTATCTGCAAAAAACAAGGGGATGGCTTTGGGTTTACGCCGTACTTTATTCCAGACGGCTCTCAAAAGTCACTTGCCCAAGACAAGCCCGACCACTTGAATGCTAGGTACCTAGCATCTAAAAAAATACTAGATAACAAATGGGATATGATTGTAGACCGACTTTATGAATGGTCCGGAGAATTCCAATAGATTTCATTCACCTTCATGACGATTACTAATTCTCACCACTTGATTAAAATGAAGTGCTACAGCACCAGACACTACTTTCTGGAGTGCTTGAACCAAACATTTTGGCTCATTTCGGAGTTGTCCCTCTTTTATGATCTCTTTCAATGGAGTGCTAGGTTCAACACTAAAACTAGTTTGGTGGATAATTTGATTGCCAGCGTCTAACTCAGGGATAATAAAGTGAGCGGTGGCACCGTAAGTTAACATTCTATGTGCAAAAGCGTCTGAATAAGGAGTTGCTCCGGGATAAGGCGGCAAAAGCCCGTGGTGCAAATTAATAATTCTACCACCCGCATAACTCCAACATATTTCTTCAGGAACCATTCTCATATAGCGTGCTAAAACCACGTAATCAATCTCACGTTCATCTAAAGCACCTAAAAAACGTTTATTATCAGGTCTGCCTTTTTCATCGCCAATTGCAACGTATGGTATATCGTATTGTTTCGCTATCTCCCTGCAGTGCTCTCGGTTACTGATCATCACAGAAACTTCTGCATCAAGCTGTCCATTTTTTACTGCATCCAAAGTAGCTAATACTGTTTGAGGGTGCTTCGTACAACATAAAGCAATACGAGGCTTACGGCTTGTGACTATAAGTGGCCAGCAGTGGATTTGAAGCTTTTTTTCTTGACCTAACTTCTGTAACGCTTGTCTCATCTGTTCGACGGGTATTTTTTGTAAAGGCCAATCGGCACGAATCATCATGGCAAACATGCTTTCAGAGTCACGGTTAAACATCTGTATTTCACATATATTTGCACCTGACTGAGTCACATAACGCACCAAAGGATCTGCAAGGCCAATATTATCTGGACCAACAGCAGTGATGACTACTTGGTTTGTAGGATTTTCAAAATAAACCATCTAGACATAGCCTCCTACCGATTAAAATAGGTAGTTACCGCGTAGCCCTAAAGAAAGCAAACTTCTACTTAGGTCTTGGTCTGGGTTTGCAGAAGACGAGCCATATTCAACACGTAACTGCCCACCAATAGAGGCTAAATTATTAATCCAGTAATCACCACCCAAAGCAAAGTCAACAAAGGCAATATCGGCTGCCGCAACTGGCTTAGATTTATATGCTGAAGTGTGGTAACCGAACAATCCTTCAAATTTTGCTTTTCCCAAATCATATTCAGCTGTGGCAGAAACCCCAACTCGGTTATCAGTTGCTGTAGCAACACCAGAAGTCCACTCATAATCAAAAAAACCGCCTACTGTTAAATACTCATCTAGCTTGAGCCTTCCGTGCAACGTAAATTCAGAGGCAATTTCTTTTCCTAGCTGTCCGTTTTTAGGATCGGCCTCTTGATTGATTCCGGTTTGAAAAATCGCACCAACTTCCACTGCATCAACAGAATAAACAACTGCAGGCCTCACAAGAAATGAAATATATTCATGGTTTTCATCTCTATTGTTATATGTAACTTCTTTGCTTCCAAACAATATTGGGGTATCAACACCAAGCACAAAATCTTTAATGGCAAAACTTGCTCTTGGAGTTAAACCGACATCTACCGCGTCATTTTCTTCTAATGATCTAGAAGATTTTGTTTTCCATGTAAAAGCTTTATAATCAAGATCGACTCCCAACCTGAGCGGAGAACGACGGATCAAATACATTGACGTTACTTTTGCACCTAATGACCAAGCACTCAGTTCGGATCCAGAAAGATCATCGTTCGATAAGAAATCTAAAGGCATACTCACGTCTGTTTGAACACCGCGGTGATGATATATTTGAGCCGGAGAAATCAATATGTCGGAATGAAGGTGATTGCTGAAAACACCCGCATTTGAATTAGCAAAGACCGCCCCAGACAACCCACAAGAAATGAAAAGAGTCATGATTAAACGAAACATATTCGTCGCCCCCTAGATATTTTAAGATTCAATAATTCTTCTATTAATATGAATGAATATCAGGATATTGTAAACAAGATGCTTATTTCATACTCAGACCTATAACTCTACTAAATTTATCTTGAATACCTTTGCTGTCAAATATTTGAAGCATTCAACAGCCAATCATAAGAATTATGTAAATCTTCCACAAAGAAATAAATAATATTTTATTTGAAACAATACGATTTCAAATGCTGCTAAGCGTGTAAAAATATGAGAAAATATATTTACAAAAGTTGATGAGATCAGAAAGGAACGATCAACATGTGGAAAATCATTTATATTGATTCCAGTAACTCACTTAAGCAAGGGTTTGAGTCTGAAGAAGACGCAATGGAATGGCTTGATCGTAGTCGAAACATTTCTCCTGAAGACTTCATCATTGAAGAAATGAGTGAAGACGAAGAAGAAGAGTATTTAGAAAATGTTGGAGAAGATGAAGACATCGAAAAATCCATAGAAAACTTTAAAATGGATACGCCTGATGACGATGATGACAAGAACCCCGGGGACCACGAAAACGACCTTGGAGATGATGATTTAAGTGAATTTTCAATTCATGAAGGCGAAGATATTTAACTTACACTATCAATTTGGGGAGCAAACACATGAAGTTCAAGAACCTTCATCTGATCACAACAATTACCTTATTAAGCACTAGCATCAATGCTTTTTCAGAACCATCTCAATCCGTTGACCTATCCGTCTCTGGTATTTTAAAGAGTGCCTTTGGTGGTGATCCTATCGTAGCTGGAGTTCTACTTATTTTGGTTGCAATGTCTATCACTACATGGGCTTTGGTATTTACAAAGTGGTCTTACTTAAAAAAAGTAACGTCTAACCACGAAACATTTATCAATGCATTTTGGAAAAACCGAACATTAAAAGACCTAGAAGACTTCCACCGTAGATTAAAAGAGTTTCCCTCCACACCGGTTTCTGGAATATTTCATAGTGCGTTTAAAGAGCTCATGAAAAGCACAGAACTTCAAGAACAACACCAAGACCTACGGTTAGTCTTAGAGTCATCTACCAACAACCTTTCACGGTCCATGCTAAAGTCAAGGTCTGAACAAAAAAGACAACTAGACCGCTACATGCATATATTAGCCATTAGTGCTTCAGCAGGACCATTCATTGGGTTGTTTGGTACCGTTTGGGGAATTATGCGAGCATTTGATGGAATTGCAAAAACGGGAAGTGCCTCTCTCGCTGCAGTCGCACCTGGAATTTCTGAAGCACTCATTGCAACAGCATTTGGCTTAGCAGCTGCTATACCTGCTGTTATTGCTTACAATTTTTTCTCTACAAAAATTAAAAACATTGTCATTGGGATGGATGGTTTTTCTCATGATTTTCTCAACCTCTCTGAAAGATACTTACTAAAAAATAGTTCTCAAAGCAGTCAAAACGGAGAAATTTAATGGCTTTCCAAAACTTTGATCCCCAAGATGATTCCATGGCAGAAATCAACATTGTCCCTTTGGTTGATGTCATGTTGGTATTACTTATCATCTTCATGGTTGCGGCCCCTCTCTCCATAGGGGGCATCAATGTCGAAGTACCAAAAGCAGCGACTAAATCTATTTCGTTGCCTCATGACAGAGTTATTTTATCCATGAATAAAAAAGGTGAGTTTTATATTGGCAAATTAAGTATCTCTGATTCTAACCTCAAAGATAAGTTAACCACTATATTTCAACATAAAAAAAACAAAACCCTACATATAAGAGCAGACCAAAACCTTATCTATGGAAAAGTCGTCAAAGCAATGAGCATTGCAAAACGGTCTGGTGTTCAAAAAATCAAAATGCTCACACAACCTAATGGAAAAAGCCATTAATGGCAAAAACAAGAAAAGAGTTACAACACAATACTTCTTTTTTCATGGGAAGTTCCGTCGTACTGCATCTTATTGCCTTATTTCTGATCGCAGTCTTTCACTCTTGCGGAAGTATTGAGATACCCGAAGAGGTTGAAATCGAAATTGATATGATGGCAGATTTTGAAGATACTGCAGTGGACAAAATCTCAGAGAAAACCACAAAAGCAGCACCTTCTAAGGTAAGTATAGACAAGAAAATGCTTCCTCAACTCCCTAAACACCTAACGGTCAAAAAAGAAGAAAAAGGTGAAGTTCAAAAAAAAGAAACTGACAAAAAAGTTGATAAAGACTCAGGTGATAAAGACAAGACAAATGACGAAACAGTTGATGTGAAAGACGATGATAATTCAAATAAAATCACACAAAAAGACCTCAAAAAACGTGCTGCCATTGAAAGACTCCGAAAATTAAAAGACAAAAAACCTGCCGAGGATCTTGATAAAATCAGACGACTAGCTGAACTCAACGAAAAAATGACTTCTGAGATAGACGCCGCAGCAAAACTTGGTGATGTTTCATCTCGTAAAAAATGCAAAACCCTTGTCAACAAAGCCGTCAGACAACATTACGTTATTCCTGAGACATACGGCTTTGGAGCATCTGAACTCAAAGTGACTATCCGTGTTATCATCAATGCACAGGGTGACGTCATGGAAACAACCACCCATAAGTCTTCTGGAGATATCGTATTTGACGATCTTACAAAGCAAGCAGTCCTAGCAGCAGCCCCGTTTCCAGTCGCTTGCAAACAATTTGCCGGTGAAGCCATGGATCTAAATTTTAACTCAAATCAATTTTAGGAAAGCTTTATGAAACCTATGAAAAAACGCATCAAAATAACTATTTTACTACTATTATCAACTATCTGCAGTACTTCACTTGCTTCCATCAAAATAAATATTGATAGCCCAAAATTTCGCCGACTTGTCTTAGCAGTACCTACTTTCGGACTCGCAACCCCAAACAACAGAGTACACCAACAAATCGCAAGACAAGCATCTGATAGACTAGCAGGCCTGCTCCAATACTCTGGCTTATTTAATCAAGTAAAAAAAGACCTCTACAAAAAACTACTTAAGGAATATAAAGATCCAATTTTTAAAACTTCTGGATTACCCGGCATAAAAGGCGTTGATATTGCACAGTGGAAATCATTAAACATTGAAACCATGATCATCGCCCATATCACACAAAAATCAGATGGATTTGAGTTTTTATTAAAAACGATCGATCTGCGAAAAGGCGAGTCAGTCGTTGGCAAAAAGTACTCCGGAGTTGCCAGAGGTGATATTGACAAGATACTTACAAAATACGCTGACCACGTCTTAAAACAATATACTGGTTCAGACGGGATTTTTAATTCTAAGCTTGTTTTTGTTGCTAAAAAAAATCGTAAGTCTTCTAAACAAATTTACATGTCTAATTTTGATGGTTCTGACGTTCAACAAATTTCACGTGGTAATTCAATCAATTTATCACCTTCTTGGTCACCAGATGGAAAATACATAACATACACATCCTACAGAGATGGTAACCCTGACCTTTTTCTTTATGACCTTGCTAGACGCACCACAAAAAAAATCTCAAGCCGAAGAGGCATGAATAGTGGAAGCACATGGAGCCACAATGGTAGCGTTATTGCTTTTACGGGGGTTCGAGGCACTGATACTGATTTATTTACTTTAAGCCCTAACGGCGGTCTAGCAAAGCCATTTATTCAAGGACAAGGGCTTGATGTGGACCCATCTTTTAGCCCTAACGGCCAATACTTGGCTTATGTTTCTGCTCGATACGGCAACCCACACTTGTTTAGAGCCACACTTCAACAGACAGGAAAAACTCTAAAAGTAGTGAGCGAAAAACGCCTTACTTATGCCGGCTGGTACAACACAACGCCAGACTGGTCTCCAAACTCATCAAAAATCATATTTTCAGGATACGACAAAGACATTGATCGCTACGATGTATTTGTAATGAACAATGACGGAACCAAGCTTGAGCGACTCACCTTAAAAACAGGTGATAATGAAGACCCAAACTGGTCTCCTAACGGACAGCTCATCATTTTTTCAAGTAACCGTATCGGAGGTTCTAACACTAAAGGAAAACATCAGCTCTACATGATGAGCAAAGATGGAAGCAGTCAACGCAAAATCAACCTTCCATTTTACGAAGTCACTCAAGCTGACTGGAGTAAAAACGTATTCTAGTAAATATTAGGATGAATAAAAAAAGCACCTGACTAATTGTCATGGTGCTTTTTTTGTATATGATCTCTTAAATTAGCTTGATGCACATCTACAGCGATATGATGCCAAGCTTTTCTTGAATACGACGAATCCGTTCACTGTTCACTGGGTGAGTAGAAAACACATTACCCAAAGAACTGTCGCTAATTGCTGATTGCTCAAGACTAGAAACATACTCAAAAAACTCAGTGACACCATTAAAATCACTAAAATACTTTGAAACTACTGATATACCAAAATCATCAGCTTGTAATTCATCATGACGTGAAAACGAAAGCTCACCAAGATCGCTGAACACCTTAATTCCTTGCATGTCTGACATACCAAATACGCTTAACACCGTCTGAAAACTAATCACTCTGCCTAGTCGCTTCAAAACATGCCTGTTTTCATGATGACCAAGTTCGTGCCCAATAACAAACGCTAAACCAACAGGGGTCTTAACATGCTTTAACAGCTCAGAAGTGAGGTAAACCCCACCGCCCGGATAAGCAAAAGCATTAGGAGTGTCCTCATCTATGCAGTTGATTTTAAAATTCAGCTTTCTTTTTGCTTCTTTTAGAAGTTTTGTAAATCCTACTTTATTTTCAAAACCGGCATATGACGGAAACTGCTGGCATGCAACAACCGCACTACCAAAAACTCCGTCTATTTCCTGGTTTTTTTTATCAACCTCTTTATCGCCATTGGTTTCATCAGACTTATCCGAAGCAAATACTTTGACTTCCCACTTGTCAGGTATAAAGCCAGCAGTAAACTCAGAGAGCATCGCAACAAACAATACTCCAACAACAAACAACACGCCGAAAATCAAAAAAGTCTTTGTATGATACCCCAAAGACTGATCACCAGTCGAAATGTCTGCTTCTTCCCCTAAGCTTTTTGGCACATAATTCATCTATTTATCCTAGGAATGAAAACTCACAGCTGTAGCATAGGCCATAACCTCTATGGTCCCGAGACCATTTTTGGAACTTCCGGAAATCGTCGAAGTTTCGATTTTAAAGTTATAATACCCATCTGCACCAGGCGAAGACTCCATCATTCTTAGAGTTGCCTCTCTTCGCCCTCGATCAATTAAAGAGCTAAAAGCATGTACTTCACCACCCAATAGATTTTGAATGGTGGAAACCATCAGCTTAAACCTGTCGATTGATACCACTACAGAACCAACTGCCAATTGGCTTTTATTTATGTTCTTTTCTGAAAGTGCTGTTTTACCACTAAGAACTGGTTTGTGTCGATATTGAGATTCTCGTTTTCGAATACTTTTATAGTGCTTACTCTCAGCGTATCTTCCAAAAAAGAAACCTAGAGCGAGTAAGACAACTGCAAAGATTAAACTTTCCATGTTTCGCTCCTTTTAGTTTTCAATTTGACGCGAAGACGGACTTACTTTAACTGCTGTGCCGTACGCAAAGATCTCAGCAGCTCCAACAGCTACGGTTGAAGTTGCAAAGCGAATATTAACAATAGCATTCGCACCTAATTTACTTGCCTGCGAAACCATTCTCTCCATGGATTGTGCACGAGACTCTCGAAGAAGCTCTGTATAACCTTTTAATTCACCGCCAAATATATTTTTTATTCCAGCCATAAAATCTCTTCCGGCATGCTTTGCTCTAATAGTACTTCCAGAAACTAATCCATAATGTTCGACAATTTCTTGCCCCGGCACTGTTTCGATATTCGTTAAAATCAAGACACACCCTCCTTTCAAATTAAGTTCAAAACAAAAAACCCACTGAAGAACAGTGGGTTGATAAAAATATTAATGCAATACTTGATAAGACTACCAACTTGCTTTGATCACTCCGGGTAACTCGCCCCTAAGTGCCATTTCACGAAAAGCAATCCTAGAGATACCAAACTTCTTGTACACACCTCTTGGACGGCCAGTTACGTTACAACGTGTTTTTACACGGCAAGGAGAGCCATCGCGTGCCATCTTTTGTAATTTAAAGCGTGCTTCCATTCGCTCTTCATCCGTCAGCTTAGGGTCAATAGCTGCTTTTTTTAGTTCAGTACGTCTTTTTGATTGGTTTTGTGACATACGAATTCTTTTTTCGTTTCTTTGAACAGCAGACTTTTTTGCCATGTGTTTTCTTCTCCGTGTGTTTACTATCTAACTCTTCGTTGAGTTGACAATCATATTCCATATAACAACTTGTTTATTATAATGTTTCTTAAACTGCTGCAAGGGAATAATCAAATAGCTCAAAAAAAAGGCAGGGAAATCAACCCCCACCTACGCCCCTTCCCCTTACTTTACTAAAAAACGACTCAAGACTTGAAGAGTTCCCCTTCTCTCTAATTTGAGGGTTACTAGCTATACCAAATGACAAAGCTTGAGCTCAGGCTCCTTACAAAAGCTTACTCAAGACACCACGAACGGCTATAGGAACGATAACTCAACATAAGCTTCAAAACAAATAGAGCTTAAACAACAAAAGCCCCAAAGAAAGTCTCTGGGGCTTTGTTTTATCATTTTTTATTACTTACCTAAGCTTACACTCACCAGCAATAAATTTTACAATTTTAGTATTCTCACTAAATGAGTCTTTTACCCATTTCACTACGATATCATCAGAGATATCCTCATTGAAATTCACACCCGGAATCCAAACTCTCACTGAGTCATCACCGCCTTCGGTTGTGAAAGTAAATGCATTAATAGCATCTGAATCAGGGTCTTTAGGAGCACGCATTGTCATGTCTAATGCAGAGCCAATAGCTCCTTTTTCAACTGGAGTCATGATTGCACGTGACTTACTTAGCTTTTCTAATTTAAAAGCAATTCCGTCATCGTTTTTACAAGCTAGAGTCCACTGAGCTTTATTGACAGGTTTTTCAACTTTGTCTTTTTTATCTTTGTTGTTATTACCACTTGGTCCCGGAGTTCCGTTACCCATGTCGATATTATGTTTTGCTGCAACTTTATAAATCCAGCTTTTGTAGTAACGAACATCAGTGTATGTTCCGTGCCCTAGACATTTCATTCCTAAAAGATCTAAACCAATAGAAGCAGCACCAAATAGCCTAAGCTTTCCATTTACAAGCATGTATGCTGGGCCACCTGAGTCACCACCGCAGATACCTTTACCACCAAACCACTCAGTGATGATGTCGCCAAATCCGCCCATTCCGCCACCTGATCCAGCTTTGTCGCCTTCACCTGCGTCGATACCTTCGTTTTCACCTGCAGATGAACCGTTACCACTGCCGATTTCACCTTCATCATAATCACTTCCCTCGTCACGAGAGTTATCTTCTTGTTCTTTCTTTTCTCCACCTTGATCACCAAAAGAAGTTGCTCCTTTTGCAGATATACGCCAAGCCTTAGAGTCCACAAGACGTATTGGAGTATTTACTTGACGCAAGATACCCGTATCGTTTTTCTTGCGAGAGTTACTTACCCCGTAACCAACAGCGTAAATCATATCGCCTTCACCAATTTTTATTTTTTTATCAGCAATTGGAATTGGGCGTGCATTGTCTGGAGCGTCATCTTCAAGAATTATCACAGCAATATCATGCGGCGGTGCTTTTGGAGATGGTGTTGTCGTTGTTTCTGAGTTCCAACGTTCTGCAGCATAAACTGCTTCCGCACGAACCCAGTTTCCATCTTCAGAAACACGGTTATCAAAAGAAATTACAAAATTTTCTGGTTCCATCGATAATTCTTTTGAGAATTTTCCAGTTTTACGGTCCATCTTTCTGACACAGTGAGCTGCAGAAACAACGACACGTGGATGAACTAAGGTACCTGTACAGAAGCTTCGTCCTACAGATAAAGGAGAAACTCTCTCTTCGCTGTCTTTAGAAGCCGCCAGAAGCTCTAAGTCTGTCGTCAACGCAACCGTTGACCAGTTACGGTAGTCACGTTGAGTCTCTTTGACTTCAACACCGCCACGTATATACTGAGTCGTTTGACTATTAACAGCATCTACCTTTTGTTGGTAATTTTGTTCAGAGTCGCCACCACATGCAGCAACCAACGTCAAGCAAGAAACACTAATAAGCGTCTTGATCATAACCCCTCCCCCCGAGAATGTTACAAAAAATGAATGATTACCTTGATACTACAAAGGGTTGACTGGGTAGTCAATAAATTCATAGCCAAAAAAAGGAATAAAAACGGTGGTTTATTAGAAATAACCCTAATAGGATTTGTGAATCTCTATAAAACTATATTTTTTTAAAGTAAATTCAGACACCTACAAAACCGCTATTTCGGCTATTTTGTTCCGAAAAAATGTTCGCAAGGCATTACTGTTGCCTTAGGCAGAAGCAGGCTCCCCGGCGATATGACGCTATTGCAACCTGTCTGAACCTCATCACCTAGCACACAGCTGAATTTATACATTCCAGTATCAAGTTTTTTTTGAGTTTCTGGGTGGGTGACTTTGACATTTGAGCGACTCAACTTCAAATTTGCCAACTTTGTCCCAGCTCCAAGGTTTACAGACTTTGATAAAAAACTATTACCAATATATGCAAAATGCCCCGCTTTTGCGTCATCCAACATGACTGAAGACTTTATTTCTGTGCTATGCCCAATAACAGTATTTTTACCGGCAAATACATCACCTCTGATATAAGCCGACTGACGCACATGTGTACCCTCACCTATAAATGCAGGGCCTTTTATAAAAGCAAATGGCTCAACCACCGCTCCTTTTGCAATATAAACAGCACCTTCAATATGAGCTTTTTCCGAAACATTGTCCGATTCAATGAGCGGTTTCTCAACAACACCTTTAGACTTAAGCACATCAAGTAACCATTTGTTGAGATTCTTACCAAAATAGCTCAATAAATTTGTGTCTGTAAAATAGGAACCATACAAAGAAGTATTTAAATTCGTAAAGATATTAGCCTCTAAAGTCATCGCTTAACCCTTATTAGCAGTGTACATTTTGCCTAAAGCTTCGTAAGAAAGCTCCGAATAGTTAACATCTAAGATAAATCAATGGAAATGGAATTTGAATGTTTGATAAAAACGACTTCAAAAAATCAGTAAAAAGCTGGATTGAAAAGAATGGTGAAAGCAGCTCAAAACAACTTGAGACATATTGCTTAAGCCTTATTCCATCTTCAGACCTTCGTAAGAACCGCTGGCTTATAGATCAGACACTTAGCTGGTTTCAATACATACAAGACCAAAGATCTGCAACAAGAGCATCAAGGCAACTTGAGATGATGCAGTAAATCTCTCCACATATTAAAAATAAATAAAAAAAACTTCGAAACAAAATTTGCTTCGAAGTTTTTTTGTGGTTAGAGACTTTTTATCTCACTTTGGAATTACCAAACACCGTTACCTCTTCGTACTGAAGTTTGTACAGGTGACTGAATTGGAGACTTACCAAATTTTGCACCTTTTAATTGACCGCTTGACTTACCAAACACGTTAGATTGTATTGGTGATTGTATTGGTGATTGAATCGGAGTGTTATTAAAAACAGGACCTTGAGTTACTGACTTACCTTTGTTGTAAACAGGAGACTGTACAGGTGACTGAATCGGAGTGTTGTTATAAACAGGACCTTGAGTCACTGACTTACCTTTGTTGTAAACAGGAACCGACTGAGTTGGCGTATAACCTTTAGTGATCTGCGGGATTGACTGTACAGGTGACTGACTTACTTGGTAAGGAACCTGAGTGTTATACGTTGGCGTATGTTGGTAGTAAGACTCTGTTGGGTAGCTTGTACCGTAAGAAGCATACTGATTGTTCCAGTTACTATAAGTTGACTGAACGTTACTGTAATTCACAGTATTTAACTGATAAACACAACGACGACTTACATTGTTATGGTTACTCCATACACGTTGATGATTTACTGGGAAGTAGTTTACTGCTGCACCCTGATATCCGATAGTTGGAGTTCTATAAACAACGTTACTGTTACAGTTGTTGTTGAATGATCCATAACGTTGGCATCCAATGCTGTTACCGTTAAACCCACCATTGTAAGAATAAGAAGTTGCTGCATTTGAAATAGCACTAGCAATATTTCTTAATGGAGTGGCATTTCTTAAGTAATCTCTTACTGGAGTCGCTCTTCTATTGTTACCAAAAAATGCAACCGTACCAGAAAGATCTTCGTTAAGATTACTTTCAATATCTGAACCTGAGTCAAATAAAACTGCGTAGTTTTGACTAACCAACGACTCGCTAAAACCCAAAGAAACCTGACGTTGCTCAACTGGGATATCAGCAATTGGGTTATTATTTTCATCAACCCATGATCTCGTCATGATAAATTGAGGAGAAGACTTTACAGCCTCTGGAGATTGGCTATTTGCTTCTTGAATGAAGCTAATCACATCAACCTTCTCAGCTCCTATCTCATTATTGCTGTTGTTGGCTTCACCACAAGCGACTAACATTGCTGTTGCAGCACACGCTGCTAATAATCCTTTGATTTTCATAAAACACCTCTTACTTCTAAATAGTTCACAATAATTTCAAGTAGATTTACATGCACTATAATATAATATTATACTTAAATCAAGCTTTTTATAAAAATAATATAAAAACTTAATATAATAAGTGATTTGCATAGAATATATTATATATATTCCTCTATATTATTAACTAGACCAGCTTTGGACTGACTATTTTACAGTTCGCACCTATAAAAGAAGAGGGTTATCAACACATGATAAGTAGTTGATATTAATTATTTTTTTATTATTCCTTCAAGTTTTGCCATATAGTAGCGATGTAGCCTATGTAGGTCTCAATGCTAGAGGAAGACCCAGGGGAGTTAGAATGAAAATGGTTACAAAATTTTACACATTACTCATATTGAGTACCTTCGTGTTCACAGCATGTGAAGGGGAAAATCCCTTTGGAGTTGTTGAAGACTCTATCGATGATAGGCCTGATGAAGGCATCATCATTGATATCATCAAATTTGGCTCAGAGCCTAATGAGTTCCTTGAAAAGACAGGAGAGTACTCCACTGAGTTTCCTTCTACTTTATTTGGTGATTCATCATTACAGGTATCTGCCGACTTAGTATCTTTTAGTCAAAACATCACTCTTGAAAGCCTATCTGTTGATGGGAACAACCAATTTAAACAAATTGATAGACTACAAGTCACCGACAACCGCAAACAAGGTAGTTCAGCGACTAGTCACTCTGAAACAACAATACAAGAAAATGCAGATAAAATCCTAGATATTGTTATCGTTATCGATAACTCAGGATCAATGAAACAAGAACAAGAAAACCTAGCATCAAAACTATCTCCACTATTGAGCAATATCTCTGATTCTGACTGGAGAATTAGCGTCATCACCACCGACCCAAATGAACCATGCCAAGTTGAAAATGGGCTCATTCAAAACAGTGATTCTGATCTCAACTCACGTTTTTCCAATGCAATTCAGCAAGGAGTCAAAGGTGGCGGTAATGAGCAAGGAATTAGACGAGCTGTAACCGGATTACAACCATGTGATGGCATACCAAACTGGGTAAGGAGTGATTCTCACATTGCTGTAATCATAGTGAGTGATGAGGACAACTGTAGCTTAAATGGTTTAGGCTGCCAAAATAAACCTTGGAATACCGAACAATATTTAATTGATCATTTAAACACGAGTAGAGTTGCTGGGCAAAACGCAAAAGTTTATGGCCTGTTTAAAATCCCGGGCGATACATCATGTGTTACGGCGCCATATGAAGGTAAAGTTTACAATGCAGCTGTCAATGCAACTGGTGGTCATGCAGGATCTATATGCGATAATGATTACACATCCACTTTAAGTGCAATCTCCCAAGATATAAGTATAAATTTTAATAAAGTATTTACTCTTGATTTTACACCAAATCAATCAAGCCTAAAAGTTTTTATCAACAATATACAAAGCCCAGCTAATGACTATTCAGTTATAAGTAATGTTGTAACTTTCAACCAAAACCCACCAGTATCTGGTGCGAGCGTGAGGTTTGAATATAATTACCCATCTGCACCAGTTGTTTCAAGTTTTGCACTAAGTGAATCAGCTGACCCATCTACTTTAGCAGTACATATTAACGGCACAAAAGCAAGTAACTATACAGTGAATGGAAAAGAGCTTTTATTTGATAGTGCTCCAGCAGAAAACGCTGAAATACTTATTCAATACAGAGTAAACACTCCACTAAACAAAGAATATAATATTGCCAAAAATGCCAACAGTATTAACGTCAAGGTAAATGACCAAGATAACTCAGACTACAGTTATAACCCTACAAGTGGAAAACTTACTTTTAACAATGCACCTAAAGATAACGAAACTATTCTTGTAGCGTACTTATTAGATGCAGGTCCTAAATTAGACTACAATGTTAACTTAGATGAATGGATACAAGCCCCTTCTTTTAGCATCAAAGACGCCGTTTCTGGTGAAGAGTTATCGTCTATTAATTATGAAGGTGGCGTTTTAACTTTTTCAGCAGATCAATGGTCCGTTGGTAAAGTCATAGAAATTTCTTCAACTGCGGTAAACCCAGGAGTAAACAAGACCATCGAACTTCCACACATTCCTTTGAATGGACTTGTAAGTATCGTTGGTGATGGACTATCATGTTCAACGTCTGACGATAGTGCCTCTATTGATGGAAGTACTCTTGATTTAAACAACTGCCCATTAGAAGATAGCCTTTCAGATCTATCCATTGCATATGAGTATGTAGAAGAATTCCGTTACGAATTCCAGCTTCCACCTGAAGCACTTGACGATGCTCTTTTCAGAGTCTTTGACGTAAAAATAAACGGTGCACAATACAGTGATTACACAGTAGAAGACAGCAATCTCATTATAGAAGCAAATAAAATACCTATTGGCGGAGTTATCAGCCTAGATGTGACCTTCTTAGACGCGGCTATTCCGACAGTTGAAGAGTCCGAAGCGGATGAAACAGCTGAAGTTTCTGAATAGGGCTAACTTAAAGAAAACTCATGTTTTACAGGCTATAGTAGTCTTGTATTTAACCGATCTAAGGAGTAAAAGATGCGACTGATGATTGACGAGAATTTAAACCGAAAAGTAATTGAGGAGTTTAGCCGTGAGATTTTTGAGGATACACTTCTCAAAAACCTCAGCCAAAAAAATGTATCCATCTGGGTTAAAAAAAAGAAGCACGAGTATCAAGTAGTTTTTCAAATTGACCAATCTCATTTTGGTTTCGCAAAATTTAAATCTCAATCTGAGAATTTAAGCACTGCGTTCTTAGAATGTGAAAGAAAAGCAAAAAGATGGATTAACAGAAACAAGAAGAACAGAGGAAAACAGTTCACGCAAGGCGTTAAACAGTTAAACGCCTTAGTAAATGAGTAAAGCATCAAATATTTTGATTCCTACACCTGCCTTTCTAGGCAGGTTATTTTTTGCCTCACTAAGCTCTACTCATAAACAAAAACATTACTTCCAACGGCGATGGAGCCAAAAATATTGTTCCGGGTACTTCCTAACGATTTCTTCTATTTTTTGATTTACCAAAAGCGTTGATGCTATTTTTGTTTCTTTCGAGGTGCTTTTGTTAGGAAAAACTGGCATTTCTTCTACAATCATACGAAAAGCACCAAACTCTTGTCTAATGCAGTATGACACCAAAACATTGGCAGAGTATTTCTTTGCTATAGTTGCTAAGCCAGTATTTGTTGCTGTATCTTTACCAAAAAAAGGAATACGTTCATCTCCGGGCTTATACTGATCCATAGGAAAACCAAAGATCTGGTTCTGTGCCAAAGACTCTTTTATTGCCTTCAATACTGCCATTCCATTTTTTTTATCTCTAGAAACTGTTAAAAATTTATTTCTTTCTCTTAACCAGACAATAAATTCATTCGTACCTTTGCCGCCAACTTTTTTAACAACACTACGAACAGGCGGTGCCAAGACGTTCAACCCTGACCCTAGAGCCTCCCAATTACCCATATGCATCGCAATCAAAAGAGCCCCTTTCCCATCTTTTAAAGCATTACGGGCTATTTCTGTATCAATAAAACCAAAGCTTTTGTAAAACGGAAACCGAACTGATCTCATTACTTCTAAACAAGTCATCATAAAACTTAAAAAACTTTTTCGAGCGATTGTTTTTTTTTCTTTTGGTGTCTTTGAGTCACCAAAAGCAATATCAAGATTTTCTTTGATGACAGATTTCCTAATGGAAAGAACGTCATACCCTATAAATGTAAGCAAATATGCGAAAGCAATCAAAAAGGGCTTTGGAACAAAAGATATAAAATAACAAATAAGTTGCAGAAATAACTTCACTTTTAAAAATACCTCTGCATAAACTCATCAGGAACACCTAACTTTTCTACGTATTTTCGGTCTACACCAATCAACCTTGCACTTAAAAAATGACTAATCCACTCATTTTCTCCAATAATGAGTTTTTTCCAAGAACTATCAGCAATGATTTCACCATCTCTTAAGATAATCATCCTATCTGCAAAACGCATCGACATATCAATTGCTGAGGAAGCCATTACTGCAGTACGTTGATCGCTAACTTGAATTTCTCCTTGCTCTTCAGCCTCTGTTTTCTCATCCGTAATAGCGTGAATCATATCTAAGATCACACTAGAAGTAACAGGGTCTAAACCAGAAGTTGGCTCATCAAACAAAACAAACTCCGGCTTGGATGCGACAGCCCTTGCAATCCCAATCCTTCTTTGCATTCCACCACTCAGTTCATGAGGAAACATGTCTTTTGTGTGAGGCAAACGAATGGTATGGAGAAGATCAAATATTCGTTGTTCGATAGCTTCCTTACTTACTTTTGCTTGTATCATTGAAAACTCTAAGTTTTCTTTTACTGTCATAAAATCAAATAAAGCACCTTGCTGAAACGCCATACCTACTCTACTGAGCATTTTTAGTTTTTGAGACTCAAGACCATGCACCATATCTGTCTCTAAAAGCTCAACAGAACCTGACTGAGGAGCAAGAAGGCCTAGTATGATTTTTAGGAGCGTCGACTTACCGGATCCCCCCGGCCCCACGATACTTAATCGCTCACCAGCATAGATCTTGAAGTTCAAATTACTTAAAATCGGAGTATCATCACCGGGATACGTGAAAGTAGCGTTTTGAATATCTAGTACTGGTAATGACACGAATAGGTCGCTTTACGTGGTTAAATATGATACGACAGCCATGCATGTTTACATGTGTTTACACGAGGTTAGCGTAATAAAAGGATAACACTTTTTTGGAAACGGAACAATCCACCCTTCACTCCACCAGCGGTCGCAAGCTAGACCATATCAACCTGTGTAGGGATGTAAACGTAGAAAGCAAATCACGCAGCAATGGTTTTGATCAATGGCGTTTTGATCCAACCGCATTACCCGAGCTGGACTCAAGTACTATTAATACGCAAACTCAGTTACTCAATCGCACTTTTTCATCACCTATGCATATCACAGGAATGACTGGTGGAGTCGAAAAAGCAAGCATCATAAACCAAAGATTGGCTGCAGCAGCACAAAAATACAACATTCCTATGGGAATTGGTTCTCAAAGAATAGCCATTAAAGATCCTAGTACAGCGACATCATTCCAAGTCAAACAGCAATATCCAGATATATTTCTGATTGGCAACCTTGGAATATATCAACTGTGTGAAAAAGATGGTGTTTCACAAGCCTTAAAAGCGATCACAAGCATCCAAGCTGACGCCCTTGCCATTCACATCAATGTACTTCAAGAACAAATTCAGCCAGAAGGCGATAAGAACCTTAACAAACCATTTCAACAGCTTGAAAACCTATGCCAACAGTCACCAGTTCCCATTATCGTCAAAGAAGTCGGCTGTGGGATAGACCCTAAAACCGCAGCTAAAATCTGGAACACAGGCGTATCATGCATTGATCTTGGAGGTGTTGGAGGAACTAGTTGGGGATACATCGAGGGACTGAGATCTAGCAAAACTATTCATAAACGACTTGGTGAAACTTTTCGCGATTGGGGTATTCCAACCGCAGAAGCCTTAACCCGAAACATCAAGATATTCCCTGATAACCAATACACCGCAACCGGTGGAATACGCTCTGGTATTGAAGTTGCTAAGTGTGTCGCTCTTGGAGCAAAAACAGCTGGTATTGGGCTTCCTTTATTCAAGGCAGCTTTGATAGGTGAAACCGAGCTATTTGATGAGATAGAAGCATTCATCGCAGAACTAAAAATCACCATGCTCCTCACGAACTCTCAAAAACTCTCTGACTTAAAACAACATCTTCGCTATATTGGAACTAAGAAAGCTTAAGAAAGGCCTGCGTTCATGCAAAACCATGATCAAGACAATTTTGATAAGATCAACCATATAGCTGGAAGCAGAATCCAAGGGTTTTATAAACTCCCACTAGAACAACGTAGACAAATTGTGGCAAACTTTCTTCAAGAAACCCCGGAGAACATTACTGCCGCTCTTGAAAACACCCAGGCAGACACCAAATTTTTAGATCAGCTTATTGAAAATGCCATTGGAGGCTTTTCGTTACCTTTGGGCATAGCTACTAACTTCAAAATAGACGGTGAAGATATTCTCGTTCCTATGGCGGTAGAAGAGTCCAGCGTGATTGCAGCTTGTAGTTACGGTGCTAAACTTTGCCGAGAAAAAGGCGGCTTTACCACCAGTGCGACACTACCAATCACAACAGCTCAAGTTCAGATATACACCCATAAACACACCAAAGATGAAATTCAAGAAGTGCTTCGCTCAAATAAAGAAACCATCACTAAGTTAGCAAATCAACTTTTCCCAAGACTTCTCAAAAGAGGCGGCGGTGTCAAAGACGTACACACTTACAGTATCGAAAAAATTAAATGCGTAGTCTTAAATCTTGATGTTCACACTGGCGATGCAATGGGAGCTAATATTGTCAACACCATGGCAGAAAATGTTGGCTCATACCTAAGAGAAGAGTATCAGTTTGATGTAGGGCTTCAAATCCTTACCAACCTGTCACTTCACCGTAGAGCCAAAGCTGAATGCGAAATCCCTGCCGAAGCCTTCAAAACCAAAGAAGACCCAACAGGAAAAAAGACCATCAAAGCAATTGAAAAAGCTTATTTATTTGCACGCTATGATATTCACCGTGCTGCGACTCACAACAAAGGGATCATGAACGGCATTGATCCTGTTGCTATTGCAACCGGAAATGATTGGCGTGCAGTTGAAGCTAGTGCACATGCTTGGGCAGCACATCAAGGCTCTTACCGATCTATGTCGTTTTGGAAGGTTGTCAGAGGAGACACACTTTACGGATGTCTAGAGCTTCCAATACCAGTTGGTACTGTTGGTGGTGTTACGAAACTTCACCCTTTTGCTAAAATAGCACTAAAGATGCTTGGCAATCCAGACGCTCAAAAACTTGCAAGAATCATGGTTAGTGTTGGACTTGCCCAAAACCTATCCGCACTTCGAGCATTAAGTGTTGAAGGAATTCAATCGGGACACATGAGAATGCACACCAAAAACCTTGAACTACAAAAAACCCAACATTAATAATGAGCTTTTTGTTTTCTAGCGTTCACATTCCCGGAAAAATTTTATTATCTGGTGAATACTCTATACTCGAAGACGGTTGCGGCCTTGCAATAAGCTGTCAAGCCAGCCACAAAGTGTCTTTATTTACAAAAGACAAGAATGAGTCAACACCGGATTTGTCCATTAGCTCTAATATTTGGCACAAACCAAAATTATACTATAAAAACAAACCTCATTCTTATCGTGATGATTTTATTTCACAAATAGCCAATTTATTTTTAAATCTTGACCTTAATGTATCCCTTGAAATTAAACTTCAATCAGAGTCTACTCTAAAAGGCATGGGCAGCTCGACGGCTATGAGAATTGGTTTGTTCTGGCTTTATCATGCATACAGCCAAACCCCTGTTAAAAAACCAGAAATCATAAAATGGACCACACAAAACCAAAGAGAATTTCAAAAAGGGAAGGCTTCTGGCTTTGACGCACTATGCCAAGTGCATGGTGGGCTACTAGAATTCAATGGCTTAGATAAAGATAAATACCTTAAGCATCAGTCAATTTCTCAAGTAGATTTCGATCATTTTTCTGATTATATTCACCTAGCTCAACCATGTAACGAACCACCTTCTCACACAGGCAACGAGATATTAAGCAACCTTGAGTGGGCCAACACCCCCTTAAAGAAAAATAAACTTAAGCAACTTTCACATCAACAAACAAAATTCTTGATTGAATGTTCCAGAGGAGGACAACTACCCGAAGAGTTTTACTCGTGTGTAGGCAAAGTCAGAAACTTTTGGAAACAATCTCCAAACTCACTTTCTTCGACAATTCAAGGACTAGACACCATAAGCGAATGTGATAAAAACTGGAGCTTTAAACCAGTTGGTGCCGGAGGAAAAGACGGCTATTTGTTTTTTGGAAAAACGAAAGACTTACAAAATGTGTTTTTACAATTAAAACAACGAAATTGGCAGGTTATGGATATTCAAACTGGTAACTACCGTGCAAGGAGCACAAAATGATTCAAGTCACTGCACCAAGCAATATCGCTTTTATTAAGTACTGGGGAAAATCAGACACCTCAAAAGCGTGGCCAGCAAATGATTCTCTTTCCATGACTCTTAAAAACTGCGTCACAAAAACAACTGTTCAGTACTCTGATGTAAACTCTCTGACTTTTGACCGTAAAGCCGTACAAAAAAACGACCCCCAGTTTGAAAAAGTTTTTCGCTACATCCAATGGATCACTCAAGAGTATTCTCCAAACCCGGAGAAACCCATCGCCATCAAATCCGAAAACACCTTCCCATCAGATTGCGGCATTGCCAGCAGTGCAAGTGGTTATGCTGCACTTGGTACAGCACTCATTGCATTATTTACAAGCTCAAAGTCTGTAGAAGAGATTCAAGGGACCATTGATAAAGCTATTTATGAAAACTACGTCCGACTTGGCTCAGGGAGTGCCTGCCGAAGTCTTTATGGAGGTTTCAACCACTGGAAACGATCTAGGGCACCAGAGTTTCAAACAATAGAAAGCATAAAACCTGAGTGGAAGCTCTCGGATACTGTTGTTTTAGTTGACCCTTCTCCAAAAAAAATATCTTCTAGTAAAGCCCACGAATACACTTGGAGTTCTCCGCTTTTTGAAAAACGCCTTAAAGACATCCCAAAAAGACTAGAGATATGTCGCAAAGCTTTGATGGAAAAAGATTTCTCAAGCCTGCAACGCATTATCGAAAAAGATGCACTTGAAATGCACGCTGTCAGCAAAACGGCAAAACCTTCTGTTGTTTACATGGAGAAACCTAGCTTAGATTTCATCGACCAATTAAAATTTTGGAGAAAAAAAGAAAAAATCCCGGTAGCTTTTACTGTGGACGCTGGACCAAACATTCATTTAATTAGTCCTATAGACCATCAAAATAAAGTTAATACTTGGGTGAAAGAAAACTTTAATTACAAGACGATTCTAGACGAAACTGGAGATGGACCAATCATCGAGGCGAGCAACCTATGACACGTGTCAGCACACATGGAAAATGCATTCTTGTGGGTGAGCATGCCGTCGTTTACGGCTGCCCTGCAATCGCAATGCCAATTCGAGAACTTCGTTTTGAAATGGAAATTTTTCAAAACTTTAAAAACACTCTAGATATGCATATTGATGAAAAACCTGCCTCAAACCTTATTAAAAGAATTGTCTCAGACACCTACCAACTTTTGAATCTTGAGTTCAAAGGTGCAGAAATAACTGGGAAGTCTGATATACCCATAGGAGCCGGGCTTGGGTCATCTGCAGCTTTTTGCAGTGGTATCACACAGCTTGTTGCCACAGCGAACGATTTACACTTAAGCAAACAAAAAATCATTGAAACAGCAAACTCACTTGAGAAAAGATTTCACGGCACCCCCTCTGGACTAGACACAGCTACGTTAGTCTATAATGGACCTATTTTCTTTCGATCAAGAAAAAACATTGATGCAATCGAACCTACAAAAAGGTTCAATTTTTTAATTATTGATAGTGAGATCAGATCCCCTACTTTGGCAATGGTACAAAAAGCTAAGCCTTTTTTTGAGGGTAGTAAAAGACAAAAAACCATTGATGGGTTTACTAAAGCCGTAAATACTTGCAAAAACGCTTTAATGAACGGAGACCATGAAGGGGTTGCGGAATCCATGACTAGATCTCAAGTTCTATTAAAATCTGTGGGAGTGGTCGGAAGTGAATCCGAAACGATTATTCAAAAATGCATCCAAGCTGGTTGTTTATCTGCAAAAATTTCTGGAGCTGGCGGCGGCGGAGTTATCCTGGCATTGCTTCCAGATAACCACGAAGACTCCAAAAGAATCAAGGCCACCCTAAAACAAAGTTATTCGAGTGGCCTTTTCATTGATTTTAGCATCTAGATTGTGTTTTTTAGTCTCTACTTTGAAGCTTCGCTAATAAACGCAGTATCTCAAAATACAACCAAACCAACGTCACAAGTAGCCCAAACCCTGCGTACCATTCCATATACTTTGGAGCTCCAGACTCGGCCCCCGCTTCTATAAAGTCAAAATCCATTACTAAGTTAAGGGCTGCTATCACCACAACAAAAAGACTGATACCTATACTTAACCAACTAGAGTTAGCCGCACTATGCATCCCCCAAAGCTGATGAAACCCAAACAAGCTAGCAATAAACCCTACAAGATAAAAAAGCATGATACCACCGGTAGCAGCTGCAACCCCAAGCTTAAAGTTCTCAGTGGCTTTAATAAGTTTAGATTGATAGGCAAGAAGCAAAGCGACAAAGACAAATAACGTTAAGCCGATTGCCTGTGCGGCAATACCATCATACATGGTTTCAAAGTTTCTCGTCATTAGGCCTAGAAAAATCCCTTCCAAAACAGCATAAACAGGAGCTAACATAGGAGCCCACGTTTTCTTAAATGGGATGACGATTGCAAGAACAAACCCACCAATCATACTTCCGTACATAGTTAACATTGTTTGAGGTAAGTATATCCAAGCATATGCAGCAGCAACAATAACCATAAAGATCAAGATAGCTGATTTTTGAATAGTGCCTTCTAAAGTCATTACTTCTTTTGGAGGGTTATAAGCCAGTGAACCTTGAAATGTTCTCGGGACATTAAACGTATCTGAACGAAGTGTAGGGTTTCCTGAACGCATCATGTGGTATTCTCCTGATAGTTTTCAATGCCATTCTACCAAAATTCAGGTCGAAGCAAATAATCTTTGCTAAAAAATGGGTGTAAATATCTGTTTTTTGTACATATACAGACAAACTCAGCAAAAAAAGCCTCTGAAGCACTTTTTTTAAACAGAAAAAACCAAAATATGACCTAACTTATCATACGCATTGATGAAAAATCACTTATCATTCCAAGGTTTTCGATGTAGTTTGAGGGCGATGAAGATTAAAATAGCATACAGCCCAGATACTGATGACGCGTTTATGTTGGAACCCTTACGTACCCAAAAAATAAATTGGGGTAAATACGAGTTTGAATTCCACCGCGGTGATATCCAAAACCTTAATCAACAGGCTTTAAATGAAAAGTATGACATTACTGCTGTAAGTGTCGGTGCTTTGCCTTTGATATCTAACCATTATGGTTTTATGGAGGTTGGTTGTAGTATCGGAAGAAATTTTGGACCAAAGCTGGTCACTAAAGTTGACTCTGAAGTTTATTATGTAAGTGAATTAAAAGGCAAACGCATTGCTACTCCGGGACCACACACCAGTGCATACATAGCTAGCTTAGGACTCTTTCCTGAGTACGTTCCTATTCACGCCTCTTTCGATAAAATTGAAACCTTAGTTCGTTCTGGATTTGTAGACGCTGGGATATTAATTCATGAACTACAAGTGGCGGTGGATGGTAGCAACCTATGGCAAGTAGCGGACCTCGGCATGCTATGGCACGACAAATATCAAATGCCACTTCCACTGGGAGCAAACGCAATAAAACTTTCTTTACCAGAAGAAGACCGACACCAACTAGAATACCTACTATACCAAAGTGTTGCGTACGCACAACAAAACTGGGAAGAAGTCCTTAAGGTAGCTATGGAAAGCTCGGTAAAGGGTTTTGACATGAGTCAAACACAAGGAAAGCAATACATTGATATGTACGCCAATTCTGACAGCCTAAAAGTAGAAAATGACACAAAAAACGGAATACGCGAGTTATTCAATATCGCCAAAAACTATAAAATTTATGAACCCGAAGAAATCAACAGGTTGAACCTATGAGAAGTTTTAACGAAATTAAGAAGAGTGCTCTTGCGGGTGATCGAATTAGCTGTGAAGACGCAAACATTCTTTACGCTCACCCTAACCTTGCAGAGCTAGGTGAGTTAGCTAATGAGATAAACCACAAAAAAAATAATCATTTCGTATTTTACAATATAAATAGACACGTCAACCCCACTAATGTTTGTGTTCTTACTTGCAAGTTTTGCTCATTTTCTAAAAAACCAGGTGATGAAGGTGCTTTTAGCAGAAGCATCGATGAAATGATTGAAGAAGCCCAAAAGGCTGTAGATCAAGGTGCCACAGAGATTCACATGGTTGGCGGCTTGCACCCAAGATGGTCTTTCAACCACTACGTTGAGATGATTAAATCTCTAAAAGACAAGTTTCCAAGCTTGCACTTAAAAGGATTTACCGCAGTAGAGCTTGATTGGTTTAGCAAAAAAACAAGACGGCCTGTGGAAGAAGTTTTAAAAGATTTACAAGATGCTGGCTTAGGGTCTCTACCCGGAGGTGGTGCAGAAATTTTTGCAGCGGATGTCAGAGAAAAAATTTGTGAAACAAAGGTTTCTGCTGAAAGGTGGATTGAGATTCACCATATTGCACATAAACTTGGATACCGATCTAACGCTACGATGCTTTATGGACACATTGAAACCACAAATGACCGCGTAGAACATATGAAACTTCTTCGTGAGCAACAAGATATTTCCCAAGGTTTTCAAGCATTTATCCCTTTATCTTTTCAACCTCACAATAACCACATGGGCATTAATCGTTTTACAAATGGTGCAGATGATTTAAGAAATATTGCAGTAGCTCGAATATTTTTGGATAATTTCCAACACATCAAAGCATACTGGATTATGCTTGGACAAGACATTGCACAAATGGCACTTCGCTATGGAGCAAATGACTTGGATGGCACGGTTGTAGACGAAAAAATATCCAAGATGGCTGGCGGCCGTGCTGGAAAAGCGATGGACCTCGAAGTTTTAAAAAACCTCATCACTAAAGCTGGCAAAACCCCTATTGAAAGAGACACTCTTTATAATCCTCTAGAAACAGCCGAAACCTTACCCTTTAAAAAACCTTTAGAAATAAAACCCAACACAGCTTTCAAGGCAGCAGATATAAACACTCCTAGAATCCAAGGAAAAACCACGACAATTTCAGAGTTCTTAAATGAAGTTTCCATTCAAAAATCTTCAAATAAAAAGCTTGCGTGTAAACTCAGCCAGATACCTATTAGTTCCCCACATAGACCGGGCGATGCAATCAACCAGCATCCTATCTATAAAGTTTTGCCGCTAGTGGTTCATTATGGTGTTGATGAATTTGAGTTCGATTTAGAAGGTGTTCAACCTCAAATCATTAAGCAAGAGCTAGAAAGGATCTAAAGAATGGAACTACTGATATGGTTTGCAGACCTCATGCGGCCTTATGGCACTCAAAGCTATTTTGTCATGTTCGGTGTTCTCATTGCCTGCGGCTTTGGCTTCCCCATGCCCGAGGATGTTGTCTTAATTGCTGGTGGATTACTAGCCTCGCAGGGAATTGTTGATGAGTATGTTGTGTTCATTGTGACAATGGCTGGTGTGCTGATTGGTGATAGTTCTATATATTTTCTAGGAAGAAAATACGGAGAGAACATAAAGAATATTGGTGTTTTCAAAAAAATCATCACACCTGCTCGAAGTGAGCGTATAGAAAAAGCACTTCAAAAATACGGCGACAAAGTCATTTTTATTGCTAGATTTTTGCCAGGCCTAAGGACGCCTATATTTTTAAGCACTGGGATATACCGTGTACCTTACTGGAAATTTTTCGCACTAGATGGCTTCGCTGCGTTAATATCAGTTCCGGCTTGGATTTGGGTAGGATACGCTTTCGGAAACAATCTTGAAGCCTTGGAAAAGAAAATCTCTCAAATGCAAATGGGTTTGTATTCTATTTTAGGCGTAGTCATTGTTTTGATTATCCTAATTTTCTGGCTAAAAAAGAAGTTTAAATCAAAAATTGATATTTAAGTTCTCAGACTTTTTTAAGATAAGCAGCAACCAAAACGATTCTTGTACCGTTTACTCTGCCTTCAATATGCTTAGGATCATCTGTTAAAGAAATATTTTTCACCGTAGTTCCTCGCTTGGCCTTAAAGCCTGCACCTTTTACGACTAAATCCTTTATTAATGTAACAGAGTCCCCTTGACTGAGGACAGATCCATTACTATCAAGTGTTTTAACTTTATCTAACTGTAAGCCTGATTCAGCCCATGCTTTTAGATCGTCTTCTAAATAAAGCTGATCAAGTTGGTCTACAGCCCATGAATTAGCACCAAACATTTTAAGCACTCTATAAGACATCACCTGAATTGCTGGAGTATCACTCCACATATTTGTGCTTAAAGCATGAAAATGCTTAGAGTCTAAAGAATCAGGGTTTTCTATTTGCGATAAACAGGTATCACAAACACCAACACAATGGTCAATATTTACCTCTAACTGAGGGGGTAAAAGGTAAGTTTCTAGCTGACTTTTTGTAGAACACAACTCGCATTTTCCACCACTTCTCACTAACAATTCTTCCAAAACACTCATCCAAAAACCTCCAAAAATCGAAACTCTTCATAGGTTATACTCCTTCTCAAATGAACTCTAGAGCTGCCTAAGATATAACCACTTGAACATACTGGATAAATAACACACGTATTTTTTTGTTTGAAATTAATTTTAATTCTATTGAATTCAAAGATTAAATAGTTTATAAGCCAAGTAAATTTGGAGGTTTACCCACTGTGATGCATTTTTCAGCAATACGAAGTCGTTCTCTCTCATTTTTTGCCCTGATTTTAATCAGTGCAAATTTTGCTCAAGCACAAGATCAAAACACTGATCTCAAGCTTTACCCCCAACTGAGCCCAACCGAACAAGAACAATATTACAATCATCACGATGGCAACAAAGATTACGCTGACGCAAAAGCAGATGATGAAAAAATGCGTCAAGAAGCCATTCAACTTCAGTCTGAAGCTATAGAAGATATCAAAGACAAATTAGAGAATGGTGGTGAAGCCGAAAAAGAACTTTTAAAGTCGAGCTTATCCAATGGGTCATATGTCTTTACTCGTCAAAGTGATTTTTCTAAAGTTAATGTATTAAGATCCGGAAAAAACGGAGAAAAGTACTTTAGTGCTATCGAATTAGATTACAGAGTATACCCTAGATCAAGAAACATCGGTTTTTTTATATACAACGACCCATTCAAAGACATGACTGACAAGCAAGTACGTAAATCAGCACGAATGGTTCAAAAATTAAACTCAGCTATGTATGAAAAATCAAAAGAACAACCAGGATTCATTAAAAACCTAGCTAGAAAATTCAGCAAACTAAACCCATTTTTCAAAACAAAAGCTAAGAAAAGCCAAGATTTCGATCAAAGTGACTTGAAAGATTACGCAAAAAATTCAGATACTTCCACATCAGAAACCAGAGTTTTGTTTGCAGCTAATGACCCTAACTTCAAAAGATTTTTAGCTAACTTTCACTTTTCTATGAATTTGCAGCTTATAGAGCTAGACGAAGATGGAAAAGAAATCGGTGCTTCTTACCGAACCAAACCATCAGCTATCTCACTAAAAAAACTCCAACTATTTTTTCAAAAAATTTACGAAACTCCTGAAAAAGAAAATTTCTACCTTGGTAAGACATGTGGAAGTTTACAAGGAATCATTACCTTTGCTATCTCAAAATCTTTGAATCCAGCTATATGGAGCTATTCTTTTGGTATGACACTGGGTGTTTTTGGTAATACCATGGCAAACTTTATTTATACTGGAGGCTTCTACAGAAGAATGATCAAAAGTGGGATTGTTTCTTTTACTTTTGCTGCTGTTCTATTACTCATCAAAGATTACGATGGTTTTTTTACCTCAAAAACCGCAAAGATTATTAGTTCAAACTTCTTTATTAATTTATACGCAAAAGATGTAGCAACTTACGCAATACCTCGTTTCAGACGTCTTATGGGTTGGTCCAAAGGTTTTATGGTTTCATTAGAGATGCAGTCATTTTACCACTTGCTTTTTATCCCAAAGATGGCCCATATACTAAATGACGATTTTACTTCGTCTCACTATTTTGGCTCTGTAGGTGTAGTTGCCGTACTTAGCTTAGCCTATCAAAAATTTTACCACACAAAATACAAAACACTTATCGCAAACCAAAATTTTTCAGATGAGATGGATAAACTTATAAAAAGCGAAGGATTTTTTAAAAGGTTTATGTACACTGCAAATAAAATGAAACATCGTTTCTTTGCAAAAAGATACAATATTTCTGAAGATCTCATACCAACTGACGAAGAATTACGACTAGAGAAAAAAATAACAAAACTAATGAGAGACTATTACAGTGCACTTTCAGCTGGAACTCTGTTTAACAAAAACTTCAATGCTGCTGTTCATAACGTATTTACACGAACCAAAAATTTCTTCGGCCCTAAACAGACAAAAGCCGCAGAAGTTGATGAAACTAAAACTTGTCATTCCAGTTTTAGGTATTCATCAATTACAAAATAAACCCAGCAATAACTTTTAAAATTAGCACCTTGCAATCGAACACCGTGACTTTCGCGTGATGCATGCTATTTTTTGAAGTTGTTTTTATCACCGACAATTCCTGTTATAATAATATTATTATCATTCATTTATAAAAAATATTTAAAATAGAAAATACGGCATATGAATTTAATTGCTTCGACACTCTTTATTGTATTTAGCTTCACACTGCAAGCTTACCCGGAAACAGGAGACTCTATCGTGATAGAGGGTGTTGGCTATAAAGTCACACAGGACCGAAAAAAAAGCAGTGATTTTCAAGAAGTTGTACTGACACTAGAATCAATTGACCCACCTAAAAAAACACTAATTGCAAAATTTTATCAAAACAACAAAAAAAACACCGAAAAATTCAACCGTTCAAAAGACCACTCGGTTAAAATAAACAAAAATTTAGAAAATGGAGGACTCCATGAAACACACTATATTCCATCTTACACCCATAACAATATAAAGTACTTGGTGGAATGGTCTCCTGCTAAGACAACACTTCTCAACTTCCTTGAAGACCTTAAAGTAGATCAAAGTAAAGAATCTAGGTCAGATACCACAGTCACAAAAGAAGGACTTGATTCAAAAGTCGACATAACCTCAAAGAACATTGCTTCACAACCCAGCACAGAGACATTTGACACAAATATTGGCTTAGCCATGAAAATTGGAGTTGAAATTCATTCTACACTTGAAAAAATCTGGGGACTTGGCTTTGTATACGGAGATATAAAAAAAGGAAACATCATACTCGACAATGATTTTAAGGCTCATTTGATTGACTTTGAAACCATTCAAAAAGAAAACGAAACGAAATCTCTTTTTTCGAAAAATTACACCCCGCCAGAAGCCTACCTCAAAAACTACAAACTAAACCGAAGTTTAGACGCATTCGCACTTGGAGTTCTACTTTTTGAAATAGCTACGAATGACATTGAACTGAAGAGCAATTTAACCCGAGAAGAAAATGCTGATTTGTTTACGGACACAGAAAAATTCGACCCTGACAAAACTGGTATATCAATAGACCAAGAAGTTGCAAAAAACTTTAAAAGAAATATTGATGCCCTTCAAACTTTATTAAACTCTCACCCAGAACTAAAAACAAAATACGGCGATGACTTCATCACTCTCCTAAGAAGCCTCACAAACTTTGAACCAGCTTTACGCACATTCAAGCTCACTGCAGCAATGGCATTACACGCTAGAATTTACTCTAATCTCAGGCTACACATAGACACATGTAGCAAACTGAATGGCAAACTTTAAACAATGGCCATTTCGCTATGCTTCGATTCTCCTTGATAAATTTCTTTTGCAAGAAACTCACGCTCAGTTGGTAAATCACTTTCAATCAGAACTTTACTCCAAACCTTTTTTGCACCATCCCAACGATATTTTCTTTCTTTCAATAGATCTTTCTTCTCAAAAGGAGCAAAGGTTGCTGCCACTAAAAACTCTTTTTGCTGACTTCGACTTATTAGTTCTTTTACATGAGGACTAATCAACCTAAACGTCGTAGCACAATCAAACAACGCTCTATGAGCAAAAGGGTTCACAAATCCATGATCTGCAGCTAAGTAGTTCAACGCAGAGGACCTGCCGGGGCTATGGGTAGGCCAATCAATATGCCTTTGTGAACAAGCCCAATCTTTTTCAAATATCTCTTTTTCTACGTTTCCAGACTCAAGTAAAAAACTTCGGTCAAATTGCACATTATGAGCCACAATAAAATCCGCCTGAGACATTGTCATATTGACCGAGTTCCAATCAATTGAACGCCCCTTTAATAACTCATCTGTTAAACCAGTAATTGCAATAATTTCAGGTGTAAGTGGGCGTTTAGGGTCTTGAAGCCCACTATACATCTTAGAAATTGATGGGTTTTTAAATTGATCATCGCAAGCAAACTCAATGATACCAAGCTCTGTGATGACATCTTCTTTGGGGTTTAGACCGGTGGTTTCTAGATCAAGGATAATTCCATGCTTCATTTTTAAGCTCCCATAAATTTCTGGCGACTCTCGCGAGATTAACATAGAATAGAGTAAGAATATTTACACCATTAAAAAAGAGTCGCACTTTGGGAAATCATAACCAAAAAGCTGTTTTCTATGAAAATAAGCATCATCATGTCAGCATTGAAGATTTTTCAGGCTTATGTGTGTTTTTAAACGAGCTAGATAGTCAATTTATTAGCACACCACATGCCAACAAGAAAATTCTTCAGTTACAAATTCATGAGCACACCCTATTTCTTATTGATTCAAACCGCATTGAACCGTCGTTGATTCAAACCGCACTTAAGTCTATTCAATCTTCATCGCTTATTAGTATTATTTTTATTGGTCATGAAGAAGTTTATTTTGATACTAATCAAGATAAATTCCTTACAAGTTTTTTTCCTCTACCGGCAAATGGTAATTCTGTTTTGGCTCAACTTCAAAACCAACTAAATTTTCAAAAATACCATCTTCAAGATATGAAAAATAATATATCTGATGGTGACTCTGTTGAATTTATGAAGTCCATATCAAAAGACCTTAGTAGCGTTCATAACTACGAAGAACTTCTAGCTCTTATTCTCCAAAAAGCCAGAGATCTCACTGGTGCTGATGCAGGTGCAATTTACACGGTTCAATATGATCACCAATCAAAGTCACCAGCAGGCAATATACATTTTGAATCAGCACAAAATGACACTATAGAATTGCCCGTTAATAAAATGGTAATCCCTTTAAACAAAAACTCGATCGTTGGAAATGTCATTCTAGCGAAAGAAGCAATAGTGATTGACGACCTGTATCAAACAGACTCTCGCCACCGGTATTTCGAACTTATCAGCAGGCGTTCTAAAAGCTTTGACAAAACAACAGGATACGAAAGCAGATCAATGCTTTCTGTTCCCATCATGAACCTGAATGATGATGTTATTGGTGTTATTCAGCTTATAAATTGCAAACTATCAGACTCGATTGACGCTGCAAAGCCCTTTGCACCACAAATACTACCATTTCAAAACAACCATATTAAACAAGCAGAAATGGTTGCCACTCAAGCAGGGACTGCATTAGAGAACCGACTACTCACAAAAGAAGTACAAAGATTATTCGAAGCTTTTGTAAACGCTTCTATTAAAGCAATTGAACAACGCGACCCTACAACCAGCGGTCATTCTCACAGAGTTGCAAAACTTACCGTTGCACTTGCAAATGAAGTTGCTGACATAGGTGAAGGGATCTTTAAAAACACATCATTTTCAAGACAGCAGCTAAAAGAGATCGAGTATGCATCCCTACTTCATGATTTTGGGAAGGTAGGCGTTCGTGAAAACGTTCTCACTAAAGCCTTCAAGCTTTATGACTGGGAACTAGAAAATGTTTTGCAACGAGTAGAAATAGCTAAAACGATTGCTGAAATGGATTACTACAAATCTATCCACTTAGGAACATCTGTAAAAGAAGCAACGGAAATAAGAGACATTAAACGCACAAGGCTTAAAAAAGTTGAAACCATGATCCAAACTGCAAATAAGCCTGCTATTTTAGAAGAAGAAGTTTCCAATGAGATTCAAAAACTTCGCGATGAGTTCTTTATCAATGTTGAAGGCACTCCTTTTTCAATACTTAACGATAACGAAATCGCTTCTTTATCCATTAAAAAAGGATCACTCACAAGCGATGAGTTTTCACAAATCAAGTCTCATGTCTCTATGAGCTTTGAGTTTTTAAAACAAATTCCTTGGGGCAAAACATTGAGCAGAGTTCCAGTCATTGCAGGCATGCATCATGAAAAAATGGATGGCTCAGGCTACCCTCACGGTGTAAAAGGAAATCAAATTCCCGTAGAAGCCCGAATGATGACTATTGTTGATATTTTTGATGCTTTAGCCGCCTCTGACAGACCCTACAAAAAAGCATTACCAATGGATAGAGCACTAGACATTATTGGCATGGAAGTCAGGTCCGGTAAGTGTGACCCTGACCTTTTTGAAATTTTCAAAGCCAAAGAAGTATTTAGACTCATTAAATCATAGCTCTATGACAACTCTTGACACACACCTGCTCATTAGTGCTTATTGCCAAGGCTTATTTCCTATGCCTCACCATGAAACCGATGAAATCATGTGGTATCAGCCTGACCCAAGAGCGATTATTCCCTTAAATAACTTTCATGCTTCTAGATCATTGCTAAAAAAAATACGTAAATTTAATTGGACCTACACTATAAACCAATCTTTCGAGACAATCATAAGAGGTTGTGGAGAAAGAGAAGACACTTGGATTAATGAAGAAATAAAAAACGCTTACTATCAATTACATAAAGATGGTTTTGCATATTCCCTAGAAGTCAGGGAAGACGAGGAGATCATTGGTGGTGTTTACGGTGTTTCTATTGGCAAAGCGTTTTTTGCAGAATCAAAATTCAAAACAAAAACAGATGCCTCTAAAGCAGCTATTTACTTCTTGGTTGAGTTTCTAAATGCCAATCATTATGAATTGCTTGAAGTTCAGTTTTTAACCAACCACCTCGTTACTTTAGGTGCTACTGAGATACCACTTTCAAATTACATGGAAATGTTAGAAAAAGCTGTTTCTCAAGACAAAAGACTTCAAAAAATTGAGCGTTAAACCAAGACATAACCCTTCAAAAAATCAACTCTTATTATTTTTTTAATGGAGCAATCACAATATATCATCTCAGATCATACTCCAAAGAATCAGTAGTCTTATTGCTCATTTTTTTAGGGTAGAACCAGAAAATTTTTGCTGAAATTTAATCTGTGGTTGGGCGATCTTAATGCACATCGCCGTGAGTGCTCTTTTGCCGAGATACTAATATTTCAAGCTGAGTAAATATGCTCTGAAACACTCTTTAGGCTTTAGGCGGGCACACACTCCAAAGAAAAAGAATCATTTAGATTCACGCTCTAACGTGAGCGTAGCCGTGATCGTGATCAGCTCAAAGAGCGGTGATCCTGATCGTCGTTAACGACACAATTTACTTAACATTGATACAATTCTAATAATTAAATGTTT
>JALZUQ010000010.1 GCA_023301465.1 Oligoflexales bacterium
ACCCGTTGTAGGGTTAAAAGCACTACCGCTTGATCCAGCATCAGGTACATTCGGATCAAATGGATTAGCACCACCCGCAAAACCGTCTTTAGCACCTGAGATTAAATCAACTTGTTCAGGCGACTCGTTACACTGCACTAAAGCAACCACACACAACATTAACCATATTTTGTTAATTTTTAATAACATCTCTTTCTCCGACTCAATAAATGATTCAGTCTATAGATGCAAATAAGAAGCCAAAGCAACACACTGTAATCATTAAACAAACCAAAGACATTAGTGCCTACACATTAGATTACGTCAAAAAATTTACAATGCTAAAGCTACCTGCTTGATAAATCATTCTTTACCAAGCAGGCATTAATTTCCTTTTAAGAGGTGCTTTCTTTAATGGAAATCAGCTAATCCGATATATAAAAAAACCCTTATGGAGCTGTTATGAGACTGATTTGGATAGTTATTACTTCATTACTGTTTACAAACTGCGTCAATCAAGAGTTAAAAGAACTCCAAGACATTGTGTTTTCTGATGATGCACAAGTTAAAAAGAAAATAAAGATCAGCAAAAAAAAGATCAAAATAAGCAAAAAACTTCAAAAGCGTACTCTTGCCAGTATCATTAAGCACATTAACCAAGATAAGTTACTTGAAGCAGAGGGTCTTTTGAATGCAGCTATTAAATCAAATTCATTTACATCATATAAAAGCGATTTATATTTTTTAAAATCAAGTATTTTAGTCATCAGTCATTTTGAAAACAAAGCACTAACATTTCTTGAAAAAGGACTAGAGATTGAACCAACAAACAAAGAAGCTCAAGAGCTGTATTTAAGAATCACAGGTCAAAAATACTTAAGACATCAATTGCACCTTGCATCCAAAGACAGAAACCATAATGATGAATCTCTCGGTGTAAACCCTTTAAACGACCTACTATCAAGAATTAGATCCAATGACTTTGATACCGATAGTGATTTTACCCTTAATATTGATGAAAAAAACCCTCAAAAAGAAATTATTGAGACTATTCGCTCAAATCAAGTATTAGCAATTTCAAAACCATTAAAACATCGAACCATTGCATCAGATCCTTTGTTTGCTAATGAAGATATTTCTCACCCTCAAAAATTTGCAACTCTTATGAAACCAAAATTAAAAACAAAAAAAACTCGAACACACACAATCAAGAAAAAAGTTAAACGAAAATTTCATCTCGCAAAAAAGAAGGAAGCAAGCTCTAACCAGGAGATCAACCAACCTTTAAAACCTACTTTTAATAATAACGTCATTATTATTGATGAAACCGAACTTGACTGAGTCAAGAACACATAGACACCCTATTTTTGTGATCATAAGAGCACTGATTTGGGTTATTGCAAAAACTACATACCGCCTAAAGTATGAAGGCAGAGAAAACATTCCAAAAGTAGGACCTGCATTTCTATTGCCAAACCATATCACTTATATTGACTGGGCGATCTTAGCTGCTACATGCAAAAGACCAATACGATATGTTATGTATCATGAATATTATAACTTCCCCGTCCTAAAATATATTTTTAAATGGGTAGGATGCATTCCTGTCGCACAATCAAAAGACGACCCTATCGTCAAAGAACAAGCTTTTAAAATGATGGAAGAAGCAATTCAAAATGGTGATCTTGTTTGTGTCTTTCCAGAGGGCACCCTTACCAGAGACGGAAGACTGGTAAAGTTTAGATCAGGATACGAAAGAGTTTTGAAGAATATTGACACACCTGTGATTCCCATTGCAATGACTGGTTTATGGGGAAGCTACTTTAGTCGTAAAGGCGGCAAAGCTTTTATAAAGCTCCCCAAACCTTCTAGACGTAAAATGTATGTAAAAATATTAGAACCAATTCATAAAGATATTGCTACAGCAGAGCACGTTCAAGATTTAATTCATAAAGAAATTGATGAACTCAACAAGACGTTTTAGTACCCAAGATAAAAGATAAACTCAGAGTCACCAAGCTCTCCATCTTCGATTGGGTACGCCCACTCAAAACGAAATGGTGCCATTGGTGTAATCCAGCGAATTCCAAAACCTACGTCTTTTTTTAGAGCATCAAAAGAAATAGTTTCGTTGTTATCAAATACATTTCCCCAGTCGGTAAACAAGATTCCTTTGATTCCTGCTTCAGGAATTAATGGGAAAAAATACTCTAACTGCACCAGCAAGCTTTTATCACCACCTCTATTATAGATTTGAGGTGCAGTTGGTGACAACAGAACACTCCACTTTGGACCTAAACTATTCGTTTTATAACCACGCAAATCATCATACCCACCCATTCTGTAACGCGAAAAGAATGGCACATCTTTTTCTGTGAGTTGATAGATATATGATAGAGATGTTTTAAAATGGAAATATGTACGGTAACTATCTGTAAAATCAATTGGAAAATAGTAACTTCCGGTTAAGGATGACTCGGTATATTCACGATCACCCATTAAAAATGGACCACCTGTAAATCTTTGAGACAACGAAACCTTTGATCCTTCTGAAGGGTCTAAAAAGTTGTTTGTAGCGTTTCTAGATAAAGAGAATATTAAACTAGAAGAAATACCACCTTCAAGTAACCTTGGCGGAATAAACTCTAAAGAATCTTGTACGATATTTTCAAATTTGTATGTAATAGAAGCACGAACCCTCTCAATTACTCTCCTACCAACAGTAAGGCTTCCACCGTACCGTCGTTCAAGAAGCTGAACACCTGTAAAAACTTGATCCACTTCACTGCTTAAAAAGACTCTTGCACCTGCAGACCACAGTGAGTCCTTTACTCTTGGGTCTCTAAACCCCAAGTCTAACAAATAGTTATCACCACCGTTCCATCTTCCAGAGAGCTTTAGGTTCCAAGCTTTACCAGATTGGTTTTGTTCATCGTACTTTCCTTGAAAAAACACACGTTGTTCTTCGGTTTCACGCTGCGGAGTATATCCAAGGGCAGCTTGTAATTGGCCAGTCGCTTTTTCTTTGATTTGAACTGTTAGGTCTACCGCCTGAGGGTCACTTTTAGACCTGTCTTTGATTATTTTCACATCCTCAAAAAAACCAAGACGCTCAATATCTCTTTTTGAGTTTGAGAGTTTTTCTCCATTATATAGCTCTGTCTCATTTACAGAAATTTCACGACGAATAACGTTGTCTCTTGTCTTATCATTTCCAACAATGTTGATCGTACCGAAATAAGCTTTTTCACCTTTTGTGATCTTAATATTTAGATCCACTAGATTCTTGTTTTCATCAAATACAGGAACTGGGTTTATATCAACGTAAGCATACCCAAGAGTCCCGTACTTTTGGATAAGGTACTCAACATCTCTTGCAAACTTCGTGTATTTGAATAAGTTCCCTTCTTTTGTAAGCATCTCTTCTCGAAGAAGAGACTCATCAAAAAGCATATCACCAGTAAACTTAATTTTTCCGATAGAATATTGTTTGCCTTCATCCACTTTAAAAGTAACACGAATATACTGCTGATCATTATCAAGAAGCACAATTGGTTTTGCTATTTTTACTTTTGCAAAACCATGGTCTCGGTAATATAAACTCAGATACTCTAAGTCACGCTTAACAAACATTTCTTGAAAAACTGCAACGGAAGATAACGAACCCATTCGAGTTAAAGGCCTAGTTGCTAAAACATTCATGAGTTCTTTATCAGTGAAATGTTTATTGCCTTGGATGTTTACATCACCCACTCTCACTTTGTGACCTTCATTGACCGTATAAACAAGTTTTACTTCGTTTTTGCCAATAGGAACAAAATAGTGACCTACTTCAACTAAATAAAATCCTTTAGCTGCGTATTCTTTTTCGATGACAGCGATATCGGATGCGATTGTACCATCACTTGCGATTGCATAAACTTTTGTTTCGAGTTTTTCTTCAAAGTCTTCTTTTGATATCTCCTCTAAACCCTCAAATGCGATTTCTATGATTGCAGGTTTTTCAGTTACCTCAATCACTAAGCGGATACCTCCACCTACAGGTTCAGAGAAAACTTGAATATTTTCGAAAAAACCAAGTTCATACATCTTCCGAATATCTCGTCCGACCTTGTCACGAGAGAGGCTTTGGCTTTGTTTCGTACTCATTAACTGCAAAATAGCTGCATCTTCAACACGAACATTTCCATTGATCGCAATGGATTTGATATTTTGTGCATGAAGCGATTGAGTAAAAACAACAGAAATAAAAACGCCGATTAAAAACGTTAATGCTCTGAGGTATGGATAAGATCTCTTATCTGTTTTCAAGTTGGCCATCCTTAATCATGACTTGTTTTGGTAGGCTTTGAGCTAATTCTAGGTCATGCGTCACCAGAAGCATTGTTATCTTATGTGCAGCACACAACTGCAAGAGTAAATCTTTCACAATGCTGCTAGTTTTATGGTCTAGGTTTCCAGTAGGTTCATCTGCTAATAAAATAGACGGACCCATCAATAAAGCCCTAGCAATTGCAACACGCTGCTGCTCACCACCAGACATTTCCGTTGGCCTATGAGTTTCTCTATGGCCTAGCTCAACTGCTCCTAAAAGAGCCTTTGCTCTTTTTTTGAGCTGTGCCATAGGAGCACCTGCAATCATTCCCGGCATCATTACATTTTCGAGAGCGGTAAATTCCGGCAGCAAATTATTGGTTTGAAACACAAACCCAACTTTTTGGTTACGTAATTTTGATATTTGGTTGTCATTTAAATCAGAAATATTCACGCCATCCAAATAGACTTTTCCAGTTGTTGGGCGTTCTAAAGTTCCGATAATATGAAGTAAGGTGGTTTTCCCTGAACCTGACCTCCCCACTAAAGCCATGATTTCACCTTGGTGAATATCCATAGTTACATTATCAAGTACCGGAACTGGTTGGTTTTCCAGTTGGTAGTTTTTGGATACATTCTCTAGTTTAATGACAGCCATTATAAAAACCTCAAACCTGAAGAAGTGTTTTGTCTTGATGCAAAAAATGCCGGAAACAACGCTGCTAGTAAAGTCATGAGCAACGCCCCTGCACAAATAACCATATACTCGAAGGGAAGAAACTTAATTGGCAACTTTTTAAGGTAGTAAACTCCTTGTGGAAGCTCGATAAAATCGAATGCATAAATACCAAAGCAAACCCCTAAACCTAAGATAAGACCAATGATTAGTCCCACAGCTCCAATAAATAGCCCTTGCAAAACATATAAGCCAAGTAAATTACCTTCTGTCATTCCAAGGGACCTTAAAAGTGCAATTTGCCCTCTACGAAAGTAAACGGTCATTGCCATCGTCCCACTAATAGAAAATGCAGCAACGAGAACAATGAGTGCGAGAACAATGCTCATAGAATACTTTTCTAATCTAAGAGCAACTAAGTAAGACTTATTAAAGTCTTTCCAAGTCATTGTCTTTAAGCCTTTTTGTTGAACCCTACTGGCATATTCGTCAATTTTAAATGGATCAGAAATCTTTGTGGCGATACCTGTAATAAATTTTTCTTCATCTAAATAAGTGTCGTAGTCCACCATGTGCTTTCGTGCACTATCAAGAGAGACAACCGCCCAACTTTGGTCATATTTAAATAGGTTAGAACTAAAAACACCTGTCACAATATAATGCCTTTGAAAGGTTGAGCTAGATGAGAACACAACATCTACTGCAGACTGAGGAGTTACTATGGTCAGTTTATCTCCGTAGCCAACACCAAGTTTTGCTGCTAGTGCACTTCCTAGAACAATACCGGGATAACGATTAGAATCTGATGACAAAACTGCAATATGTTTTTTGCCGATACTAGATATTTCTCCATCCACCATAAACTGATCAAATGCCCATAGGTGGCTTTTGCGTTTTGGGTCTACACCAAATAACTCAGCCGTTGCGAGTTTATTTTCTATTTTGAGAACTACATCGGTACGAATAAATGCTTCAACGGACTCAGCACCTTTTAGTTTTTTTTGAAAGGATGACATAGGAGAATCGACTAAACTAAATCCAGCCTGCACATTCTTGGCAACGATCTCCATGTGTGGTTTGCCCTTCAGTAATTTGCTTTGAAGATCTGAAGAAAACCCACCCATGACAGAAAGCACCACAATAAGCGAAGCGACACCTATCCCAACACCACAAATGGAAACCCACGTCATAAATGAAAGGCTTGCTGTCTTTCTTGAAGTGAGAGAGCGGACGGCTAACCAGACAATATTTTTAAACTCGCTAAACATCCTGGGAACATAACACTTAGCCCTCCATAAGCCACTAACTTTTCACGTTTTTTAATCTTTTTCTTATATTTTCTTAAAGCTTTCTTGGCACACTCCGAATAAATGAATGTCAGGTGGCTGTAAACACCGAAAGTTACGAGTTTTTTTAACGTTTTTTAGGAAAGCATGAATCATTAAGATGCATTACACGAACCACATTGCCAACACTAATGACAGCTCACTTTCGATGAGTTGTGATTATATTTTTATCCCATCCTGTGCCCAAGACTGTAGCGAATCGAGAAAGCATATAGAGGTTTTTCTTTATCGCGTTACAGCAAACCCGCTGTATACCTTCCCTTTTTTATCACTTCAAAACTAACGAGCAATTTATTTGCACGTTATCACTTGATGCCTGCACCGCGTAAGCGGTGCACCCACAGGCTTGTCCTATGCTATGATCAAAAACATTCACAGTGATGAGGAACTCATTGAATTTTATTACCATTATTTCTCTTTTTGCATTCCTAAACTTGACAGTCTACGCGACGCAATTTAACTCCTCTCAAAAAAGTTGGATGCATTTACAATTTGACGGCATCAAAAAAAACAAAGTTCAATTTGATCCACTCAAAATTTCAGTAGATCAATCTGCATCACCCGTTTTTTTACCTATTCGCGATAAACTAAAAAACATTCAAATCACAGGAAGTGTTGTGATTAAAAAACCGATAGCAAATGATCCTTCTTGGGAAGATCAGTACTTTAGCTTGGGTATTATTTATGAGGGGGATTACAAACCTGGTTTTTTTTCTCGTACGATGATGCCCAGTTGGTTACTAAGTCTATACAATAGTGCCGGTAAAAACATTACAGGGATTGGCAATATAGAATTTTGGGGGGTGTTTAAGAAACCAAACGCACCGTCTATTTCCAGTGAAAACTTTAACCTAAAAATCATCAAAAATTATGGTGCGTCATTAGATCATAAAAATAACTTTAAACTCACAGTTCAACCAAAAGACCTTAAAGTACTTGCCTTATGGTTTCACTCAGACGGTGATGATACAAAATCGAAATTTGTGACGAGCATTCAATCCATCAAGATCAAATAGAATTTCATTGTTTTTCTAGTACCAGCAAAGCACCCAGTAAAAAATCGAACAATATTACTGGCAAAATAACCAACATCTCTTATCTGAGATGAAATAAACTCAGACCGATCCCTAACAAGTTTTTCCTGTCTTTTTTATTCAAGTAAGCTTTAAGAAAAAAGTCTAATGCAGGGATCTCTTCTACTTTTTTTGAACCAATATAAGCATGCCGAACATATAACCTGCCGTCTCTTTTTATCAAAACACCTTGATGCCTAACAGCCATTTTAGTGGCAATAGCCGGTATATTTTTTTGGGGAACCAAAATTGAATTAAAAAAAGACACTTTTGGAATATTTTTTAAAAAAAGATCATTAAAATAGTAACCGTTTTTTGTTTGCTGAAAGATAAAACTATAAGGCACCCAATGAACATCTACTACTTCTGGCTTAAATTTTTTTGCTAATTTAAACAATTCTGTAAGGTCTCCGCACCCTTTTCCGCTGCAATTAATATCCTTATCAGACATGTTTAAAATCCATTTTTTCTTGTCTGAAACCATCTTTATACTTTTTAAAGCAGAACCTGCAACACGCCTTGAAATATTAGTAAACAACCCTTTTTGATAGCCATTATTCATCCAATCTAATATTGGAAAATGGTTGCGTTCTGAAAATGAAATAATATTTCTTTTATATCTGATTTTTTTTATGGTTTTTACAAAATCATCTGAAGCTGAACTAGACGCCAATGCTAAAACTGTTTCGACAAATGTTGTACAATCAAACAAATCAAATCGAAAAAGTGGGTCTCTATCAAATCGTGATTTTTCTCCTTCTCCTAAAGGACCTAATTGATAGCTATTCCCCAATAAAGCACTCGAAAAAAACTTTATTCTCTCTTCATGTTTTTTGATTTTTTTTGCATCATACAATAACTTTGAGGCACTTA
Organism: Oligoflexales bacterium; assembly: GCA_023301465.1. Classification (GTDB taxonomy): domain Bacteria; phylum Bdellovibrionota_B; class Oligoflexia; order Oligoflexales; family JALZUQ01; genus JALZUQ01. The sequence continues at coordinate 8,262 of JALZUQ010000010.1, forward strand.
CCTCACTACCACCATAGACTGATCCTAATTGAAACATTGTAAGCAGAACGAATACAAAGATTTTTTTCACTGAACCCCCTCACCTAAATATTATTAAGAATTAAGGTCAACATCTATGACATCGTCATCAATCTTAAGTTTTTGACGCCAGTCGTTTAAGGCATTCAATGCTGCTGACTTGTCACTTCCATAGCTTCCAAGCTCATAAATCAATCTTGCTTTTTTATTATAAAACACAATGTAAACAGCATACTTAGTCTTATCTTCATGGGTTTCTTCTTCTAATTGAAGCCTAAGAAAATCGTCATTAGGACCTTCAAACTTAAAGTGTTGACCCAAATGACTTCGATAAATCTTAAGTGTTTTAGTATCTGCATTATACACTAGCCTATCAGTACCTCTGATTAAATCTATAAAAGACCAAATCACCAAAGCCACAATAATGATTAATCCAGCCTTAGCTGCAAGAGGTATTCTCAATGCAAACAACAAAATAATCGTTGCCGTTGTGATGACTGTAGAAATTGAAATATCTCTACTTGTTCTTTGAATGTTTAAAGTATCTTTTTGAAACGACACAACATTACTCATAACTTGTTCCTTTTATTTGCGTAGGAATCAACGAACTTGAACCGACCCGAAATAGTCGAGTATCAATGAAACTATCTTTTTTTGGAGATTTACAAACCTCGTAAAAATTCCATGCATGATTTAAATCTTTAATCCCACCTGCCACCTTAATACCAATATCTGGCAAAAGCTCTGCCCTCATCACCTGCACATCTTCGATGACAGCACCTATCTTCTCAAACTCTAACTTTGGTGCAAAACCTGTGCTTGTCTTGGCCATACGCCATTGTTCTCTTAAATTTAGATCGCTAAACGCTTGATTTAAAACTTCACATGCGGCCTTTATTTGATCCATTGACAGGTAACAGTTTTCAAAGATAACTTTAAGGGTCTTTGATCCTACTGCGTCTGAAATACTCATGATGTGATCTTTTACTTTTTGAATTTTTCCATCTAACAACCCCCTGTAATCCATAACCATATCAAACTCATCTACTAGAGGTTTAAGTTCATGAATCTGCTGGAGGGAAGAACGAACCCCAGAGGCTTCAACGGATGGGAATCCTGTCACCACTGATACTTTTAGTTGATTACCATTGTGAGAGCTTTCAAGTATTGACCTTACCTCATCAACCATATGACCATGAATACAAACACTGCAAGCATGACTTGCCTGAGCTTCATGCACTAGTTTTTTTATATTTTCTTTTTGGGATTCTAGACTGACGCCATGATCATTTGTTTTAAGGTAAGTGTGATCAACGGCACCATAAAGACTCGTTAATGGTTGAGTCATTTTTTGCTCTCACGAATAAGAGCCCCTAAAACACGTTTTCTAGCAGCCTTGACTTGAGATTGTTTGTAACGGTAGTGAGAAGCTTTTCCGGATATAGCTTCTTGGTATGCATTATTATGGAGTATCTGAATTTCAAAAGGAAAAAAAACTTTTAGTTCACGATAATCTGTTAACTCAGGCCAATCCAGTACGTAATCTATGATTTTTTGAGTCTCAGCCTGACTTTGATCACTAGCTTTGTCTACTTGGTTTAACTTAAAATTTTCTAGCTTCTCTATCCATTCTAAACGTTTATTTTGTGACGTAACAAGTTGTCTACATGTTAGTTGAATGGACTTATAACTATTGGATGAGTGAGGATTAACAGACCTCATGCCTTCATCAAGTGTTAATGCAATGTTAGAAAGCTTTTTGTGAAAATCATCACTTGATAGATCGTTTTGTCTGGATTCTTCTAAAAGAGACTCTAAACTCATCTTAAATCTCTCTATATCCATGACGCTATTGCGGCTTCTATTTGGATTACAGTTTGGGAAAGAGATCATGTGATATTGACTTAGTTTTTTTAAGACCTGAGCCATATCTTCAATAGTTTTTGTGACAATTCTAAAACCAAGTAAATCATAGATGGTTTCTGCTACGTTTGCTTTTTTATGTAGGAGTTTTAACACCATAGAAGCAAGTGATTTTGGAGGTTTCCATTGAAATTCTTCGATTTCAATAAAATCAGATTTTTCACCAAAACACAAAGAGCCGCTTTTATTTGTGAATATGTATTTTGACACCCTACTTTGCATCTGCTCTAAAGCTTTATTTTGATCCATAAAACGGGTCACACCCACCACATGAGAAAAAGTATGAATCACCCTGATAATGGCACAAGCCCACTTTTGAGTTTGATTGTTTTCTTTTGAAAAATCTGAAGCCCATATCAATAGCTGACGCATGTCTTTACAATCAAGTACATGCTGAGGAGGTATCAAACCTTTTTGCCATTCTTTAGGGATTAAATGCTGCTGAATAAAATGAATCGACTGAATATAAACACCACCAAGAAACTTTAAGTCTTTTTTGTCTTGGATATCAAATCCATAAGCTAGCATAAACTCTTCGGCGTCACTGGTGTTGTGAATACTAAGTTGATCAAGGTCGATGGCACTTTTACCAGAAAGCATGACTTCCATGGTTTGCCAAGGCAGCGTCCAAGAGTCAGCGTAATGTTGTGAGTGATCTTTCATCTAGATATCATAAGTTATTTGAAACATGTTTTCTATGCTTTATAAAACTCTTCCATGGCAAGCTTCTCCGCTTAACCTCAAACAAAAAACCTCGTCATTCTCATGATGAGTTTTGACGAGGTTCATTTTTAAGCAGGACTTTAAATTATTTTCTTGAACCGCCTTCAACGCCTTTTTCAAGTGATGACGCTGATTGTTTCATTTCTATGATCCACTGAGTTCTCAGCTTGATAAAATCGTAACCACGTTCAGGCTTTGCAGCACTAATAAAATTAGATAATGGCACTTTTGTTGAACCTGTTAAGTCAACACCATCTAAATCAATCTTCGTGCTACCCTTCTTTTTTACTCTGTATCTTTTGGTCGTTACACGCTTATTTCCTTTGCGAACTTTTTTCTTCTTTTTCTTTTGTGCATATGCAGACCCATAATAGTCAGATCCCAAACTGGGTGAAATCATCATCAAACTAGCTACGATGAGAATGGTTTTTATTATCTTTATAAATTGCATACAGCCTCCTGATATCCTTACGGAAGATTAGGTAAATCACTTGAATTTTTGACATGAATGCCTAAAATCACTCTTAAAAAAACCTGCCTCAATGAGAGGCTTAGTCTATTTTAGCATATTTTATTTATGAATATAAACTAAAGCAAATCATTCACATACATCTGAAACTAGGCAGTATTTTTCCTATTCTTGAAAACCACTGAATGCACAGAAATCTTAAAAGACTTGTGAAAAGACCAAATGAGAAGATCTTGATAAAAATGAAAGTTCTTGAAACTAAGGTATAATAAAGAGTACGAGGCAAACTCAAGAAAAGGTCCAAACATGGCAAAGTATTTCTTAATTTTTATCAGTTCATTTTTTTTGTACACGCAACTTTGCTTAGCAGTGGTTTATCATAAACCATTTTTAAGAGTACAAGGCACTATTAGTGAGATGAAAGTGGACCCAAAAGGCAACTGGCTTGCTTATATTGATAAAGACGACAAAAAGCTTAAAATCATGGAATACCGGTCTGGAAAAACTTATGTTGTGACTAACCTGCAAGTCAATAACTCTTTCTTTTTTGCTCCAGATGGCTACAGGTTATTCTATAGAGAGATTTTTAAGACGCAAAAAAACGAGACCCATTCAAACATCAAGGTTTATGATACTTTTTCAAAAAAGAACACCCTAGTTGAAGCATTGCCTTACGCAACCGGTTTTTTGACCTATGACCCTAAAGACCTGAAGATGAGAATGCTTCATGCTGGTGGCGTAAAGTCCAAAAAAATATTTTATGCAGGACAAAGGCTTGCTCAATGGCAAAAAGCTCAACGCACCCAAGTAGGTAGTTGGCTTGCAAACCGTGGAGGAGTTACATGGCTCACCATGAACGGGCTGAAAATGAAAAAAATACATGAAGATCAAAAGTACAAGATAGAAGCATTTAAATTATCATCCGATGGGAAAGCTATTGCTTGGGAAACCGACAAGCAAGATGTCTATATCAGCTATGAAGGCGACGCACCTGTCTTTGTTGGAAAAGGCCGTGACCCAAGCTGGCACCCACATAAGAGACTACTCGTCTTTGCTGGTGCAAGATTAGTTGCAAAAAACGTCATTCGTAACTACGATATCAAAGTTGTGAACATTCGTGGAAAAGGTGAGTTTGTTACAAACTCCCAACACTCTAGTGAGAGATGGCCTTTGTGGATGCCTGATGGCAAAAACTTGATTTACACAAAAGCCAAAACCAATGATATTTACAAAGTAGCTTTTTAAATAATCGAAAGCTTATAATAATGACCCCCGCCGAAAGAGGTGCCGTATTCTTAACGTTCAAAAACTTTCTTATGATTACGGTATAGGAACACTTTACACACTATCTGATCAGTTTAAGGCTGGAGACATCATCAAAGTAGAAGGGCCAAACGGTAGCGGCAAATCCACCTTTCTAAAACAACTAGCAGGCATTCTTCCTGCTGACAAATCATCCATACAAATCAATCAAGGTGAGTTCAAAAGTGCTTTCGCATACCTCGCTGCTGACCACAACAACTTACACCTAAACTTAAACGCCATTTCTAACCTTCAATTATGGCAAAAAATATTTGGGCATAGCTCTATTGATTTAAATGCACTGCTTGCGAGCTGGGGCCTTCCAAATACAAAAGAAATCCACTCTTTAACAGTAAGACAATTTTCTACTGGAATGAAAAGACGCTTATCGCTTGCAATCACGGAAGTCATTAGACCTTACTGCCTTCTTTTGGATGAACCATCTTTTGGCTTAGACACGAAAGGTAATACCATTCTTGAGGAATATATCTTAAAAGCAAGAGAGCGAAAACAAATCCTTTTTGTTGTGAACCATCAGAGCATGAGTATCAACTTTGATAAAACTTTGGAGTTTGGTGAATCATGAAATCTTATCTTATTTTTCTAAGGTTTTACCTTCAATCAAGCAGTAAAAAACTAGATGGCTTTATTGGCCCAATGTTATTTTCCATCACAACTATTGTGTTATTCCAATTTGCATACGGACATATTCAAGACATTACCAGACAAGAAATGGCGATTGGTCAGCTTCATCTTTCTGTGCTTCTTGGTATGTTTATTTTCTTTCTGAGAAGCTTTGCAGTGGATACAGAAGATGGCTTTATCACTCACATTCGTGTAACCGACGCCCCAAAGACAAGCTGGTTTCTAGCAAAACTCACTCAAGTGTTTATTTGGCTGATGTTACTGGCTACATTGAATATCGTTGCCGTTGGAATTCTTTGGCACTCTTCCATCTGGGATCTTGTGAACATCCAGACAGCCACCATCACTATTGTTAATATTTTAGGCATTAGTGCATTAGGCCTTTTGGTCATCTTTGCTGTCCATCTGTCCTCTATTATGGAAATCATTTTTTCTCTTATCTTCTTCCCTCTTTCTACTCCGCTCTTTCTTTGCTCTATCCAGTGTTGGAGCGAAATCGCAAAATCTGGAGAAACCACCGAATTATCTACGAATTGGGCTATGGCAAGTATCTCAATCAGTGTTATATTACTCACCATAAGTATTTTACTCATTGGAGAGCTCTTACAACCGCAAAGAGAAACCCAAAAAGTAGAAAACAAATAAAAATATAGAGAAGAGAAAATTTATGGAAAAAAAACTCAGTAACTCATTTCTCATGTTCAGTTTTGTCATACTTCACGTATTATTTGGGCTGTGGATTTACACTTTGTTCTACGCCCCTTACGAAGCAAATATGGGAGAAGTTTACAGGGTTCTTTATGTTCATGTTCCAGTAGCATTTGCTGCTTTTTTATCTGCATTTGTTTTGGCTTTTTATTCCATCAAATCTTTTCGCTCTGCGAATAAATCTTTTGTCATCTACCAAAAAGCTTGTGCAGACGTTGGACTATTGATGACTGTTCTTACCCTTGCCACCGGAAGTATCTGGGCAAAGCCAACTTGGGGAACATGGTGGGAATGGGACCCTCGCCTTACAACAACGCTATTACTAGCCATCTTATTTTTGGCGTTTATCATGTTTTATCACTCCGTAGAAGAGTGGCAAGTAAAGCGTAAAGTCTGTTCTGTCATTGGTATTTTAATTGCTATCAATGTTCCCATCGTTTACCAAAGCGTAAAGTGGTGGAGGTCGATTCACCAACCTCAAAGCCTGATGCGTGAAGGTGGTTCTAGTATTTCACCTGAAATCCGCTACCCTCTTTTGGCCTGCATTGCTGTCATGCTTATCCTCACTTATTGTACTCTTAAGGTACGCTACCTATACTTAGAACTAAAAGATCAAAATGAAATGAAAGCCCTACAATCTTTAAAAGGAGGTCGCTAGTGGAACCCATACATTATGTATATATGGCTTACTTATTGGTAATCCTTTCTTGTGAGCTTTATCTTTTTTATAATGTTTACCTTTATTTTAAAGCACAAAAAATCAGTGAAATAACTCACGAGATGGACAGTCAACAAAACAATGAGGGGAGAAACTCATGAACTCAAAACAACTAAAGTGGTTTATAGGTGGTGGGGTTATCTTAATTGCATTTGCAATTTTAATGACTTTGAATATGGGAGATGGACTTGTTTTCTTTTTTACTCCCTCTGAAGCCTATGCCAAAGGTGCAGCTATTGAAAACAAAACAGTTAGAGTCGCTGGCATGGTTCAAACTGGCAGCAAGAAGTGGGATAGTAAAACCTTAGATCTGAAGTTCACACTGACTGATTTTGAAGGCCACGATTACCATGTTTCTCACTATGGCTCTCCTCCAGATCTATTCAAAGAAAATCAAGGTGTCATCGTTGAAGGCCTTGTAAACAACTCAAAAAAAATCATACAAAGCAAAAAACTCATGGTAAAACACTCTGAAGAATACAGAGTCCCCAAAGATGAAAGCTTCGATAAAGAAATGCTCCAAAGATCCATTTTCAAAGGTGAAAACTAAACCGTGAGCCAGCAAAAAAATCATTTCTTTGCAGTGTTTACGATAGGCATTATCGGAGTTTGTGTCATTGCATTACTCTATATCGCACTAGGTCAAAACCCAAAAAAAGTAGCTTCCGCACTTCTTGGCAAACAAATGCCTGCTTTTGAGCTATCCACTTTACAAAAACCTTCTATCGTTGAATATCAACCGGGTGAAACTTTTTCTTCCGCAGAATTTAAAGGCCGCCCTCTTCTCATTAATTTTTGGGCTAGTTGGTGTGTTAGCTGCAGGCAAGAAGCACAAGAACTTGAGAGACTTCACAGACACTTTAAAGATGATCTACTAGTAGTAGGCATTGCCATCCAAGACACCAAAGAGTTAGCCATGAGTTTTGCTCGTCGTTATGGAAAGACATACCTACTTGGCCTTGATAATAGTGGGGACGCATCCATTGAGTATGGAGTGATTGGTGTCCCAGAGAGTTTTCTTGTGGATAAAACCGGAAAAATTGTCCATAAAATTTCAGGGCCTATTACATTAAACGAAATTACCGAACTCGTGCGTGAGCTAAAACTACTTTAGCCCTGCCCCCTAAAACTCGACCTCTTTTTTTTACCATTAAAATCAGTTGCTTATAAAGTCAATTTAGCTTCTTTCTCTGTTACCCCCCATGTATTTCTCTTTCAACAACAGTTGTGGTAAACGATCATCCGGCAGATGATGCTAAAAAGAATGAACTTCAGGCCATATTGATTTCTAATTATCGCCATCACCGCAACACAGACCTTTTATCCAAAACCAAGGAAGACACTATGGAAATCAACGAACTCTCAGAAAGCACTATCAAAACTCTCACTAGTCATTGGGAATGCGAACTTGGTGAGAGCAAAAGCATCCAGTTTATTCAAGAACTGTTAGAGAAGCACCCTAATCTACTTGAAGTAAGACACCGCCTAGCAAACATCATGATTGAAGCGGAAGACCTCGATGGTGCTGAAGCAATGATTCAAGAGACTCGCAAGCTTTTTCCTCAAGATAAAGATTATGTCTTGGACTTAGCTCATCTTTACTTTTTTAGAGATGATTTTGATAACGCTTATAAGTATGCTGTCGAAGCTGAGAAAATTGACCTTACCAGTGGTGTGATTTTTTATATTCTTGCTGAAAAACAAATCCAAGCCGATAATAAACTAGAAGGCCAAAGTTTATTGCTGGAAGGCATCTTAAACTTTCCACATGCTATTCAAAACTTGGAACGAGCCGTTGAAGAACAAGGCGAGAAATACTTTGCTCCAGATGAAGAAGCTCCTAACCCGATGAGTGAAGACGAACAAAAAGACATGGTTCAGTTTATTGGGGAAAATCTTGAAAAAGCTGGAAGCTGTGACCATACTTTCCGTTTTAGTTATGAATGGTCTGAGAAAGCAGAAATCAATTTTACTCAATTAGCCATGTATTTAAACTCAAACGATGGCTTTTGTGACTGTGAAGTTCACGAGACTAACTCTTAAGTAGCTCTCTTAAATCTTTTTGAAGTTGATCACCTAGTTGCATTTTCCAGCTAGGTGATTTTTTTTCAAAGAATGCCGTTAGCCCTTCTTGACCTGACTCACTCATACGAGCATTTGCAATATACTCGGTTGTGGTTTCTTTGATACTTTTTGTTGATAAAAGATCTCTTTGCATTTGTTTTAACTCTGTTTGCCTTTCACCGCATGCAGCCAAAAGTAGATTTAATTTTTGTATCAAAGCTTCATCAAGCTCTTCTTTTTGAACAACCTCTGTCACTAAACCACCGCTTTTGGCTTCTTGTGCTTCGACAACTCTCGCCGTGAGAGACCAATCGGATAACACACGCGGCTCCAGAACCCTCTCTAGGTATGGATAGATAACAGCAGGCAACAACCCAATTTTTACTTCACTCAAACAAAATCTACTTTTGGTTTCACATAAAACTATGTCACTAGCAGCAGCCAAACCAACCGCACCACCATAACAAGCCCCTTGAACCACACTGATTGTCGGGCAAGGTGTGTTGACTAAAGAAGAGAATAAAAGATCAAGTTTCTTGGCGTCTTCAAGGTTTTGTTCTTTTGAAAGTTTCGAAGATTCTTTCATCCAATTTAAGTCTGCACCTGCACTAAAGTGCTTTCCAGATGAAATAAGCACCAAAGCTCTGCAATGGGCGTCTGTCTCTATTAGGTGTTGATATAGAGCGTCTAAAATCTCAGCATTCATCGCACCTGCTTTTTCGGGGCGATTGATTTGAAGGATCTTAATATAGGCATCATGCTGACCTTCTAGCTTCCATTGGTGGCATAAAACACTGCTCATTTCTTGATCCTTTTTGAGATATTGTTTAGGTTACTTATATGAAATTAGCCGATGCATTCCTAGATATAAATCAACATGTTCCAAAGCAAGATTGCATATACTCTAAGCTTTTAAAAAATGCTGGAGTACCTCACGGTTTTATTCCCGCACCTGACGCTCCACCACCAGAAACGCTTATCATGCAACAAAAGCATACCACAGATATTGTTGAGATTAACGATAGGACTGTTCCGAGTATTGCCGATGGGTTGATATGTAAAATGGGTCGCCCCATCGCTGTTCAAACAGCTGACTGTGTACCTATTCTAACTTATCAACCAGACCATGTTGGGGCACTCCATTGTGGGTGGAAGGGAACGGCAGATGGCATGCTTGATGAGTATTTTCACTACTGCACGTCAAGGTCTCTAGATTTTAAAAAAAGTGTCTATGTACTGGGACCAGCTATTTATCCGCCGCATTATCAAATCAGAAACGATGTCCTAAAAGAACTAAGCACTTGGGCTGGAAACGATATTTTAAAAGAGGCCACCACAAGAGAAGACGATGAACACCTGCAACTCGACCTATCAAAAGCAATTGTCCTATACTTACTTACAAAAGGAGTTCCACCCAAACAAATTGAGTGGATCAAAGTGAATACTTATACACACCCAAAGCTCCATAGCTATAGACGAGACGGAAAGTCTGCGGGCAGAAACTACAGTTGGATAAAACATGTTTCATAAAATCACTCCCACGAAAAACAAAATACCTGTGCTGATTTCATCTCCTCATGCTGGCTTTGAATACCCGCTTTCAGAACAACCAAACCCAAACCCTGAGTACCTGCACGACAAGATTGATTGTGACTACGAGGTTCATAAAGTTTTGATGCCTATGCTAGACTCTGGTGCAACTATTTTATATTCCAAGTACTCACGTTATTTAATAGACCTCAATAGAGACCCTGTTCATAGCAAACCACTCTATGATGATGGTAGATTAGCCCTAGGTTTAATTCCTGAAAAAACATTTTTAGGGAAAGACATCTACCCTATTAAAATTGAAAACGATATCAAGTCAGAACGCACTCAAAAATACCACACACCATATCATTCTGAGATTCAAAAATTTATTGAATCCTCAAAAAAAGAATTCGGGCGAGCAATTGTGATTGAGCTACATTCGATTTATCCGAACTTAGACCTTCTTTATCCCGAGCCGCTTCCTGATATCACTATGGGCACCCACCACCAAAAGTCTCTAGAACCTCGTTTACATCAATCGTTAATGAACGCACTAGATGGCATTGATTTAAATATTGCTTGGAACAAACCGTTTGCAGGTGGTTTTATCACAAGAAATTACCATGATATTACAAATAAAGTTTATACGCTTCAGTTTGAAATTAATAAAAATCTGTACTTAGGGGAATCCAAGGAAGTTGATTCTAAAAAATTACTGAAACTACAATCTCAACTCATTCCAAAGCTGCAAGACTGGTTAGATACGGCGTGCTGTGATTAAATTAACTGATATTATTGGCGACCAACAACCCCATCATTTGAGGGAAGGCTTAGAGTTATTATTCCAAGCAAAGATAAAAAGATCTGATGTCATTGATCTTTCTAACAGTAATCATGAAATCACCCTCACTATGAAAGATGCACTACGAACCTATAAACGCGGTTTAATGACACACCCAAGCTCAGACGATCAATTCACACAAGAATCTAAAATTGAATTTGGCTCTTTATTGCTATCCAACAAAACAATCATCATAGATTCAAATGTGTATGCAAAATGGAGCCTTAAAACGCCAGATTGCAAACATATTGTTATCGATGAAGTTAATGAAAAAAATAAAAACTTAGATACTTTTTTTCATATATGCCACCAATTAAAGAATCATCCATCTCATGTATTCATTATTGGAGGTGGAATTGTTTGCGATATTGGAGCGTTTTGTTGTGCTTTTTTAGACATACCGTTTACATTAGTTCCAACGACTCTTCTCGCCATGATTGATGCTGCAATAGGCGGCAAGTGTGGAGTGAACTTTGAACCATACGGCAAAAATCAGGTTGGGCTTTTTGCTTCGGCAAATCAGGTTTATGTGGATATTGACTTTTTATCTACTTTACCACCACGTGAGTTTAGGTCTGGGTTAGCAGAAGCCTATAAACATTACTTTATAGACCCAAACGCTATTGCTTTTGATGACATCCCGCAAAATGCCGTAGATTGCAACAAAGAGAATATCCTAAAACTGATTGAAATAAAAAAATCTATCGTTATAAAAGACCCTAGAGAGAAGTCCTTGAGAAAGACACTGAACTTTGGGCATACTTTTGGGCACGCACTAGAGTCATTATTAACTCCATCAAGTAATCCTTTTTTGCACGGAGAATCCGTTGCTTGGGGAATCGTTTTTGCACAGTTTTTATCTTCTAGAATTAGTAAACAAGACACAAACTACTTAGACAACGCCATAAAAGATCTTCTGTCATTGAATCTTTTAACAAATATAAACTGGATACTAGAGCATTGGGACTCAAAAAAATTATTCTTTTATATTGAGCAAGATAAGAAAAACAACCAAGATATTCAGGTGGTTTTATACGGTAAGCCCGGAGAACTCTTAAACAACCAAATGACAGAGTCCATCAAATATGATGAAATGAAAGAGTATCTTTCAAGATTCCATCAATTTCTTTTAGAAAACAAACAGAGATTTTTATGACGCATATTGGAATAGACGCTAAACGAGCATTTCACAATAAGACAGGACTAGGCCAATACAGTCGCTGGATGCTTCAATATTACCGTGATCGGAACTTCTTTCAAAATAAGTTTCTTTTTACGCCAAAAAAAGGCCCATACTACCAACCAGAACCTCTGCAAGAGCAAGTAATCACTCGAAACAGCGTTCTACCATCAGCACTATGGAGAAGCTACCGTATCCCAAAACTACTTGAACAACTGGATGCCCAAACCTACCATGGACTTACTAATGAACTTCCGTTCTTTCCTCAAAATCAAAAGGTTCGAAAAATCGTAACGATTCATGATGTGCTTTTTAAAAAAATCCCAGAAACATATGGATTCATAGATAGAAAAACATATGACTATAAAACAGATAAAGCATGCAAAACAGCAGACGACATTATCGTTGTCAGCGAACAAACCAAAAGAGACCTTGTTGACCTTTATGACGCCAACCCCAAAAAAATCCATGTCATCCACCAAGATTGCCATGAACAGTTTAGACAAAAAATAAAAACACCAAGCAAAGAATCTTACATTCTTAGTGTTGGCACAATCGAACCAAGAAAAAACCACCATTTACTCATAGAAGCTCTTGTAAATTTGCCAAAACACATAAAAGTATGCATTGCCGGCAAGAGAACGAGCTATCATGAAGAACTAACTCAACTTGCAAAAAAACTTCATGTTGATGACCGAGTAGAATTTGTTTTTGATTTTGAGTTTCAAAAACTTCCTGAACTCATACATCATGCTAAATTTTGTTGTTATCTGTCAGAAAATGAGGGCTTTGGAATTCCTATTTTGGAATACATGTCTATGGGTAAACCAGTCGTTTTACCGAAAACCCCACTGGCACAGGAAGTGGCTGGAGATGCTGGAGTATTTACGTCTCTTGATGCAATGGAATTATCGAAGACCATAAATGGACTTGACGTTCATGATGAACACAGAAAAAAACTCGGTGAATTGAGCAAAAAAAGAGCCACAGCATTTGAAACGCCGCGGCTTTATTTGCAACTTGATAAGTTGTTTGAAAAGACAACTTAAAAACAGTTACTTAATTTTTGCTTCTTTGAACTCTACATGTTTACGAATTTTTGGATCGTACTTTTTGAGTTTCATTTTTTCTTGACCTTTTTTCTTTGTGGTCGTGTAGAAGTATCCAGTCTTAGCAGTTGATACTAAACGAATAAGTTCTCTATTGCCTTTTTTAGCCATTTCTATCGCTCCTCGCTTCTCGCGTCATTTGAGGTCACCATATAATCACACTTTGAGAGAATTGCCAATAGCCCACTTAAGGGGCTTCTACTTGCGGTAAGTCATTGACTTGCATACAATAAACCTTTCAATCAGGATGTCCACCTCACCACTAAGGAGTCTAAAAATGCAGCATAGTGATTTAAAAGTCCATCAGTTGCTCTTGGGCCCCATGGAAAACTACTGCTATATTATTGCGGATAAAGCTTCAAAAAAATGCATGGTAATTGACCCTGCGTGGGACATCAAAACCATCACCGATACTATTGAACAAAACGAATACCAACTCACTTCTATTATCATCAGCCATTATCATCCAGATCATTGCGGCGGTCATCTCTGGGGACACGATATTGAAGGGGTCTCCGAATTACTCAAAAAATTTGATGTACCCGTCTTATGTCACTCCCAAGAAAAAGACGGAATCTTAACCATTACAAAAATTGCACCTTCAGGAATTCAAACCATTGAAAGTGGAGAAGACTACCAACTTGGGAATCAAAAACTAAAATTCATTCACACTCCTGGGCACACCCCTGGAAGCGTGTGTTTACTTTGGAATAATTGCTTATTTGCTGGTGACACTTTATTTATTAATGGCTGCGGGCGAGTTGACCTACCGGGTGGAAACGTAGATCAACTTCACGATAGTTTAACCAACAAACTTATGAAACTTGACCCACAAACAGTACTTTATCCCGGGCATGCATATGCACCACAAAAATCTGTGACTTTTCAAGAACTTTTGACTTTGAACCCTTACCTTCAAAACATCACAAATAAAACCAGCTGGATGAAAAACTTTGGATAACACCAATACGAGGAGCCTTCTATTCATGAATATCAAATCAAAGTCTATTTTGCATATTATCTTATTGATTCTTTGTTCCTTCCTACCAAATGCTTGCACCCACAAAAAGAAAAATCGTTTTTTATCAAAGTTTAGACGTTCGGTTTTTAAAATTGAAACGACCCACAAAAACCCAAATTTTGTTTATCCATGGAATCACAAGCAAAACATACAGAGTAGTGGCACCGGTTTTTATATCGGTAATAACCACATTATGACCAACGCCCACGTAGTTGCAAACGGAAGGCATATCACGGTTATTCGAGACGGAGATTCGCAAAAGAAAATTGCAAAAGTAATTTTTATTGCCCATGATAATGACTTAGCTCTTTTAGAAGTAGAGGACCCAAAGTATTTTTATAGCATAGCACCTGCAAAATTTGGCAATGTCCCCAAGCTATTATCTCCTGTCACTACCGTTGGGTACCCTGTGGGTGGAGAACAAGTGTCCACTACCGAAGGTGTTGTTTCGAGGCTTCGCTACGCAAAATACACACACTCAGGGTTTCATCAACACTTAATGATTCAAGTAGACTCAGCCATTAATCCGGGAAATAGTGGCGGCCCTGTCGTTCAGAATGGAAAAGTTGTAGGGGTAGCTTTCCAAGCGTTTACTCAAGCACAAAACACAGGTTACATTATTCCAACCCCTGTTGTTGAAAGATTCCTCAAAGACATCAAAGATGGTAAATACGATGGTCATCCTTATTCTGGGATTCACATTCAAGAGTGGGCCACCTCTAATCCAAGCTTAAGAGAATCTTTGAAATTACCAAAAGACAAACAAGGAGCCCTTGTTTCTTATATTGAACTTGCTTCATCTGCAAAATCAAAAATAGAAGTGGGAGATATTATTCTTGAAGTAGATGGTCATGCTATTGGTGACGATGGTAAGATTGAACTCTACGGTGAAAGAGTCTCTTTACAAACGATTTTTGATATGAAAATGCAAGGAGAAACCATCACCTACAAAATCTTTAGAAACGAAAAAACCATTGAGGTAAAAACGGACCTGAGTACTGATGTCACGTCATATGATCCAGCACACTATTATGGCCGCTACCCTAGATTCTATGTGTATGCAGGACTTTTATTTAATATGCTTTCTAGAGAATACTTACAAACTTGGGGGAACAAATGGTATACCGATGCTCCATTCTCTCTTTTATATATCCATTATTACAATGAGTTCATTCCAGAAGTTGCAAACAACAAAGATATTATTGTTTTAGGAGGCACCATGCCCCACCCAATCAATAACAATATCACAACCCCTAGACACTCCGTGGTAAAATCAGTGAACGACACTGAGATCAGTTCCTTAGACGAATTAAAACATCAGATTGAAAATGCCACAGACGACTTTATAAAAATTGGTTTTTATAATGATCTTCCTGACATCATCTTACATAGACAAGCATCCCTACAAGCACATACAGAAATCATCAATGGTTATCGTATCGACCCACCCTACTGGTTAGAAAATAAAGATGTGGATGGTGCTGTTTTTGTTAATCAAACAGCAAACGAGGAACAAAAATGAAATTTCTTATATTTACAACCTTATTTTTATCATCAACACTTTTTGGAAACTCCATCGTCAAGATTATTTCTACAGCTCAGTCTCCTGACTATAAGTCCCCTTGGAATATGAAGTCGGTTTCGACCCAAGCGTTTAATGGAGTTTTTCTTGGAAACAATAAGATACTTTCGACTGCTGACCAACTAACATATTACAAAAGAATAGATATCCAGCTTCCACAATCTTCTGTAAAGCTTCCAATAGAAGTAGAAAAAATAGATTATGAGTTGAATTTAGTGATTTTAACTGCAAGTGATGAAAGAACTAAAAAAGCTCTTTCCACTTTAAAGGCTATTGAGTTTGGACAAGAACCCAAGTTTGGAGAGACTTGCCAAGCCCTTGATATTGGCAGCCAACAGCAAGTACAAATCAAAACAGTCCGTTTTAGTCGACCAACTATTATCGCTTCCTCCTACAGTACCTACGGCTCTATTGGACTCAGATTTGAAACAACCAGCAATCAGCTCGGTGGGGGAGAACCCATTTTATGTCAAAACAAACTATCTGGCATCACTCAAGGATTTTATAAAAACGAACTATCTGCCATAAATCTTCCAATCATCAAGTTTTTTGTAAAGGAATACTCAAACAAAGACTATGTTGGAAGTGGTCATCTAGGAATCATTTTATATAACCTCGTATCACCTCAAAAAAGACTATATTACAAAGCACAATCATTTTCACACGGTGTTGTCGTAGGAAAAGTACACGCACATTCTGATTTCTATAATAAGCTCAAACGTGGAGACATAATTTTATCTGTTAATGGAGTCAAAATATCAAACACCGCAAAAATGAAGCATCCCAACTGGTCGCAGGTTCACTTTAATTATCTCCTATCTCAAAAACCGGCTGGATTTCAAGTTCAACTCAAGGTATGGCGAGATGGCAAAGAGATCAGTGTTGATGGCAAGCTTGTTCAAAAAAACTCTAATCGCGGAAAAGTTCTTCGCTACTTTCATGACTATGACCCAACTAGCTGGAAATTAGATCATATTATTTATGGAGGGGTTGTATTTGTAGAGCTCTCCGTGCCTTATATGTACCAGTACGGAGATCAGTGGAGTAAATTTGGCCCAAGTGAATTTGTCAGGGTCATAAAAAAAGATGACCCTCTCACCGCACCCACTGAAGGGCGTTATGTAGTAGCTCAAAAGGTACTACCAACTGACTACACCCAAGGATACGAGCAATTTAGCCCAGCCATCCTCGAAAATGTAAACGGACAAAAACCGAAAAATTTAAACCACCTAAGAGAACTCTTATCAAATATCAAAAAAGATTTCACAGAGTTTCAATTTAGCTTTGCAGGAGGAAAAATTATTTTAAAAAAGTCTGATTTAAAAAATATAAACAAAGTACTTTCAAAAAAATATCAAATTGGACCAAGTGCAAATTTTATAGAATAATGGCATGAACTATCACGGATTCACGGTCATTGTGTAATGGAATTGCAATATTTTTTTTGCTCTGAATCGATAAATACTTAGATAACCTTGAAGATGAATAGTACTTTCTTTGGCCCACTAACATAATGGGGCAACCTTTAAGCTGTTCTAAGACACCTTTATCTCTAAAGTCATAAAACGAAATCTTATGGTCAAAGTTAAATAATTTATGACCGGGATAAAGAAGTGACAACTGTGCAGTCCACCACCACCTAAAACTACCCATCATGATTTTTTGATGACAGTTACTTCTGTTTACTTTAACAGTCTTTTTAATTTCTTGATCAATGATGGGCTTGAGTTTTTTCCAAAGAGTAATCTCACCCATACCGGCAGGACGAGAATTCAAAAACTTAGTAGAGACAAAGTCTGTAACCGTCACCGAACCGGCTAAGAAAGGGACCAATAAACAAAGGCTACCAAACACCCAGAAATTTATTTTACAGTATTTAGATATGCTCTCGACACGCAACACAATCAGAGGAAGTGAAAGAATATAACTAACCAGCACCCAATGAGGCAGCACCTCTTTTACAAATGCTAAACACATAAGTAAAACCCATAGTGGTACGCTAAGCCATCTTAACAAACTCCCGTATTGGAGCTTACTTCCTTGTAAGCTCACCATGAAAAAAGAAACAAAAATAAACGGACTCACTAATAGCAATTGAGCGAAAATGACTCTAAATCCTCGAATCATATCTATATTCATTCCCGAAAAACAGTGTGCTGTTTGAAAAGAAAAGCTTACCCAGTCATTTTGAGAGTTCCACACCCATAAAGGTGCACTCACAATACAAGCCACTAAAAAAGCCAAAGCAAATAACCCAGCATGATTTCTCTGATAGCTTTTTACCCAAACGTATACGTATAGAAATGGCATAATCACAAGAGCATGGTACTTTGAATTAAGAGCCATTCCAGCACACACACCCCAAAATATAAATGCCCATACTGAAGCATCTTTTGAAAACAAAATTTTTATACCAATATAAACTGCTAGAACTACCCAAAAAATGAGCCCAATATCTGGCAATAAAAAGACCCCACCCCATGAAAAAATAGGTGCTAATTGAATCATCAAAAACATCGCGATATACTGCGATCTACTTAATGATGACTTTTGCGAAAGGTTCTGAGTGATGCAACAAAGGAGAATACTTATCAAAAAATGCAGAACAGGCACTAAAGCCCTACTATGGAAACTATAGTCACTTAATAGCAAGCTTCCCAGCTTTCCCACCCACGCTACCATGGGAGGATGATCATAGTAGCTAAGCATAAGGCTTCTACTCCAGTCCCAGTAATAAGCCTCATCATTTCCAAATGGAACCCAATATGCCCAAAAAAACCTTAGCAACATGAATAAAAATGAAAATTGAATAAATTTATACATAAACTCTTCTGATAAAATTTTGCATGAGTTATGCTAACAAAATGAATAACGGCAAACTACCGATTAAAAAGCAAACTATTAACACTGAAACAGCTTTTTTGCTTTTTTCAACATTGTTCTTCGTGTGCTTGGTTGCCGCATCACCTTATGATAAGTCATTGACCCTCGAGTGGATTCAAAACGCCACACCTTTTATGCAGTGGTGGAGTGAAATTGTTGACCAAGGCGTCTTTATCAATGGTCGCCCGGGGTTAACGGATATCACATGGGTAGCTCTTGCTTGGAGCTTATATTACTACTTTACAAGCAACAAATACTCCGAAGACTATGCTCTTAGACATAAGCATATTTTTTTCTACAGCAATACTATTTTACTTAGCCTAGGCTTAACACGTACCTTAAAAATTATATTTGCACGCCCCAGACCTCATGATTGGTTCATTAAAGGAGCCGAAGGTTTTCCAAAATGGTTTGAGTTACATCACTTGATGTTACCTTCTGATAAAATAATCACCCTCCATAGCAGCATGCCATCAGGGCACTCCATCTCAGTCATTTGTTTACTTGGGGTGATTCCTTTGCTTATTAAAAAACCAACATGGCTAAAAGCTCTAGCTTTGATTTCTATCGCAATAGCTGCCTTTTCTGTAGGTTACGGCAGAGTCATTCATAGAGCTCACTGGGTGACAGATTGCTTATGTTCTGGCCTTTTTGGGGGTTTGCTTACTTGGGCTCATTATAAATTTTTTCAATCTTTAAAGTCTATAAACCACCGAAAATACTTCATTAATACAATCCTCATCTCTGTTGGGTTAATGTTGATAGGGGTCATGGTTTCAATAGCCTTGCATTATACCCATAAAATATATTAAGATGTCTTAGAAAAGCTTAAAAAGGTTTGAGAGATTGCCATATAAAATTAAAATTCTAACAATTACTTTAACTGCACTTGTAGCTACTTCTGCATTCTCAAATAGCAGAGTGAAAGAGCGATTTGAAGTTGCCGGTATTATTGGCGGCAGCCAAAACAAAACTTCAAAAGGCGTAGCACTGATTAGAGACAAGAAAAAGAACACAACAATTGTGGTTTCTGTTGGTAAACGCATTAAAGCTTTCAAGGGGCTTAAGCTAAACTCCATTGAAGGAAAAAAAGTCGTTGTCACTTTAAGATCACAAAAGATCCTACTCGACTGGCACGCTAAACCTAGCTCCAAAAAATTTACAAATTCTAAGTCTATCGCTTACAGAAATAATCAAGCTACAAATAACAGACAACCTTCACCTGACAAGCCTAAAGACGACTACGGCTTAACTCCAAAGCTTGAACAATACCTAAGGTCTTTAGAAGACGGGACTGCTGAACCTGATGATGAATTAGAGCAAAAACTTTTAGATGAATGGTTTGAGGTTGACCCCGAACTACTAGAAGATTTTCAACCAGAGAATAATGAATACAGAGAGTACCGTGGCAATAAGTCATCAAGACAAAAAAAACTCGGTGATTTTAATTCACCGAGCCGAAATCTTTAATTGATCAAGAATATTACAAGGTAGACTCTTCGTCGATAGTCTTTTGTATCCAATCCATATAAGAAAAAACATTTGTGTGAGAAGCGTGTGATATACAATTTGAGCGTGATGCAATTCCAACTTGAACTAGCTTTTTAGCCGCACCCTCTTTTACAACTCTAAACATAGGGCCACCAGAATCGCCATTGCATACTGCGTTTCCAAAATACTCAGTTGAAATCTCTTGAGCTTTTTCATGCTCTAAAGATACAAGTGTTCTAACAAACTTTAGTTGACCACTCACTGGGTTTTCAGGTCTTAATCTTTGACCGGTTATAGGGTCAATTTTTGGACCTTCTTGCAACCCAAAACCTGCCATATAAACAGTATCAGCTTTTGACAGAATATCACTTGTCGCTAACTCAACAGCTTTATGAGACTCAGGATACCCACCTTTAAAACGAATCAAAGCAATATCTTCTACAGGGTCTTGCGTGAGAATATATTTAGGACCAAAAATACCGGGGTCTAACTCAAAGTCTTCGTGTTCATAAATACCTGCTACTTTGCGTAGTTTGTTTTTGATAACGTCGAGTTTTGTTTTTGTGGACATCTCATAAAAATCATTATGAAAACCAATAAATTTAACATTTGCTCGCTTTGTAACACAATGAGCAGCTGTTAAAACAAACTCATCATTTACGATGGTGCCAGAGCAGAAAACACGAAGCTTGCTATCAAGCAATGCAACTGTATGCTTAGCAATTAAAGAATTTGGCTTTACAAAGTCTCCACCTACGACTTTCACATCAGAGCTCTCTGTTGGAACTCCACAGCTCACCAAACTGAATAAAAGCACACAAGCTATTGCTTTTAAACCGCTTTGAACGCGACTTTCTACCATCCCCATAAAACCCTCCCCCGAGTTTAGATAATTTTTGACTGGCTAGTTAGTCAATTTGTAACTCTTTGCCAAAACAATCACAAGCAAATTAAGTATCTTGCCTTAAAAATGTATATTTACTCATCACACTTGATTCAGTACTCTATAGAGATGAATAAAAACAAAACAAATAAAACTATTGGAATTCTAACCGGAGGTGGTGACTGCCCCGGATTGAATGCAGCTATCCGTTCACTAGTCAAATGCAGCGAGCAATTAGGCATCCATGTAAAAGGAGTCAAAAAAAGTTTTAACGGGCTCTGGGATGAAGATGGTGAAATTTTTGACCTAACCTCAAAACAAGTAGACGATATTCAGTTTGATGGTGGAACGATTTTACAAACCTGTAACAGTGGAAGCCCATTTCACAAAAACTCAAAACAAGATCAAAACAAAATTATTGAGGCCGTTAAAAACAAACTCAAAAAACACAACATCGATGTACTTGTGGTAATTGGTGGCGATGGGACTCAAACGATTGCTGCAGAATTTAATCAAGTTGGTGTTCCTATCGTTGGAATTCCTAAGACTATTGATAACGATTTAGAAGCAACCGAACTTACCATTGGTTTTCAAACAGCAGTTCAAATTGCTGCTGATTCTCTTCACAGACTTCAAGCAAGTGCCGAGTCACATGAAAGAGTGATGATCTTAGAAGTGATGGGAAGAGATTCGGGACATATTGCACTTCATGCAGGAATTGCTGGATACGCACATGGAATTTTAGTTCCTGAAATTCCATATGATCCTAGTATTGTTGCAAAGATGATTGATGACAGAAGAAAGTCTGGCAAACATTTTAGCACCATCGTTATTGCTGAAGGGGCATTTGCAAAGGAGCATAAACGCACGATGTTTCAAACCGCTTCAGGAGATAAAGTCCTTAGAGGTGCTTCTCATGAACTTGCTCAACTCCTCCATGAGGAGACAGGCCTTAAAATGAGGTCGACGATTTTAGGTTATATCCAACGTGGTGGTGCACCTTGCATTCAAGATGCCATACTTGCAAACCGTTATGCGTCTGAAGCAATTGAACGCATTGCAGCTGGACGCCACGGGTTTATTGTAAGCATGACTGATGATATGATGCGAGAAATCAGGTTTGATGAAATCAAAGGAAAAAGAAGAAAGATCGGCCCAAAAGATCCCTACTTAAAAGTAGCGAGAGCTCATGGAATTTGTTTAGGCGAGTAAACTTAATTTTTACAGTTATTAGAATCATCAAGGATATTTGAAAAATCATAGTTTTGCTTCATGATTTGAACCATAAGTTCTTCTCGGCACTCAGCAAGTTCTGAAAATATAGTACCGTGACCACCAGACTCAACTCGAAGAAAGTGCTTATCACCGTGAACTCTTGACTGAGCTTCATAATGAGTTTCTGCCCATTCTAGGGTAGTTGCAGGGTCTAGTGTTCCCTGAAAGTAAACTACCGGAGATTTTACTGGATAATCTGCAGGTGTGTAAAGTTCATTTCTAACACCACGGTACTCAGTATCACAGCTTCTATCTTCAGGTTGTCTAATAAGTTGCAATTGGCCATTTAGATCAAAGGTTACATTATCAATTTCAGTGCGAGGTCTTTCTCGACAAGTAATGTGAAAATAAACTAAATCAGCACCAATGACTTCCACAGGTGGTGGACCTGTATACGACTCTCCAGTAAAGTCCGCTAAACGTTGTTGATACTCAAAACTATTTGTATTGATGTTATCAAGATTTCCTAAATACATAACCTCTTGCATGAGACCA
The DNA here is from genome assembly GCA_023301465.1 of Oligoflexales bacterium. Classification (GTDB taxonomy): domain Bacteria; phylum Bdellovibrionota_B; class Oligoflexia; order Oligoflexales; family JALZUQ01; genus JALZUQ01. The sequence goes on from JALZUQ010000010.1 coordinate 31,122, forward strand.
ATAATATTGCCTCGCATTCTATTGACAATAATATCTGCTAGTGCTTGTGGATAAAAACGAACTACTTGAATGAGGTTTCTGGTAGCTGTTGTTAGTAAGTTAAAAATAGGAAAACTCACAATCGTATTCCAAACTTGTTGAAAAAAGTGATAATAACTCTTGGTTGTAAACTCATGAACTCCCATAATACCAGAAAGAATCACTGTACTTGGTGGAACCATGTCATATTTTTCAGTAAAGTGACTTAACATTGTTGCGACTTTTGTTCCGTACGAAGAACCCACCACAATATATTGATTCAATTTTAATTTTTTAATGACTTGAATAATATCGTGAGCATAGTTTATAGATGACATATCATCTACAAATTCATTAAACGCTCCATTGTAAACATTACAACCTAAACCTCGTGGATCTAACAAAACTAAATTCGCTGGGAAAAGTTCTTGGTACGACTCAAGAGATACAATTCCATCACCGCCGGGACCACCCTGAATAAAAATAAATGTTGGAAGCTCAGGATCTTTTTGAATGTGCTGATAATGAAAACGGTAATAGTTTGTATTTGGTTTTTTGGGGTCGATATCTGCTCTGACAAAATCAACACCAGAGTTATTACAACCTATTTTAGTAGACGGGAAACTTTGATCTGTACCGGTTGCTGGAATATATTGAAGTTGCTCCTTGTTATTTGAGCCAATGTTTTTTATTTCATCTTTATCACTATCATCAAAAGAAGAGGGTTTATCTGGAATATCAATATCAACAACTGAGTCATCTCGAATCCCACCTTGTTGCTGAATTGGAATAAGTTCAGGCTGGCACCCCACGGTTGCAAGCGACAAGAGCAATAAAGCCATTTGAATAAGTAATTTCATACCCTTTATTATCCAAAAGGCATGCCAACAAAGAACCCTACAACTAACTAAAACTATTAATATAAATTATCATGCGAAAAAGGTCTTTTGTCTAAAACCTGTCAGTTGATAGTGAGTTGACTTAAAAACATAGATTTAAATTAATTATATTAGACTGTTATGATTTTTTGATTATTAAATGCACAATATGTTTAAATATGATACAGTTCGCCTATGAAATTTATCTATGCCACCTTACTGTATTTCTTTGTGACATCACTTTGTGTTGCTCAAAAGAAATATGAATACCAACACCCTCAACTCCACTTGTATTCATTTGACCTAAATATTCAAGAACCAATACTTGATAAAGCGTTTGATATGGCAAGTAAGCAATCCATTGGAGGGGTTTCAAAAATAAAGCTCGATGATCATGTGATCTATATCATTGGAGAAAAACATTCAGAGTCAAATAAAAGTGAATCTTATTTTGAAAATATTTTAAACTTTAAAAATATTGTAGTCATGGAAGAAGGGCAAGGTTTCTCCTGCTCGTGTGAAAAGTGTTCTTCGAGTCTTGGTCTTGAAGATATTCATCTCCATAAAGATTGTTTAAATATCATCAATAGAAATATTGCATTTCAAGAAAATGCTTTAGGTAAAGAAGATTTTCCTTTTCCCAGTAAATCCTATTTTGAACAAAATGAAAATTTTAGTTCTTATCTTATCGATTATGAAGTTTTTTTAGAACAACCTAAATACTTACTTCGTGAAATAGTTTCTGAACCAAGAAACATTATTTTCATTCAAAACATTGAAACAACATTAAAACAAAAAAAAGAAAAGTATATAGTTATTAAAGTCGGTGAGATTCACAGGTCATATATTACGCTTCATTTTTTAGAAAACTACTCAGATGCTACCGTAGAGATAAGTTGCACAAAAAAATCAAATGAAATTTTGTATGAACAAGCTCTTCAACAAACTAGTCTTTATAAACTTTCAAGCGATAAAAAAGTAAAGCACATCGCATATAAAAACGCGATATATTACCTAAGATTAATAAAACGCAACAAGCAATGTGCTAATAAAATTCTCAAACGGCAGTCTTTAGAAAACACAGTCCAACCCTTGTAATACACTCAGCATTCCTTTTACTAAAAACCTTTGGTGTCAGTACTTAAGTGACTATAACTAGGCAAATTCTATCCCATAAAACCAAATCACCTTTGATTATCACATTATAAGAAAATAGTGATTTAGACTTTAAAAATCCTTCCGATAAAATGACATCTTATTTAAATTTAAAGGAATATCATGAAAGCCTATAGTATTGTTATTGCCGTTGCACTTTCGTCACTTATTTATTGCCAAAGCACACAAAACCGAAGTCAATTAGGTAGCACTCAACAGACTGAAGATGTTAAGGAAGTAGAAATCACACTTATTTCAAACCCCAAACATTGTCCACCATGTGTCAGATTTGACCCAATCTATAAAGAGTTACAAAAAAAGTATGCTAATGACCCAAAAGTAAAACTCATTGACCATAAAAACACAGCCCCATTTTATGATTTTGACGAAAACGGAAATCGCAAAGCTGGGTTTTCTCCTGAATGGGAAGCCTTTAGACAAAAGCATGAGATAAAGGGAGTTCCAGTTATCAGAGTCAGAATTAAAAATAAAGACGGTCAACATATTGGTCAAAAAACGCTACCTTCAGAAGAAAATGGATTTACTGTTGAAAAAGATTTTTATCAATTCACTGCAACTGATAAAATAGAAAAAGAGTATCTTGAAAACTATATTCAAAATAGCTTAAAAGGCCTAAATGTGAACCCTACTTTTGCTACGCAACAACCGCAGAACCTCAATCCAAACCCAACCTTTAAAGCCGACATGCTTATTATAGGTAGCGATTCACTTCAAATTATAAGAGATGAAAATGGCCTGCCAATAAAACTTAAACAAGGAAGCTATATCTTTGACCCTAATAAATCTTCAAGCTTTTCTTTATCAAATGGCTCACAAATCAAATCTAGTGAAAATCTTGAAGGATTTGCTTTTGATCACTGTATTGATGGAAACTGCAAAACTATTCACTTTCCGACAGGTTACTCATTATATCCTGACCTTACCCCAAAGGATTCAACGAATGTGGAAAACAACACTTTTACTGAAGTTAAAATTGAGTTTAAACTTTGTGGGCATGTCTGCGAGTTCAAAGATGAAATGGCAAAACTAGAAGATATTGTTGCAAATAAATATGAAGGCTTGTCATACGAAAAAGTTAAGCAAGCTCTTGAAGAACTAAAGAAAGGTAGCGACGAATTTAAAGATGTTGCTATACCAGATCTAAAAAAATAATTACTCGCAGGAGCAAAGCCATATATCGGCTTTGCTCTCTGAAATGATCTGTTCGCCTAGTTTTTCTTTTTGAATGCATTTTTTTGTCGTTTCACACTCAGAGTTTAACTCTCTTAATCGACAACTATCTACTGACTTCACATCATCACACAAACTCATTACTTCGTAATTTAAAACATCGCTATCTTCTGAACGTACGATGGACTTACAAGAAAATAAGCTCAGTGCAAAAAATAATAAAAATAGTAAACGCATCATGTGCCTCATTATTAGTACTCAATATATTCTACAGCATTTCCAGACGGGTCGTGAATATAAACTGATTTTGAGCCATCACGGTGTTTGCTGGCATTTCCATACTCACTTGCATCTTTAACCTCAAAGGCTAAATGAGCAGGATGTTGCTCGGCATTCACAAGAGCAAGCTTAATATTGCCAAATTGAATAAACGCCCAAGTATCATCTGAGTATATCACCTCACAATCAAACTTTGAGCTATACCACGCAATAGACTCTGACACTGATTTTACACATATTGCCACATGGTCGATAGAAGACAGCTTCTTTGGGTTGTCTCTCATAGTTGCTCTAACTTCTCTACGGGACGTGCAATCATGGCACGATCACCTTGGATAAGAATTGGTCGTTGAAGTAACTTTGGGCATTCCAATAAAGCTGACTCTAGTTTTGCTTCATCAGCTTCCGCTAAATTATTCTCTGAGTAATACGATTCTTTTACACGCATCATTTCACGGTATGATGAAAGTTTCAGGGTTTTCTTTAGTTGCTTCACTTCACTAGCCGTCAGTCCATGCTTGATGTACTCATAAGTTTCATAAGAAATATTTGCGTCATCTAAAAACTTCGCTGCATTTCTGCAAGTAGAACATTTTGGGTTAAAATAAACTTTCCATTTACTCATATTCACTTCCTTATTTTCGAATAACTTCTATATCATCTAAAGACGAAATTAAAACCTGTGGATTTGCCTGATTGGAAGAAACAACATTAAAAGTCCCTTTTACTCTTAATTGAAGTGAACAGTTTATAAAACGTCCTCTTCTAAACTCGATATTAGATTTGTCTGTTTCACTTGCCCATAATTTAGCAATTTTTTCTCTCATCTCCGTAAATAATTTAAAGTCACTAAAATTTAAGAGAGTATAATTACGAACATGGCCCCATTTATCTGTTTGTGTCACCGCAAAAACATCGAACTTAATTTGTGGGCTCTTTGGAAACCTAACAAGACAACCTGTAATATCAGCAGGCTTTGTATTTTGATCCTTTATATTCAAAAGTCGTTTTGTTGGCTGTGAATTGTCTAAAAATAGATGAGGCGGTGATTTTGGTGAACGACGTAACTTAAAGCTCATTTCAACACTATCATTTCGTGAAAGTTCATCTAAATCAGATGACCATTTTGAAACAAACATTGGTAATACTACTTTTTTGTACTCTACTACCAGCAAATGATTTGGAGCTCCGTTTACTTTGGTTTTTGAGATGGTATGGATTTTAAAGACTGCTCGGCTTTTTTTGACTAGATCACCTAGATCAATTTTTCTAGGGTGAGCCTCTGTTCCATGCCCAGTATATCGTTTCAAAACTTTTAGGGTCTCGACTCGAAGATGTTCAGGCCCCCTACCCTTAGACTCAACTTCTCCTTGAACAAGTAATTTATCGTGACGCTTAAGTTTAAAGTCACTCAGGTTTAAGTCTTTACTATAAACAGGGAAATCATAGCGATCAAAAAAGTTCTTTGGGTTCCACCATGAGAATACATATAGCCCATACGCTTCATAAACTCCGTGAACTCTTAACTGAGCACCTTTACCCTCTACATCCTCAACCAGTTGATCTAATGTAGTAGTCTCTTGTGCATGTGCAAACGCACCAAAAAAACAAAAAGCTAACGCATATATAAAATGCTTCATCGTAATCCTACCTTTTAAATATAAATAGTTTCTCCTTGTCTTTTAACAAAAAAAAGCTCTCCCGTTAAGAGGGAGAGCTTTCTTTTTAGCTTAGTTCTTAAGCACATTTCACTGTGCAAAGACCGGCTTATTGAAAGATTTTAAATTCAACACGTCTGTTTGTAGCACGACCAGAAGCAGTTGCGTTGCTTGAGATTGGCTGAGACTCACCGTAACCCATTGCTTTTAGTTTTGATCCATCAAAACCACCGCGACGAATAAGGTCAGCTTTAATTGCATTTGAACGTCTTTGACTTAGTTTTTTATTCAAAGCATCAGAACCTGATGAGTCAGTATGGCCGGCAATTTCAACAGAAGTAAAAGGTCTTTGCTTTAATGCTTTTACAACACGATTCAACTCAGCTTGAGTTGTTGCGTTTTTGCTAATAACAGCAGAACCAGATGCGAACTTGATGTTTTTAACAGTGATTGTTTGAGCTGGTTGCTCTGGAGCTTTCACCATTGGAGCTGGCATTGGCATTGGCTTTGGAGCTGGTGGAGGAGTGTATTTTGGTGCCATTGCTTTTGCAGCACCGAAGTGCCAGTTAACACCAGCATAAACACGATAATCAGCAGTGTTGATACCATGGCTCATTTCTGTTGCAACACCGTAATGGATATTCGATCCATTTTCGCCACAGCTATGCTTCATACCAAAAAGAGCTTCAAAAGGAGACTGAATTCTATCAGTTACTGAAGAAGTTTCTTCTGTTGTTCCAGCACCGTAGAATTCCGTTAGGAATGAAGTGTTCTGAGTAAGGTGGAATGCAAGAGCAACTGAACCAGTAATCATATTGTTTAATGGTCTATAGTTTCCGGCAACATCATCACCTGCTGATCTCCACTGGTAACCAGCGTTGAAAGCAAAGCTTAACCAGTTCATGACGTCAGCATTCGCAACAAGGTCAGCACCGAAGATCAAACTTGGATCATTACCAACGAATGGGTTTGGCTCTTGAACGTTATAGTTAACACGACCAATAATCGCTAAACCTTGACGGTCATTTCCTAAGAAACGAAACTTTGTGTTTGCTCTAACTTCGAGTAATCCCTCTAAGTTATTGTTGCTATTTGTATCAACATCAAAGTTTTGAGTAAGAACTGTAGGGAAACTTAAACCAAAGCTCCAGCCTTCCATCAATCCCACTGCAATACTAAAGTGCCCAACAATCATATAATCAGAAGGGTCACCGATATCATTACGCACGCTTTCGTCTTCTCTTGTTCCAGCAGGGAGATTTTGAGGATCTGCACTGTGAACAAAGTCAAACATAAGACCTAAATTGAATTGGCCTTTTTTCAGGGTAGCAGCTGACTCAACAGTCAAAAAATCTACACCATCTGTAGTTGGGTTAAAGATTTCGTAATCACTACCGATTACACCTGCAACTGCGTTTTGTCCGGGAGTGAAAAAACTCACCACACCAAATAAAACGATCATCCCGATTCGCATCATCATAATTAGACCTCATATAAAAACATTTTTAACTACGTTAATATGGACTCCTAAAACCTCTGTGTCAAGTAAAGGCGGAATACCCAGGTTAAAAATATATTTGGTTAAACATCACTCACTTTTTCGAACTGTATTCCTTCATGGCGTTCCTGCCAAATTTTTATACGCCAATTTTGGTCGACTAATATACACCTTTGTTTCTTTTGATCCATGCAAATGAGATCTCCCATGCTTTTGCAAAATTTTTCCATATCATCTTCTTCTTTTGCAAAAACCCACCTTGCTGTCTCAAAACGTAATGGCTGGAAGTCAACATCTACACCGTATTCATTCATGATGCGAAATTTCGCAACATCAAACTGCAACACCCCCACAACACCCAAAATTTGATCGTTGTTTAAAACCGGCCTAAAAACTTGAACCGCTCCTTCTTCAGATAATTGATCCAACGCTTTTTTGAGTTGCTTTGATTTAATAGGATCTTTTAAGACCACCCTTGAAAAATGCTCAGGAGCAAAAACAGGAATTCCAGTATAGTTGAGACTTTCGCCTTGTGTAAGAGTATCCCCAATCTTGAAAACTCCAGGGTCATGAATACCAACAATATCCCCTGCGTACGCTTCATCTACTAAACTTCTATCTTGAGCCATAAACTGGGTTGGCCTTCCAAGCCTATGTTCTTTCTTCGATCTAACGACATAAGCTTTCATTCCACGTTCAAACTTACCGGACACAATTCGCATGTACGCCACTCTATCGCGATGCTTTGGATCCATATTGGCTTGAATTTTAAAAATAAAGCTTGTGAACTTATTCTCATCCGGTTCAACAATTCTTTCTTTTGCAAGCCTAGGCTTTGGAGACGGTGCTAACTCAATTAGTGCACTCAATAATCGCTCAACACCAAAGTTATTAATAGCAGACCCAAAAAACACAGGGGCAAGTTTTCCTGCCAAATACGCTTCATGATCAAAGGAATCCCCAGCCATAGAAATTAATTCAGCATCTTCCATTAGTTTAGCTGCTTTTTCAGCACCAAATTCTTTTGCTAAAACAGCTTCTTCTAATGGTAAATGACGTGCATCAATTTTTTGAGAACGATCATCCTTTGGATCAAAAAATAAAAAGGTTTTATTTTTGAGGTCATAAACTCCCTGAAACTCACGCCCCATACCCACTGGCCAAGTAATTGGACAAGTCTTAATGCCAAGAACTTTCTCGATTTCATCCAAAAGCTCAAATGGATCTTTACCATCTCGGTCCATTTTATTGATAAAAGCGATGATAGGTGTTTTCTGATCTTGGCAGACCTGAAACAACTTTTTTGTTTGTGCTTCTACACCATTACCTGCGTCCATTAACATCAAGGCACTATCAACCGCAGTCAATGTTCTATAAGTATCTTCAGAAAAATCTTGGTGACCGGGCGTATCAATAAGATTAATTTCATGATCATTAAAAGTAAAATTCATGACTGACGAAGTAACAGAGATACCGCGTTTTTTTTCTAGCTCCATCCAATCGGAAGTTGCAAATTTTTTACTTCTTTTGGCTTTAACAGACCCAGCCATTTGGATGGCTCCACCAAATAAAAGTAGCTTTTCGGTTAAGGTAGTTTTACCTGCATCCGGGTGAGAAATAATTGCAAAAGTTCTTCTTGCTTCGATAATCTTATCTATTCGCATAAAATACTGTCCATGACTTGATTTATAAATTGAAAATTTTGTTTGTGCACCACACCATCAGCATAGCTCACCAAAGCTTCATCTTGAGGATCTATTGCGACAGCAACATCTGCTGCCTCAAATATTTTAATATCATTTGCACCATCACCAAATGCCATTGAACTTTGGTCTTTCACTTGCTCTTTTAGCCATTGTGCCTTGTGATTAGAGTCCACTAAATGCCCAAACCACTTGCCAGTGAGTCGGTCATTAACAAGCTCAAATTGATTACAACAAATAGAGCTCACATCAATTTCTTCTGCAACACGACTTGCAACCACCTTAAAACCACCAGAAACAATGTGTAACTCGCAACCTAATTGCTTAGCCTGCTGGGTAAACTCTCCCACTCCAGGAGTCAGCTTGAGTTTTTCGGCAACACTACGAAAGTGAGCAATATCAACACCAGCAAATAGACTTAAACGATCTCGAAGAGATTCAGCAAAGTCCATTTTGCCTGACATAGCGGTTTGAGTAATCTCTTTTACTTTGTCATAAACACCTAAAGCCTCTGCAGCAACGGTCAAACTCTCTTCCGTGATTAACGTGGAGTCCATATCAAAAAATAAATGTTTAATTTGCTTGACCCCAGAAACAAAAAAAGAAAAATCTTTCTTTGCCAACCACTCTTTGCGTAGCTTTTCTAGTAATGCATTTCGATTTGCTGGATCAAATGGGTTTTTTTCAAATGAACCAGACTTCGTATGATAAATATAGTTTTTGTTTAACTTAAACATTTAAAGTCCACCCCAAACAAATTAAGCTGCATGCGTCCTGCAAAAAAATTCTTATCTATTTGAACTAAAAATTCTGTTTTTTCGCCGATATTTAACTGATCTAACACTTGGTTAAAAAACATGATTTTTTGTGTCCCACGTTTTCCCCTAATAATAACCGCAGTATGTTTGTTTTTATAAAATTTAAGATCTTCAATCATTGTAACGACCCTAAAAACAGGCTTTGAAAAACCATTACCAAATGGTTTTAAGCCATCAAACACTTCTAGAATATCTGTTGATAATAGGTTTGTCTCTAATGTTACATCAACATCAAGCTTACTTTCCCAAAGGCTGGGGTTTTGGAGTTTTATTTTGCTACTCCAAGAAATAAGCTGTTTACGAATTTCAGGAATATTCTCTGGGGAAAAGCTATAACCAGCCGCCGCAGGATGACCACCAAACTTACCAAAAAGCCCCTTATCAACTGCCATACAAGCACCGGTAACATCAAACCCGGGAACACTTCTAGCTGAACCCTTACATACTAGCTCACCTTTATTAAAAAGCCACGTTGGTTTCCAAAATTTTTCTGCAATTTTGCTAGCAGCAATTCCAACCACACCAATATGCCAATCCCCCCCTAAGAACAAGATTGGGTCATCACGATACTCTTCCGCCATAACCAATGCTTCTTCGTAGATTTCTTTTTGAATGAGCTTTCGTTTGTCATTGAGAACTGACATTTGTTCGATAAGTGGCTGGCAATCGCTCTCTACGAATGCTTTTATGACTAAATGAGCGTGTTCTAATCTGCCAACTGCATTAATTCTCGGCCCCACTCTAAAACCAATATCAAATTCATCTAGGTCTGTTTCAGCTCCTGCAGCACGCCTGAGAGTTTTTAGAACTGTATGGTTACTTTTTACAAGTGCACCTACTCCCATTTTTGCTAGTTTGTGGTTTACACCATTTAAAGGCACAACATCACAAATAGTTGCCATCCCACATAGTGCTAAAATATCATTCCACACTTGAGGGGTTATCTGAAAATCTTTACCAAGTTTTCGAAGCAACACAAATGTAATTCCACATCCACATAACTCTTGATACATTTCATTTGGATGCATCTTTGGATTTAAAATAAGTGAATCAGGCATTTTTTCTTTTTGGATAACATGATGATCCGTACAAATAAAATCAACACCTTTTGATTTGCAAAATGCTGCTTCTTCGTTCGCAGTAATGCCTGTATCCATGGTAATAATTAACTGAGCACCTCTACTAATGAGAGATTTAACCGCTTCAAGATTTACACCATAACCTTCTGAAAACCGGCAAGGAATATAGTACTCATAATTTTTAAAACCAATTGCTTTGAAAAACCAAACCCATGAGACACAACTCATCGTCCCATCAACATCGTAATCTGCATATAATGCTATTTTTTTGTTTTGTTGAATGGCATTTTTTACGACACCTGCAATTTCTGTCAAACCGTAATCACCATACTCAAGTTTTTCTACGGCTTCAAAATTTCTGTTGTCTTTGATCACTGATGCAAGGTGGTTAAAATCATCCACAGTCTTAGCAGACTGTATGCTCCAATGTTTATAAAAATGACCCGACATATCCAACTCACCACCAATTATTTCATGATTTTATAACCCAAACTCTTTGATAGAGATAGGTTTTATAGGTAGCTATGCTAAATTCTCGTTCAAAACATAAAAGTCTAGAAATTACTGGCAAATTCCTGCGTTAAAAGCACAAAACATCGACTATATAGTCTCTCTTATGAACAGGTATCAACACTTAGAAAATCATGCTAAACTATACCCTCATATTGAATGGTGAAGGCTTTGCTTAAAAAACATATTTTTCTATTATTTACTACCCTAATACTAACATTAATTCAGTGTCGATCAAGAGAACTAACATCTCAATCTGGTATTAGTTCCACTGATTTAACACTTATTGATCTTTACGCACTTGATTGGATTGAAGTTCACCGACTAGCTTTACTTTCTAGACTATCATATTCAGACCCCGAAGAGATCACCGGAGAACTAGAAGACCTAAAAAAAGAAGCAGGTGTTGTCGACTATAAGTTCATCAATGAAAAGGGTACTCAAGTTTATCTTTTTGACTTTGGAAGTTCGCTAACTTTTGTTTTCAGAGGAACAGAAGAAAACTGGCAAGATTACAGTACCGATATGAATTTTTGGCACCGATCTATTAATGGACTTCGAGGCCACGCAGGTTTCTTCAACGCGTATAAATGGGTAGCTGAACATATTGATAACTACCTCGCCACACTACCTGTCTCTAGCAGAAGAAATCATCAAACCAAAAGCATCACTCTTGCAGGACATAGTCTTGGAGGAGCATTAGCTCAAATCGCGGCTCATGAACTTTCAGACAAAATTAATTTAAAGCATGTTGTTACATTTGGTGCTCCTAGAGTTTTTAACGCTCTATCTTCACAGAAGTATGACAAAAAACTAAAAGTTAAGACGTACAATATTATTTATAATCAAGACTTTGTCTCAGGCCTTCCACATTGGAGCCTTAACTTTAAAAGAACAGGGAACGCTGTGTATATTGTTGGAGGCAACTGCGGTCTATCCACTAAACCAATCCCAATCAAAGGCATTATCAAACGAAAATTCGAAAATGACATTGAATTCTTAAAGGGGTTGAAACTATTCAAAAAACCCATAAAACCTTTAATTGATGTACCTCTACCACTTAAAGATCACGCACTTCAAAATTACATTGATTGTACTGCAGTACACGCAGGGGTTGAAGAATATGACAAATAATACACGTCCGAGCTTTATGGATGTTTACATGCAGCTGTCAAAAATTTTAGCAAAAAGATCAACTTGCTCAAGACTGCAAGTAGGCACGGTTATCACGAGCACTGATTTCAGGAAAGTTCTAGCCATAGGCTACAACGGAAATGCGACTGGCTTGGATAATCATTGTGACAGAGATGAGCCTGGAAACTGCGGCTGCCTCCACTCTGAAGAAAATGCCGTTATCAACTGTGATAGCCCAAGAAGCACAGAAAAAATCTGTTTTGTCACTCACCTTCCCTGCACAGCTTGTGCAAAAAGACTTATAAACTTAGGCAATGTTAAAAAAATTATTTATGGAGAAGCATACCGGAAAGACTGCTCTCTTGAAATCTTCAAAAAAACAAACATAGAGGTATCTAAGTACCAACCCTAAACTTTCGTAAACCCCTAAAGAGAGTTACTTATTAAATCATTTTCAATGACTTACCAAACAATGCACTAATTTTCCTATCTGCATTTTTTTATGATATTTGTTAAGATAAATTATTCAATTTTATTTGTTCACTCTTGAAAGGGACCCCCTCATGAAACGATTGATAATCTTAGCTGCATGTTTAACTTCTCCACTTTTTGCTGTTGAAACAACTTCTACGATGGTGGAATGCTCTAAAAGCAGTGTTGTCCGTAAAATCGAAGTAACTAGAACCAATAATGGAACCTCTGAGTCTTGTGAGGTTATTTATCACAAACCTTCAGAAGGAGCTCAATCAAACACTATTTGGTCAGCAGACTTACAAAAAGGTTACTGTGACGAAAAAGCTGCTGGTTTTGTACAAAAGCAAGAGAGCTGGGGATTTGCATGTACAGGTCAAGCAAACTTAGCGGTTAGCAACTTGAATACCGATAACTCTGCGGGATCGACAACAGAATCGACTGGATCAAAATCAGAGTCAATGAAAGACAAAATGACTGACACCGCTAAGAAAGCTATGCAAGGCACAACGGATACGATGAAAGCCGGAACTGACTCAACAAAAGAAATGATGGATAAAGGCACGAAAAACATCAAAGAAAAAATGAATGAAACCACAAAAAGCATGATGGACAAAGCGAAAGCGAAAGCATCAGAAGCAACCGGAAAAGGCATGGACACCATGAAAAAAGGCGTAGGAAGCACAAAAGAAGGCCAATAATACAAAACCTTATGTGACTTACTGATTAACACTTACCCCCTTTTGATTCGATCAATAAGGGGGTTTTTTATAAAAAACTATTCTGTAATTCGTAGACTCAAACACTTGGCAGACCCACCCGATTTTAAAAACTCAGATAGATTTACTTCATGAACTTTAAAGCCCCAATCATTTAGCTGTTTCTTCATTCTTTCAGAGGCGTAACTAAAGACAACCGCTTCTTTTAGATCAATTGCATTACAACAAAAACGGTCCGCTTCTTCTTTTTGAATTTCTAAGATTTTATCAGCAGGGAAAAATTCTTTTATTTCTTTTTGTGCAGACTCAGAAAAAGCTTGAGGGTAATATATTAAATACCCACCTTCTAAAGGACAAAATGCAGTATCAATATGGTAAAACTCTTTTGTAACGAGCTCTAATTTATGAACTTTGACACCTGTTACCTCCTCTAAAAAATCTAAACCAGATTTTTCTGTCCTTGGGCCATAACCACCCCATAGATCACCTTTAATTCGGTCATACAAAGCATCACCCGCACCTTCAAAGTAAATATCTTTTGGAGGTTCAATGGCTTCAAAACCATTTTGTTCAAACCACTCTAAATTATATGGTTCTTCTGCTTGGCGTTGAGGGTGAAGATAACGAGCTAGCACTGCTTTTTTATCTTTGATGACGGCAGCATTTGCCGTAAAGACAAGGTCTGGCACTCCAGCTTGTGGAGTAAGTTCTTTCACAACCGCATATTTTTGCACAATACTTTTTAGTTCATTCCACTGCTTCATAGCAAGATCAGTATCAACTTTGGTATTTTCTTTCATCCAAGGGTTAATTTGATAATCCACAGTAAAGTAGTTAGGAGCACACATTAGAATTTCAGTTTTCGTCATAATTCCCGCCATTGGTTTACAGCTTTATTTTATCACCGCAGTATAAATGGATCAAAACAAACATAAAAAACGAAAAAAGAATAAAACTTCAAACCATCAATACACACATCAACAACATACTGATATCACTAATCTTTCAAAGAACTACAAAGCTTCCTTGATAAAAAAAACCGTTGAACTCAATAGAAAACATGTACCTTTATTTACCATCTAAACTTGTCTGCAGCAGGAAGTTTTTTGGCTATGGGGTCAAAAACCAACGACCCATCGACATTCAAAGCAGTTCATTGACCAAAAACATATACTAGAATATGTATGTAGAAAGAATCTGGAGTACTACATTTGTCTACATATGTTTATAGGCCCATGTTTAGGATAGCGAGAGGTAAAATCCCGGAAATAGAAATCCATGGATTTACACTCATCTACCAAAATAAAAACTTGCTATTTGGCAATAAAAAACAAGCTCATTCAAAAATCGTGTCTAGATCACTTTTAAAACCTTGGCAACTACTTGCCGCAAAAGTTCCTATCGAAAAAGATTATCGTTGGCTAATTGCAACTGCTTCACACTCTGGAGAACTTGACCATCTTAGAACCGTTCACGCTCTCGCAAAAGAAAATAACATAAATCTTGATTCTCTTTTGTGCCCAGAATCTTATCCACTGGACAAAGATCTTCGGGCGATTCAAAAATCAGATGGCCTGCCTCCTGCAAAAACTTTTCATAACTGTTCAGGAAAACATTTAGGTTACCTTTGGTCGTGTCAAACCAATAACTATGATTCCGCTACCTACTTAAACCCAGATCATCCTATTAATGGTTTTCTAAAAAAGAAAATTGAATCCATCACAGAAAATAATATCTCATTTGTCACTGATGGTTGTGGGTTACAAAGTGTTATTTTAAATGCTGTTGACATGGTTCGACTCTATCAATCTCTGGTAGCTGATGAAGACCCCGCATCAAAAGCTCTCGTAGAAAATTGGGTAGAACACCCAAGACTTGTAAGTGGCAGAAGAAGACTCGACGCAGACATTGTCGATGACTTAAAAGGCGATTGGATTGCAAAAGAAGGTGCGGATGGATTAATCATGCTTCAATCACCCAAAAGTGATCGTGGATTTAGCATCTTATGCAAACTATCTAGCGGGATGTCCCATAAGTATTGGGCCATGGGGATTTGGAGTGCTCTTAAATCTTTAAACTCTGAAGAACCAGAATTAAAAAGACTGCAACACTACCTCGGGTTGAAGGTTCAGCAGTTTTTAGAAGCCCACCAAGAGTTCCAGATCATCAAACCATCAGCGACATAACTAATTGTCGATAAATTCTGTAGAATAACTGTATCCATAAATTGCTATAACCCCGCTATTTTATTACACTTGGGTAATTCATTTTGGGGGTTTTGTGAATCGTTTCATCATCATTTTGCTTGCTCTTCTACCAGTGAACGCCTTTGGGTTAAACTTGCAAGACGCTCTTCAAAAAGCAGCAAATTCTGCCCCTCAACTATTAGAAATCAAATCTCAAATAGAAACTCAAAGAGCTCAATCTGGAGCGATCCAAGGAGCGTATGATATTACTTTATACGGTAAAGCAAATTATGCTGTAGATAAAACAGAACAAACATCGTCATTCTCTGGAGAGGAAAGAAAAAAAACCAACATCAACTTTGGAGCAAAGAAACTTTTTTCTACCGGTACTGCTATTGATATCCAAGCAGGGCATAACATTTCTGAACTGATATTTGGCTCTAACACAGGAGCCTTTAACCCTTCAACTACCATTGACCCAAACCCTGCCAATCAAAGCATGATCTCAATAAGCATTAAACAATCTCTTCTTAAAAATTTCATGGCAAGGGAGGTTGAGCTTCAAAACGCTTTGGCTATCGCAAATATCTCAACTGCAGAGTGGCAACTTAAACTTGTAAAACAAATGGTCCAAGCCGAAACAGAAAGCCTGTTCTTCCTCGGTGCAACTCTCGAAAAGCAAATTGCCATTCTCAGACAACTAGTCAGTAAAACTAATCGTTATGCAAAACTCATGGAAAAACGTGTAGGTCTTGGGCGAGCCGATCAAGTTGATCTTGCAAACGCAAGAATTCAAGCTGTTAAGTCTGAAGGAAACTTACTCGGTTTAGAAATTCAACGAGATAATATTGTTCGTAAACTTCAAAGCAATATTCATTCAAATCAACCTCTAAACCTGAAAGACATCAACCTCAAAACAAGTGTACTAAATAGCATAGAGAGCCCAACAAAGGCCTTGGAAACTGCTACTAATAATAGAATAGACATCAAGACCATCGAAGCAAAACTAAACCCTATCCGAATTCAAGAACAAATCAGCAAAGAAAAAAGCAAACCTTCATTAGATATTGTGGCACGAGGTGCATATTATGGTTTGGATAAAGATGCATCTTCTGCTTGGTCAGAAAATCTTGGGCTCGATCAGCCCCAGTTTTTTATTGGCGTTGAATTCAGTTGGAAACCATGGTCAAAAGAATATAAAGCGAACCAAAAAGGTAGCATTGCTCAAAAATCTAATTTAGAGAGTCAAAAGAGCAGCCTTTTACATAATTTAAAACGAGATATTGAAATTGCATTCATGCAAAAAGATTCAGCACAAAAAAAACTAAAACAAGCAAACAGGCAAATTTATTCATTAGGCAAAAGATTAAGAGAAGAACGAAAAAAATTCACTCAAGCTAGAGGTGAGCAAATAGTTTCACTCCTTTATGAAATTGAGTCTCTTAATGCAAAGATTGAACAAATCAATGCTTATAAAGATGCAAGGATGGCAGAAGCAAGCATTAGATTACATACTCACACTTACCCTTATTAACCAAAGGTTTGATCCATGTTAAAGAAAATCATCTCAAGTTGCGTTAAAAACCCGATCATCATTAATACAATTACTGTGCTTATCTTAGTGTTTGGCTTAATCAAAGGCTTGAACATGAACAAAGAAGCATTTCCAGCAGTAGATTTTAAAAACGTTGTTGTTAGTACGATTTACCCTGGAGCATCACCTCGCGATGTTGAACTCTTTGTAACAGACCCTATCGAAAAAGAAATTGCTACAGTAGCTGGAATCGAAGAAATGCGAGGCAGCAGTATTGAAGGCAGAAGCAGTATTATTGTTAAATTAGATCCTGATGAAAATGAGGATGAAGTTAGAGATATCATTAATAATATTACACGAGCAGTAGCGAGAGTAAGTGATCTGCCTAATGATCTACCAAACCCTCCCACCGTCATTGAAATGGAAAGTGCGAGATTTCCAATTATCACAGTTTCTTTAAGTGGTGACTTAGGTTACGAAGAGCTAGATCGTCAAGCTGATATTATTGCTGAAAGACTCGAAAGAATCTCTGATGTATCTAGTGTGGTGAGGCTTGGAGATCGTGAAAAAGAGTTCTGGGTAGAAGTTAACCCAGAAAAATTAGACCGATATAATATTTCACTTGGTCAAGTTGTTGATACACTCAAAAAAAGAAACGTCAACCTTCCGGGTGGTGCTCTTCAAACACAAGACAAAGAGTTTTTGGTAAGAACTGTTGGAGAGGTAAATAGCAGCGAACAAATCAGCAATATTATCATTCGTGCAAACGCAGCAGGAATTAAGGTTAGGATACAAGATATTGGTACCGTTAAAGAAACCTTTGCTGATACATCTTATGCCTACCGTGCAAATCAAAAACCGGCCGTCATGATGAATGTTTTAAAATCGGTAGATGGTGATGCAATTCGCTTAGTAGACGAAGTAAAAAAGAATGTAAAATCATACTTAAAAACACAGAAAAATCATAGCTTTACCGTTGAATATATTAATGACATCAGTGAATTTGTTCGTAACCGCTTAGGTGTCCTCACCAACAATGGAATCATCGGAATCATTCTTGTATTAATCGTACTTCTGGTAACACTTTCTTTTGGAATTGCATCTGTGGCAGCCATGGGAATGCCCATCGCACTTGTGGGTACTTTTATTTTCATGTCTTTCTTTGGAATGAGTGTCAACCTGCTTAGTATGTTTGGGATGATTATTGTACTTGGTATCTTAGTTGACGATGCCATTATTGTTGCTGAAAATATCTGGTACCACTATGAAAACGGTAAATCTGCTTATGATGCAACCATTATAGGGACTAGTGAAGTTGTTATACCTGTATCAGCAACCATCCTAACAACTATTGCTGCATTCTCTCCCCTTATGATGATGAGTGGGATCATGGGTTCTTTTATATCCCAAATGCCTAAAGTTGTGATTATGGCATTAGCATCCTCTTGGTTTGAGGCGATTTTTATTCTTCCTTCTCACGCGTTTGACGCTCTAAAATTAAGTGAACACTTTTCAAACCGAAAAATAAAGAAAGAAATCGATAAAGGTTTTGAAAAAAAACCATCAAAAATGCAATTCATCATGGATGCCTATGAGGCTTTACTGCGTTTTTCTTTAAAATTCAGGTTTAGTTTTGTAGCTGCAATGATTATCTTTTCTATTTTTACTTTTTTCGTACAATTTAAATACTCAGGTTTTGTTTTATTTCCACCTGATGGTGTTGAGCAATTTTTTGTTCGAGCTGACATGGAACCCGGTAAGTCTATAGAAGAAACCATGAGAGAAATGAAAAAAATTGAGAAAATCATTGCAGAACTTCCAAAAGAAGAGCTCAAAACGGTTACCACTACAGTGGGCATTCAACAAAACGATCCAAATGATCCGTTTACAGGAAGAGGAAAAAATTTAGGTGAAATCAAAGTCTTTTTAACACCAGAAAACGATAGAATAAGAACTGCAAATGTAATTATGGAAGACCTAAGAAAAACTATAGAAGAAGAAATCAAAAACTCACCACTTAGAAATTTTCGCATGCAAAGAGCACAACAAGGGCCACCAGTCGGACGACCTGTTGCAGTTCGCATCTCTGGAGATGATTTCAAAATACTTGATAAAATCATAGATCAATACAAGGTCGAACTTGCTAATATTAAAGGGGTTAGTGACATTGAATCAAACTTTAAGGAAGGCAAAAAAGAAATTCAAATTCATATTGATGAAATAAAAGCCGCCGCATACTTATTAACTGCAGACACCATTGCATTTCATGTCCGCACAGCCCTTGACGGAAGCATCGCTTCCTATGTTCGTTCAGGAGGAACTAGACAAGCTATTCGAGTTCGCTTTGATGAAAGACACAAGAAAGACATGCCCACGCTTGCAAAAATCAAAGTCCCTAACCAGTTAGGAAATATGGTGGCATTAAGCAAGGTTGCTGAATTTGTTCAAAAACCGGGTGTCGTAAAGATTGATCATTTTGATAGAAAACGCACCATTACTGTTTCGGCAGAATTAGACACAAAAATTTCAAACTCAACAAAAGTAAATGAACAACTTGCAGGATTAACAAAAAAACTACAAGTGAAGCACCCAGAAGTCACCATTACTCAAGGAGGTGAATACGAAGACACAGCAAAGAGCATGAAGTCACTTCAAGAAGCATTTATTATGGCACTTGCGGCTATATTTTTAATCCTCACAACATTATTTGGTAGTCTCTCTCAGCCTATCGTGGTGATGATGGCAATCCCATTTGGGATCATTGGAGTTATCTGGGCGACTTTCCTACACGGGATGCCTATTAGTTTCTTTAGTATGGTTGGTACAATTGGCTTGAGTGGTGTTGTTGTCAACGACTCTATTGTACTTGTTGACTTCCTCAATAAATCACGAGCAGCTGGACTAAATGTAATGGACGCTGCAATTGCTGCAGGTAAAAGAAGGTTTAGAGCTGTCTGGCTTACGACCCTCACCACTGTATGTGGACTAGTTCCTCTGGTTTATGGAATTGGTGGGTCTGATAAATTTTTAGTTCCTGCTGCCATTGCACTTGGGTATGGGCTTTTATTTAGTACTATCTTAATTCTTGTATTGATTCCCACACTTTATATTCATCAAGTAGACTTGATGGTAGCGTTTCAAGCAATTTTTACTAAATCTAAACCCAAACATTCAAATTAATTAACAAAATTAATAGTAATTGCATGATAACCAAGCCCCATAATGCCCTATAAAAGCTTCTTGGTTTGGATTACAAATTGACGAGTACTTTATACCCAAAGTACAATTGAACCCTCATCAACTCAAAATATTAAAAGAGGATAATATGCGTTTTTTAAGCCTAGGTATAGTGATACTCCTATGTTTTGCACAATTTTCATGTCAATCTATTCAGAACAGAAACTCTGGTATTCAATCAACTCAATTACAAAATGATTTATCCCTTGATACAGCCCAAACAAACTGCACGTCTACACATGACAAAGTTGGTCACGTAACAACATTACAAGGTTTTAATAAAAAAATTTCTGGCGAAGTATACATTATAGATGATTGCACCATTAGAATTGAAAAATTTACATATAACGGCAATGGAATAGAGGTATATTTAAAAGCTGGCAAAAATTTCACTGCTAATGAACAAGAAAAAAGAAAAATATACTTTAAAACTCTTGAAGATGAAATTGAAAAGTCAAATGATGCAAATTATAAAAAGGTTATTAAAAATGATTTGATTCGCGAGGAAAATATCACTCTCAACTTTAAGAAAGGAAAAATACTCAGTAAAAATATTGTTCAAGAAAAATTTAATAATGATACTGTCACTATCCGCCTCCCAAATGGAGTAAGTTTAGATAATTTAGACGGAATAAGTATTTATGACGAACCCTTTGTGCTGAGCTTAAGTGAAGGAACATTTCACCAGCCTAAAAATAATGATTTATCAATTCATTTATCTCAATCAAACTGTACATCTAACCACCAAAAAGTTGGAGCCGTCGCTCAGTTAAAAAATGCACTTATTAATTACCATAAAGTTTCTGGAACTGCTTACATAGTAGATGACTGCACTATAAGAATTGATGGTTTTACTTACGATGGCTTTGGAGCACCTTATATTCATATAAAGTCTGGTAAAAACTACAGTAAAACTAAGCAAGAAAAACGAGAAACTTATTTTATTGAATTAGAAAATGAAATAAAAAACACAAATAACTCTCAACAAAAAAAGGTACTGAACGACTCACTTGAACTAGAAAAATCACTCACATTGAACTTTCAAAAAGGCATCATTTTAAGTCAAAATATATTTGGAAAACCATTTAAAAATAAGACGATAGTGCTACGCCTGCCTCAAAGTGTGACCTTAGATGAGGTTGATGGAATAAGTGTATTTGATCAACATTTTGCTATCAGTTTTGGAAGCGGCACTTTTCAGTTGTTAGAAAAAAAATAACTCACATCACAAACAACACAAAATAAAGCGGAGAAAAAGTAAAACCCCGTTTACTATTTATTTTCAAAAATATTGATTTTCATCATGCTGCCAGCTTTTTTGATTAACAAGTTACAGTCAGGACTAAGGTTTTTTAAAATAATTTTTTTATTGAGTTTAGAATATCTCTCTGTGACTCTATTAATCGCTTCTGTGCTACTATGATCAACCACTTTTGATTCTTTAAAATCAATATAGACGATATCAGGGTCTTCTGCTGGAGTAAATAGTTCATGAAACACTGCAGTAGATGCAAAAAACAATGGTCCAAATATTTGGTAGTGTTTACTTCCATCATTATCAATTGTTTTAAGAGCCTTGATTTTAATAGCACTCTGCCAAGCAAAAACAACTGCAGAGATAATAACTCCGATGATTACTGCAATGGCAAGGTCAAAGAAAACGGTTGTAACAGTAACAATGATCATAACAAGAGTGTCTGCAAGTGGGATTTTACGAAGTATTTTGAGACTGGTCCACTCAAAGGTTGCGTAAGATACCATGAACATTAAACCGATTAGTGCAGCAATAGGCACCTGCTCGATGTAATCAGATAGGAAGAGAATAAACATCAATAAAGCTAAGCCAGCAACAATACCAGAAAGCCTAGATCTTCCACCAGATGTAATATTGATAAGGCTTTGGCCAATCATGGCACAACCACCCATTCCACCAAAAAAACCAGTCACGATATTTGCCGCTCCTTGAGCCACACACTCTCTATTGCTTTGGCCTTTTGTTTCAGTGATATCGTCGATCAAAGTGAGCGTTAAAAGTGACTCAATCAATCCAATCCCTGCTAAAATAATAGCGTAGGGAAAGATGATCATAAAACTATCATAGCTAAAGGGGATAGACGGAATATGAAATAAAGGAAACCCGCCTTTGATGGACGCGATGTCTCCTACCGTTCGAGTATCTAATCCAGTGGCAAAAACAACCCCGCAAACCACCAGAATCGAAGCCAAAGAAGCAGGAATCAGTTTTGTGAGCTTGGGCAATAGGAAAATGACGGCAATTGTAAGGCCAATAAGCCCACTCATAACCATGAGCTGGTCTTGGGGGAGCCACACACCACTTTTGTTTTTGAACTGTTCAAACTGAGCAAGAAAAATGACGATGGCTAACCCATTCACAAAACCGTAAATCACTGGCTGTGAGACAAGCCTAATAAATTTTCCTAATTTAAAGTAACCAAAAAGAATTTGGATGATACCCATAAGTACGACAGTGGCAAATAAATACTCAATCCCGTGTTTTGCCACAAGACTCACCATGACTACTGCTAACGCCCCCGTAGCACCTGAAATCATTCCCGGCCTTCCGCCAAAGATAGAAGTAATCAAAGCCACCATAAATGCAGCATAAAGACCGACAAGAGGCGGAACTCCAGCAATGATTGCAAATGCCACGGACTCAGGGACAAGTGCTAATGCGACTGTTAGTCCAGAGAGGATTTCATTTTTGTAATTAATGTCTTTAAGAGATTTTTGTAACATGGGGATCATATATGGTTTGCCTTAGCCTATAAACATGTAAATAAAACATTGAAGCTGGAGTCTATTCTTCTTCGCTAGAAGATTAAAGATAAAATTCTTTATATGTTATCACGCATCATTCATGAAAAGGAGAATAGATACAAAAAAATCTAGAACACTCACAAGACTTACCTACAACTGAGCCTAAGTTCCGTCTCACCCCCCTCATAAAAATATGCAATAATATCAAGATATTAAAAGGTAGGATTAGTTTATCTAATGAAGTTCGCTATAATCAATTATTTTATTTATTGCTCATATCTGGATATGCTTTGTGAAAAGTCACTGGCTTTTAATTAAAACTTTGTTACCGGGAGAAATAAATGAAAAGATTAACCTTACTTGCATCAATTTGTTTCAGTATTGTTTCATGTGGTGCTGAAAACTACTCAGAGATTAGTTCACAAAAAAAGCACAACTCTTTTTCTGAAAAAATCATTAAGGTCTCTGAAGCAAACGCCAGAGAAGTGCTTCTAAGAAAATCAGATGGAAAATCTTTTTCTGTCAATATTGACAAAGAAACCATACGTGCTTGTTTTAATAAGAGAAGCTATTTAGTTTCTGAAAATCGAAAAAGGAAAATATCTTGTAGAAGTAAACTCACGACCAGTTCCTGCTGTAGTTTGCACACCTGACAGAATGCGAAATATTAAAACCGGCGTAAGTATTAAAGTACCAAAGTCTAAATCAGATTTCTCTAATTGGGCCAGAGTCATCATTGTAAATAACTCTTTTGGAAAAGCAAAAGTAGAAACAAAAAAGTCTAAAGGGAAAAAAGTGAAGGTAATTACCGATAAGAAAACTCCTATTGATGTTTATCAATATTCTGCAACTGAAAAATCTGATTTTGCAATTGATATTGATAAAAAAGTAATACGCGATTGTTATTCTGGCATAAGACATACTAGTACTGAGATTAAAACTGGACACTTTGTTAGTATTGACATGACTCCAGTGCCTGCTGTTGTTTGCCGCCCTAGCCAACATAGAGATATTCAGATTGGAACGACTATTGAAGTAAACAATAATCAGTACAAATATAAGAAACTATATGTTGAAAAAGACACCTCTTATGGTGACTCGGTAATATTCAGGGATTTATAAACCTAAATTTGCATACATAAAACCACTCTTAGAAAACCATTCTAAGAGTGGTTTTTTGAGTTATGAGTCAGTTTTGAGGAACGGATCCAGTAAATTTAAAAGTCACCCTGTGACAAACGAAAATTAGAGTTGCTCCGTGCCGCGAAGTTCCGCGAAGGAAGTTTGCCACGCACGAAGTTCTCTTTTATTGATGGGCTCCGTTCAGCCAACCAGCCAACCAGCCAACCAGCCAACTCAAACGTCTTAACCAATTTTTTACATACCGGCTCAGGGCTAATAAAAAATTGTTTCATTTATAAACTGTTTAAATCGGCCATTATGTTGTTTTAAGCTTAATGCTAAAGATTCCTCAAACCCCGTTCTAGGACCCCCTTGGGGGTACCCCGACAGCGAACTGCTCATGACTGACAACTTAAATGCTTCAGATTCGAAGTTATAACTCACCCCGCTTATTATGAAATCTCTCTCAATTTTATTGCTATCGGTGTAAGTGAAAAACATTGCATCTAAATTATCAATATCATTATCAAAGCCTGACTTAATAAGTGTCTTTATGGTTAATTTATTCTTCTGCGTGCTTTCCGATAGAATTTTAACCATTTCTAGGTATTTTAACCAATTTTTATCAGTGTATTCTGGTACTAGTAAATATTTACGCTTAGCTTGATCCATGACATCATAAAAGTATTCTAATTTAAAGCCACCATCTAAATAATTAACAATAGTATCTAACTCTGCTAATATCTCTTTAGCTTTCGAAAGATCTTGTTTTGCCTGTTGTGATTTTACTAATTCTTTTTCTATTCTTGGAAGTTCTTTTTCATATTCATACAAATCATTTTTTAAGTCTTTTAAAGCACCATCAGCTGTAGTTGCAGGCTTTTTTTGGCTCTGATTTGAAATGAAATCATTGATTTTTTGAGTTAAATGTCCTAAATTATTTTGAAAAACCCATACAAGATTCTCTTCTGAAGATGTCGGTCTAAAGGCCTTACTTAAATCTTCTTGATTAGGACCAGTTAGACTGAGTTTTAAATTATCGGAAATGTTTTGAACCTTAGCTTTTATGGCCTGAGGTAAATTTGAATCGCTTGAACCTAAGGCAAGGATTATATTCAAACAATCACTTTGCTGCTTACTTATCAAGTGGGAAGTGTTTTCATTAGCGTATAAAAAACCGAAATAGCTAGTGCAGAAAAACAACACAATAAATTTTAACATAATAATACTCCGAATATACTTTCTTATAATTTTAAGCGATGAGAAGATACTTAATCAAATGCTAACTTAAAGAGTAGGACTAAAACCTGTTGAGAGTAGCTCAGAGAACACCTATAGAAAATAAAGTAGAGGATAACAGAATCCACCCAAGGGCATTACGAGACGAAACTATTAAATTTAAAAGTGTCGCACTATGACAGGTACTAATATAAACATGGATTTTTAAAAACTGGATTGCATGAGTCACTTTCTCAAGTCATAAGTTGTTCGATAACAAACCAAGTATGAGTTTAGTGATGGACTGTCAAGTTTTTTTAATGATTATCATTAAAAAATAAATGATTTTAGTGATTTTGATTACTTACAAACCCTTTTGCTGAGTCTGAGAAAGTCTGGAAAATCTTGAGGCCTTGAGGAACGGGTCTGAGTCGGTAAGTTTAAAAGTCACGCTGCGATAAACGGAAACTAGAGTTGCCCCGTACCGCGAAGTTTTTAGATCACCAAATGGCTCATCTTATATTTTCTTAAGGTTGTAATTTTTCAATTGATCAATGATCATTTTAAAAGCCAAGAAATAATAACTGAATTCTAAACTGAGTTCATTAAAGGATTGGCACTAATTCTTCATAACTAATACGACGTTGACTAATGTTATCTTTTTGATCGTAAGATTGATCGAACCATCTTTTTAACTGAGACTGTTCTGAGTCAGTTATATCAGAGAAATTTGGCTTGCTGTTTTCTTCAATAATTTTAAATAAATTTAAGCCTTTATTTTCAAACTCAACAGAAACACTCACCCCATTAAGACCAGAAGTTTTTGCCTTCACCCTATTCGGAAAGCTGCCGTATTGACGATGGGTCAGAAGCATAGCATGCATTATCACCTGTATGTTTTTCTTGATTTCACCAAAATTAGATGCGTTTCCTAGCCACATACTCATAAAATTTTCGTTAGGTCTGACACTGATGGAGTAGCTTTGTTCGTTAATTTTCCTATATGATGTAGACCACCATTTTGGCAAGGAATGCCATGTCCATTCCCGTTCTTTAAAGAAATCTTCGTTTTCTTTTAAAAAAGAAATTTTAATAAATTCATTCGGTAATTCGCCTTCAGGAATATTTAGGATTTTTATTCGCTGAAGACGTTGAGCAATCCAATGACAAGGATTGAAAGCATATCCAACGTTACTATACTGCAATAAAGATAGAGCCAATAATAAATACACAAAATTATTTTTCATTTTTAACCCCATAAGACTAGTACTACTAGTTTAACATTTTTTTGCTAACGATATTTTAATAAAGTTCGAGGCTAACCTTGGCTTGAACCGGCTATAATCCTTCTAACAACATAAAGAAGGGATTTAGTTGCTAAAATTCTAGTAATTTTTTTTGGAACATGCACCCAACCTTGGTACTCTATTGATTAGATCACATCAATCAAGCCGCTTTTAGATTGATTTTCTTCGCTTTATCATTTGCAGATAAATCGTCCAAAGTAGCATTTAGCTCTATGTTGAGTAGATCAGCTACTAGCAGCCTCACAAGTATCTCATATGGTTTCGGAAGACGTTTTTCTATCTCTTTACCCCATTTAAGCACGGTATTACGATTTACACCTAAATAATCCGCAATAGAGTCATTCGATAGTCTTAAAGCACTTTTCATTACCCGGAACTCAGCCCCGCGAACAGGTACTCGGTTTTCTATCAAAGAAACAGCCACAAGCTTTTCCAACTCACCTTGTTCCATGTCTATAACATCACCAAATTCAGTTGACCGAATAGGAACCTTACTCACAGAAACATAAGTAAGACCACCAAAATTTTTAATCGTTGTAGTTTTCATATTGGCTCCTCGAAAAAAACAGTTACAATAATGACTTCATTTCTCAGAGCGGCTGAAACCGATAGCTTCTTCTTCCAAGCATCCTTGCCAACAATAAAAAAAGTGTCGTTCGTCTTTTGATAAGTTATTGATTTAACAGTATTAGCAACTTCTATAATATCTACCTCTGACACAAACCGTTCAGACATACGACTACGTGCATGCGTGGTGAGAGCAAACTCGCCTCGTTTTATTTTGTTGATAATTGTTTTTTCAGTCTATTTCATAAGCTCTAGCACAATACCACATAAACAGACTAGAGTCTATATTTAGGCCAATGCCTTTATTTGTAGAATTGCATACATTTTATAGTATGCTAACAGATCCTCACGCTCACTTCGTTCGCTGCAAGATGACATGTTGGATGACCATTTACCCAACTAAATACTAGAGTTTCTAACCAGTAATGACGCCCATAGAAAACGCCGCCAACTCCATCAACCTATCATCTTTAATACTAGCCTTAGGATCATAATTACCTTCATCCCACTGCAAAGGGTTACCATCTAGCACAAACACACCAGCAGCTTGAACTTTATGAAGCCCAGCAAGGGTGAGCAATGTAGAAAGTTCCATTTCAACTGCAACAACACCAGCATCTTTATAAAGTTTAAGACCGGGATCCAAAACTTTTGGGTAGAATAAGTCACTGGTTAACACTACTCCCGACCTATAGTTATCACCATATTTTTTGAGTTTTTGGTCCAGTTTATCTACTAGCTTAAAATCACAAACTGCAGGATAGTTTGCTGGAACCATTTTTAAGGAAGCTCCGTCTTCTCTCACAGCAGCTGTAGCACAAACAACGTCTCCAACCTTGGTGGAGTCATACAATCCACCAGCTGTTCCAATTCTAATAATTTTTTTGGCACCTTGCTGCATCAGTTCATCAAAGCAAATGGCTGCCCCTGCTGAACCAACACCATGGGAGATAATAGTAATGTTTTTACCTTGGTACTTCCCTTGTATAGAACGATATTCACGGTTTTGAACCGCTGACTTTGGGTCTTCCAGCAGTTTAGCAAACCGATCAACGCGAAAAGGGTCACCGCAAACGATAACCCCATCCGTCATAGACTCTTTTGTTAAAGCGTTATGATAAACCATAAACTACTTTGTTGCTTTCGCAGTTTTTTTCATTGCTGGCGATGCCATCAGTGCAATATCAAAGTCAATATCATTTAAAATTGCTTTGTCTCCCAAGCTTTTAAAAAAGCTTGTTGACCCGTATTTCACATTCCATTTCGAACGATCAATTTTGAATTTTGCTTTTCCTGTCATCACGCCATCTTTCCAAGTGATGGTTGCAGGGATGCTTAGCTTTTTGGTTGTCCCTTTTAGGGTTAGCTCACCGTTTAACATGGTAGTTGTTGAGCCGGGTTTAATGGTTGTTGCCTCAAACTTAAAAGTACTCGTTGGATGATTTTGTACGTCAAAAAAGTCACCTGAGCTTAAGTGTGAAACCAGTTTTTTACTGTACGTTGGGTTTTTGATGTCTTCATTTGTAATGGTTTTCATATCAATCACAAACTGACCTGATTTTAATGTTTTTCCATCAATATCAAATGTGCCCGATTTTAAAGAAATTTTTCCAAAATGAATGTCTTTTAAAATGATTTGTTTTCCACCCTGCCATTTAACGGTTGAATGAGTTACGTGATAAGGTGCAGCGTATAATGATGAAGTTATCAAACCTAATAAAGCTGCTAATAAAATACTTTTCATCTGTTCTCCTAAGATTTATTTTGAATACCCATGAACTAGATCACTAGTTTATCTTCAATCGAGGTCGTCCGTAAAGTTAGAGTTAGTGTTACAAGAATAAGCAGCAAAACAAATACTCCTCCTACCTGCCATAGGTGAAGCCTACCAAGAGGTACGCCGGTGATGACGATATTTTTTTGGGCTCTTAAAGCATCTCCTGACACCGTATACCTTCTATATTGACGACGCCCGAATACCTGTGGTTTTTCATCTGGTGTAACACCAACCACAGAAAGAGGTGAATCCATTTCCATGAGAAAAGCAACTTCTTTAAGAGACTTCACAGCTGCATTATCAGCCTGAAACTCTAACGCCACATCCTCGGAATAGGTATCCATCTGAAAGACGATTCCAGCAATACTGAGTTTTGGTGCAAAACTCTTCGACCAAAATATACCCGAGTCCTTTAATATAATATTTTCTTTTTTGATTCCCTCTAAGGGTTGGAAGTCATCCATATTTTTTGGAAGTAACAATGGAACTTGAGCGGGTTCAGCTACGCTCGAACTATTTGAAACCCCCATCATATAACGGCCCATTAACTTCATTTGACCACCAAATAAAAAATATAAATGAGTGTCTGTAGGTTTCACTTCTCCATGCAGACCAGCACCTTGGAGTAATAATAAAATACTAAGCAGTTTTAGATAAAAAGTCATATCGCCTCGCTAAGTCAATGTACCGGTTTACCAAATAGTTTTTTCGAGCATTCCAAGCTTTTGTGGATAACTTGTCTTGCTTAAAAGATTCCTCGTCAAGAACATAACGCTCGACAATAGCAGTCATTTTTTTTTGGAGTAAGTCTGTTGATTTCTCGTAAGATGCTTCTGCTAATGGACCTTCGTCTTTTCCCATAAAAGGAACCACTAAAATGACGAGACTGAAGAAACATAAAATACTAGCAATAATAACCATTTTTTACCCCTTCTTAGACTGGATGGTTTTGAGTTCTTTATGAAACTTTTCGAGGATTTCTTCTCTTGAAACAAGCTGATAATCTACTTTATTTGGTTGATGCTTCCAAAAACGAAACCATACAAATAGCGGACCCAAAATAATGACCAAGAGAGGAATTAACCAAGCCAATAAATTAAGACCTTCTTTTGGTGGTTCTCTAAGAATCCAAGGACCGTACCTTCCCACAAAAAACTCTAGTATCTGATCTTTATTTTTTCCTTCTTTGAGTTTTTCTTTTACGATGTCTTTGATCTTATTACTAAACTCAGCATCAGAATCAAGAACACTTAACCCCGTACACGTTGGGCACCTCAGTTCACCTGCAATATTTTCAAAGTCAATTTTATTGTTGTCTTGTGCAACTGCTTGCACACCAAAAAAACCCATCATTAAAATAAATATATAGAGGATCTTCATGCCACCTCCCACTTTGCTGCAACCACATCTTTGCTTCGTTGACCACGTCTACCATCAAGCAAGGCTATAGTACCTCCAATACACATGATGATAACACTCAACCAGACTAAACGAACGGTAGGGTTAACATAAACCTGCAATGTGATTTCATTGTTTTTGGAAGGATCAAAACCAGCTAAAGAAATGTAAATGTCATGCCAAAAATTTCCGTAGAAATCTACTTCATGCAAGTACTCTGGCTTTGTTGGATATAAACTTCTACCGGGCTCAATATGAGCGACAACTTTACCGTTTTTTTCTAAGTTCATAGTAACAAATGTCACTTTAGCGTTTTCAACTTTTTTGGTTTTGATACCAGAGTTATCGTAGCGTAATTGGTATCCATAAATTGCTTCTGCCTGACCCGGAGTCATGACATACTCTTCTCTCATCCCACGGTAGTTCCCTAAAAACCCAAGGATAGCGATCAAAAAGCCAATATGTGCAATATAAGCACCATTATAACCAAGATTTCTTTTGATGAATAATCCAAAACGGTTTCCAACAATTTTTAGTTTTTGTAAATAATCCATGGTCAAACAAATCCCACACCAACCCACAAGATAACAACCTATTAACTGAGCAACCATTTGGTAGGTTTGAACTGTTAAATGGAGATCACCCAAATAATAAAAAATTGCTGTTAAAGGAAAAGAGCCCAGTAAAGCAGTGATCATGATTTTTTTACCGCCGGGAATCTTAGGGCTTTGGAACCGCATTAGGTTTCCAAATGCCATTACGATAATCGTGGCAAAACCAATAAAGGGAGAGAAACTATTAAAGTAAGGAGCTTGAATCGTGATCTTTTGGCCAGTGATGGCTTCACTGATAACAGGAAACATCGTTCCAATAAAAATAATAGTAATAAAGCTGATGGTTAAAAACTGCGTAATCATCAACGCACTTTCTTTTGAGATTCCCCACGCCTTATCTACATCAGACGGCAAAATTAAGAACGCTCTAAAAGCGAAGATAATAGATGTGATCAGAAGTATCCCTGCAAGGAAATAAAGATACGCAGGACCGATAGGAGAAAGTGCAAATGAATGAACAGAACTAATCACTCCAGAACGAGTAATGAAGGTTCCCCAAAAACACATAAAAAATCCAAACACAGCCAAAACAATACTCAAACGTTTTAACTGTCCAATTTTATCTTGAACAATCAGTGAGTGCATGGAAGCAGTAGCAAATAACCATGGCATCAAAGATGAGTTTTCCACTGGATCCCATGCCCAGTAACCACCCCAACCTAACTCGACGTACGCCCATCTCCCGCCAAGTGTAATCGCAGCTGTCAGAAGCACCCACGCAAATACAGTCCACCTTCGAACGGTTCTCAACCAACCTTCTGTTACATCGCCATAACAAAGTGCTGCTATCGAGTAAGCAGCAGGAACTGCTAATGCAACATAACCAATAAAAAGCATCGGAGGGTGAATGGCCATATAGTAGTTTTGAAGAAGTTCATTCATTCCAGTTCCATTAGCAACAGGCGGGAACTGGGTTGCAAATGGATCAGAGTACGTAATAGCTAAAATAAACATCCAAGCCATGACACCCTGCAAGAAAGCACTCACGTACGGCATGATATGTTCGTTATCTTTTTGATAAGTTGCCAGAGCAACACAGGAAGCAAGTGTGATAAAAAGTGTCCACAGAAAGTGAGAACCTTCCATGGCTGACCAAAAAGCAGTGATTCTAAAAATCAGCGGAAGATCATTACTGGAGTTTTTGACAACGTAAGCAACACTATAGTCATGGGTTATGAGCATGTACCAAAGAATGCCTGCGGAACACAAAGAGAGTGCTCCTGTTAAGAAGACCGCATACTGACTCGACTTATATAGTTTCTTGTGACGAAGTTTTGCTGCAATGGTTGCTGATATACACCCGTATACTGAGACCACAGAACATATTAATAGTAAGAAAAAACCTAAATCACCCAACATTCTTATAAACCCCAATTCCGAAATCTTTTATCTTCGATCATCTTGCATTCGATCTCCACCTGCTTCTAAGAACTACTAGAAACAATTTTATAGATGGCAGCATCTAAACTACCATAAATTTCAGTTGCTTAGCTAGGCACACCTAAAACCTAAAAGAGATAGATTGAGTATATGCACTGACGGCAAAAGATGCTAAATGAATCACTGGGAACAACACTATTTGCTAACATAATGATCACATGACGCACTTTTTTATTAAAACTCTTGGATGTAAGGTCAATACCTTTGATACGGATGCAATTCATCAAAAGATGCTAAAGGCCGGACATACCAATACGGCTCAGGTTGAAAACGCTGATGTAGTGATTGTGAATACGTGCTCGGTCACACATAACGCTGACAAAGAGGCACGTTATTTGGCGAGATCCATTCGCAAACAAAATCCAAATACTTGCCTTGTCTTTACCGGCTGCTACGCACAAACAGATTCTGCAAAATTGGTATCCATGCCAGAAATCAATTTGGTAATTCCCAACGAAGTCAAAGATAAACTCCCAGAGCAAGTAAATAGTTTTCTTAAAAACCCTTCTTTAACTCCAAAAATACCTGAAGGAACTGTCGAAGTTTCTGAAAATAGGCAAGGTCACTTTAAGTCTTCTGTTACTTTTTTTGACAAACCAAAAGTTGATCGTCACCGAGCATTTGTAAAGATTCAAGATGGGTGTAACGGTTTTTGCACGTATTGCTTGATACCATATGCCAGAGGTCAAAGCTCTAGTGTAGAACCAAATAAAATTATTGAATCTGTAAAGGAACTGCTTTCAGAAGGAGTTCAAGAAATTGTACTCACAGGAATTCATGTTGGTGACTACGGCAATGACATTCAAGAGAATAACAGTGAAGGTCAGCAAGTTGATTTGGCCAACATATGTGAACGCATTTGTTTACTACCTCAACCTAAGAGACTTCGCATTTCTTCACTTGAACCAAGTGAGGTTTCTAGCAGGTTTTTAAATGTTGCTGAACGTTATCAAGACATTTTTTGTAATCATTTTCACCTACCATTGCAGTCTGGTTGTGATGAAATTCTCACAAAAATGCGTCGAAGCTACACGACTGATGAGTATTTTAATAATGTCCAGAGCTTAAAATCAATCATGCCAGATGCATGCCTCGGGGCAGACATCATGGGAGGGTTTCCCGGAGAGACTGACGAACAACACCAAGAAACTATCGAATTTATCAAAAAATGTGGGTTGCATTATTTACATGTTTTTCCATATTCAAAAAGACCAAATACGGCAGCTATCAAAATGCCGGGACATGTTGACCCAAAAATCATAAAAGAAAGATGTTCCGAGTTAAGAGAGTTATCCAAAGAACTTTTTAAAAACTATCAGTCTCAATTCATTGGTAAGACACTTTCCGTGATTTGGGAAAAAGATACAAAGAATGGTTACAAAACCGGTGTGACTAGAAACTTCTTAAAAATCCACGCAAAAAACAAAAACCCCGAAAATCTTTTAACGATTAAGGGATTCCATAGTGAACAAAATCTTTTCGGCACTTACAAAATAAATTAACTGTTTTTTCTGGGAGTTTTCTTTATAGAGTTTGACACGAGAGAATCTCCGAAAGGTGTGCTGAGAGACTCGTCTACTAGGAGATCACGTACTTCTAAGTAGCAAAACTGGCAAATTGGTTCCTCAATTTTACCTTCTGATATTTCACCAAGACTTACTAATAAATCAGCTGCTTTATCAGAATAAAAACGTTTTTTAAGCGTATTAGATTTTTCGTTACACCTTGGACATTTAGAATTTTTAGCACTCATGATCAACTTTCCCCCAACAACAAATATCTAAACTTCTGAATTAATTTTAGCAGCCATTGGGTGCAAAAATCAACTTTTTGATTTCAAAGACTTCAAAGACTTGCTAGAGAAGAATTATTCATATTAAAAACATTCAAGAAATGTTTTGTAAGATTCAAAATTTGAACGATTTGACTATTTTGCTTTGAGTGATAATTCCATTTTGAAAATTGCGGCAGGATCATCTCCAAGTTTACTTGGGACAAGAACCTTAACTGTAAAAAATTTTGTAACACGTTCTTTTGACGCTATGGTACTTTTGACCAACTCCTGAATTTCGAGACCTTCGTCGCAAACAAATAAAGCGTCTCCTTCAACACGTTTTAAAAACTGAGCATCCATAGATTTAAAAACCAACTGAACTTTTTGCTTGGATAGACCAATTAAGTGAAATGCTAAAAAACCCGCAGCAAGATCAGCACCCACTGCCAGAACCCCAAAATACATACTATTCAGATGGTTTTTTGTCTTGCGTTTAAGTGGTATGCGTACAGCAATTGACTTTTCATCCATTTTTTCAAGTTTTGCTCCCACAAAAAATATCATTGGAATCTTAAGAAGACCAAACAGCTTTAGCTTCATGTTATGTTTCCACATGGGAACCTCATTATTAGAACTCATTCATCCTCCAAAGACAAAATACACAATATTTCAGACACATCTTTGTTTCCAAAGTCTCATACAGTATGTATGCTAGACAATATCTCCAAAACCCTCAGAGGACAAGTATATGCCGCAAACAACATTTACAGAACTTCTCAATATTGAACATCCGATCATTTGCGGTGCAATGTACCCTTGCAGCAACCCAGAACTCGTGGCAGCAGCAAGCGAAGCTGGAGGTATCGGCATCATTCAACCACTAAGTCTTGTTTACGTGAATGGGTATGATTTTGCGGAAGGAGTTGACTATATACAATCACTCACCAAGAAACCTCTCGGCCTTAACCTACTCGTAGAAGCATCTTCTAAAAAGTACTTAGAACGTAGTGCAGAGTGGTTAGATATTGCTCTTGATAAAGGTATTCGATTTTTTGTCACCGCACTAGGGAACCCAAACTGGGTTGCCGAAAAAGTACACGAAAAAGGCGGGTATGTTTTTCATGATGTTACAGAATTGAAGTGGGCTCAAAAAGCTGCAAAGTCAAATGTTGATGGTTTTATTTGTGTCAATAATAGAGCCGGCGGTCACGCTGGGACTAAAAACTCCAAAACACTTTTTGAAGAAATCTCAAGACTAGGAAAACATATGATTTGTGCTGGAGGTATCTCTGAATCAGAAGATATTCAAGATGCACTGAAACTTGGGTATCAAGGGGTTCAGCTTGGAACAAGATTCATCGCTTCAAAAGAGTGTAGTGCACACCAAGACTACAAAGAAGCAATCGTAAAAGCTAAAGAGCAAGACATTGTTTTAACGGACAAGATATCTGGCGTTCCTGTTTCTGTGATTGAAACGCCCCACATCAAAAAAATTGGCACAAAAGCTAGCGGGATCGCCAAAAAACTTTTAAGTCACCCACGAACCAAGCATTACGTTAGGCTTTTCTATACCCTCAAGTCTATTTGGCAACTAAAGAAGTCAAATCAGAAAGGTTCTTCTTATAAAGACTATTGGCAAGCCGGAAAAAGTGTTAAAGGGATTCATAAAGTAAAAACCGTCCAAGAAATCTTTAATGACTTGACGAAAGCTTAACCTCTCACCCTCAACGGTTTTCACACAAAACTTATAAACTAGGTATCTTTGAAGAATTTAAACCCAAGGCCAACTTTAGCAAAGCCATAGTAAATTTTTGCCTTAATCGAATTGATCCATTTGAATATGGAAACCCTAAAAACAAGTCCATATGATCAATATTTTCAAATAAACCAAGCCTAGTCCCTAAGTCATCTATATAGTACTCGTTTGCCATAATCAATCCATCCGAAGCACCATAATATGTTGATAAATATAAACCAGATGCAGTAATAGACTTCGAAATGCCATCTAATTGCTCATGAGAACCAATATAGAAAACTTTGTTTTTGAGTTTTTCTTTGAACTCGTCTCGCCTGCCTTTGGCCAATTTATTCCATAGATTAGTCATTGCACTATGAGATAAGCTAGAGATTCCCTGATTGACCAACTGAGGAATTGTAACATTTGCAGATTTTTTGAAATCCATTTCAAAACGTCGATGCCATACCATTTTTTCATCTAGTTTTCTACCAACTCCCATCATATAATCCGCAACATGGCTTCCCCGCACTGCTGCTTGGACTAAGAATACTTTATGTATTTTTTTGAGAATAAGAGGATACTTTAAAATAACACCCAGTGTTTCTGCTGCACCTTTACTATGTGAAATAATCACCAATGGTTTTTTGTTGGAGTTAAATTTTTCTAATAAATTTTTTGCTAACCAAGGAATATTTTTTTCAACCGCAACGCTTGATGATGGAAAAATTTTATGAATTTGTTTTTTAGGTATCTTTAAATCTTTTAAAAAACTTTCGTTGTCTTTAAAATACCCATAAGAAATCTCATTTAGAAACCCACCTACAAAGACGAAATTGTATTCTTGAGATTTTTGTATTGAATTTGTATTTACAGATAAGTTTTGCACCTCGTCACTTGCAATAATATCGTTGAATATCTGCGAATAACTTTTTGCAGATACAGCACCGTTTAAGGACAGCAATAAAATGACAATGGTCGACATTCGTAACATGTTCACAGCTCTCTATTTAAAGTGTTTTGTTATTTATAACGTGAAACAACTAGAAAATCAATCATGATATTCACTACAAAAAAATCAGTCGCTTACTTTATATGTTTTATTAATGATTTTTTGAGCTGCATCATTATTGCTTAATCCAACAACTTTTTTAAAACGCTTAACATCCACATGACTTCTTAAATTTTTTACAAATGAATTACCGTAACCAAAATTCACAGCCCATGGATTACCTTCTATTTCGACGAACAAACCATCTACTGGATTCAATCCGTACTTTGAATACATTCGAGGAATATCAGAATAAGTCACAACTAATTTGATTCATTGCTTTAATTTTTTTATGCTTTGTATGGAATCTGTTAGACCATAGCTGACGAACATCAATATATTCTTTTACTCCATCTTCATAAAGTAAACCTACTTTTCCGAGAGGTGTTCCTTCACGACACCACCTTGTACTTGTTCAAAACCCATCATTGTTAAAGCAAGAGCAGCTTTAGGCATTTTCATGCTTGAGCTAATCTCATTGTCTTTTAATAAGTCAGTACACCGAAGCATATCTTCTTTTGAAGACTCCCCAAATGATGTTGGTGGTGTAAAAAGCACCAAACATGCAAAAAGCACTATATTTAGAGAGTGATTTTTAATGTTGGTTTTCATGACAGAGTAATTAAACCAAGAATATCAAGGAGTAGCCAGTGTTTTTCCTTTAACTTTTGTAAAAATTATAAGATGTTTTTTGGTTTCTTAAATACGCAACTAGCGATAAATACTGATTATTTATTAAATGGGTTTTGTGTTTTTTTATTTAAGAAGGCTTGCAATTCACCCTCTAAACCACTTTTTGGATCTAGATTACCCGTTGTAGCTTGCAACTTTGCTTGTGCTAATTTAGCTGGTGAAAAGTATCCACAGAAGTTCCCACGGTCTTTCTCTGCTACTTTATCTGCTTGGCTCTCTATACATTGTTGGTGCGACTTTTCATCATAAAATCTACAATTCTTGCAGCAACGCACATCTGTTCCGCAGCTACACTCTTCACTTCGACCAATGACAGAGTCAAACTCAAGAACCTTTGCACAATGAAAGCACTCAACCTGAACCATAAACTTACAACTCCTCTTACTTCTGCCAATACATACCGCAAATCTGCCTGAGATCCAAACAACAGTTTCTTGTTTTTTACATGATTTTATTGAGATTTTACGTATATTAAACGAATAATGATTGAGGAAAAACGATGAGCCACCCAAGTATCTTACACACCATTGGAAACACCCCACTAATCAAAATTAACTCCGTTGCAGCTGACTTAAAATGTAGAGTTTATGCAAAGTGTGAGTTCTTTAATCCGGGAGGTTCTGTCAAAGACCGTATTGGCTATCAGATGGTTATTGATGCTGAAAAATCTGGGAGAATTAAACCTGGCGACACACTTATTGAACCTACAAGTGGAAATACCGGAATTGGACTTGCACTAACTGGTGCCGTTCGAGGCTACAATGTTATTATTACAATGCCAGAAAAAATGAGCCGTGAGAAACAAGTCATTTTAGAAGCTCTTGGAGCAACTATTATTCGCACTCCAACAGAA
Organism: Oligoflexales bacterium; assembly: GCA_023301465.1. Classification (GTDB taxonomy): domain Bacteria; phylum Bdellovibrionota_B; class Oligoflexia; order Oligoflexales; family JALZUQ01; genus JALZUQ01. The sequence continues at coordinate 69,517 of JALZUQ010000010.1, forward strand.
GCGGCTTTTGATGATCCTGAAAGCCATATTGAAGTAGCCAAAAAGATGCAAAAGGAAATTCCTAACTCACACATATTGGATCAGTATGCAAACCCATCCAATCCAGACGCACATTACCATGGGACTGGAAAAGAAATCATTGAGCAATGCCCGGAGAAATCCATAGATATGATTGTTGGTGGAGCTGGCACGGGTGGAACTATCTCAGGAACTGCCAAGAGACTTAAAGAAAAATTTCCTAACATCAAAGTAGTTGGAATTGATCCGGTAGGGTCTATCCTAGGTGGCGGCAAAGAAGTTTCTTCTTACCATGTAGAAGGAATTGGTTATGACTTTTTCCCAAAAGTTCTAGATCTAGACATCATTGATCAATGGGTAAAAACAGAAGATAAAGAATCGTTTCAAACTGCACGCAGACTTGTCAGAGAAGAAGGAATGCTTTGCGGTGGCTCATGTGGTGCTGCTATGTGGGGAGCTCTTCAAGCTGCAAAAGACTTAACTGAAGATCAGACATGCGTTGTGATTTTACCTGATGGTGTCCGCAACTACATGACAAAATATATTGATGATGATTGGATGAAACAAAACAATTTTTAATCAACTTTGATGAGCATCTAAAACAAAAAAGCCACTGTTGTTAACAGTGGCTTTTTTTATAATCTCTATTTCTAAAAATTATTTATCGTAAATACTTTGTTTTTCAAATTTTTCACATAACATTGCATAAACTAATGCTCTGTATTTGTTTTTGTTAGAAGTACCTAACTTTTGAATCACATCAGAGATCGCAGAGTCTAACTCAGGACCATCTGTTAACCCTAACTTTTTGATGAGGTAGTTGTTTTTTACTGTTGCTAGTTCAGTTTTATCACTACCAGAAACGCGGCAAGCATCATTATTATAAATAGACGGACCTAAACCTTTTGTTACTTTTTCAAGTAATGTTTCACTGATACCAAAGCTATGTTTCTTATTTTCTTCTTTGTATAGACTAAAAGTCTCCTGAAATTTGCTCATGTTATTCCTCCTTCATTTGAACGTTATTCATTTTAACACAAACAAAAGAGCTACTGTAAATGTTTTTTAATAGCGGCCTCTAAAGATTTTTCATTAAGCCCTGTAACTAGCTTTACACCGTTAATAAAGACTCCTGGCGTACCAGAAACAGCAACCGATTCACCTAACTTCTTACCTTTTTCAATAAAATCTTTAGCTTCTTTAGAATCTAAACATTTTTTAAAAGTTCCTGCGTTTAATTTTAGTTTTTTCGAAAATTCGACGGAAGATTCCATAGAAAGTGATTTTTGATTATCAAACGCCATACCATGAAACTCCCAGTATTTCTTTTGTTTACCAGCACAATATGCTCCTTGAGCAACATGCGTAGAAATCCCACTACGATTTATTGGAAAGTCTGCATAAACAAATTTAACTTTTGATTTGTATTTAGGTAATATTTTCTTCACCGTTTTAAAGAAGTGACCGCAGTGAGGACATTGGTAATCGGCAAACTCTACGATTGTTACTTTATGACCTTTTGACGCGCCTTTTGCAGGAAAACCTGCGATGTCTATATCAAATACTGGAGCTTTTGGTGCTAGCATCAGTGATTTATATTTATTGTCTTTTTTAATTTTGCTAACAACCGTATCTCGTGTATCAAATCTTTTTGTTTGTTTAATTTTGCTTTTGATTTGCTCTTTAATCTTTTCAAGAGGGTAAGGAATATGATCTTTGTTCTCATTATAGAACGCTTTGATTTCTTTGTCTGTTGGCTCTTTCACTTTAAACATTTCTTTTTTAATGACATCTTTTGACTTTTTTTGTTTTTTAGATAGCTCAGTAATATATAAATCCAAAATATAATCATCCAAGAAAATTAATTTTGTACGGTGATTTTGATTCATTAACTCATAAAGTTTTTGTTGTGTCGCTTTTGGTAAATCTTCGTACTGATAACTTTTGCCTTTAAACTCAAAAAGTGCCTCTGCAAAACTTACACTTGGTAGCAAATAAGCAAACAAACAAATTAACAACATTCCTAAACGCATAATAACCTCAACTATAAATGAACATTAGATTTTGAACCGAAAAGTGCTTCAATATCTCTCTTACTAAACCGATGTGGCTTCAAGGGAGTATTGTCTTGCACCTCAGAAACTAGATAATATCTTTGCTGATTCTCTTTCTTTTTCCAATATAAAATTTTTCTAAGAGATGACTGAGAAGTAGGGCTTTCTTTGTAGCTAATGACACTCACCCCATACTTAGCATGTGCTAATGTGCGGATATCCACCGAATTGTTCACTAATTGTTCATCTTTAGTAAATGGCTTTACTACTGAGGGGTCGTAAAGTTGATCTAGTAGATCTGGGTGACCTAAACGTTTTGCTTCAATCCATGAGATGGTGGCTGCCCTCAGTTGGTCTGTATCCCATGGTTGATTCAATTGGGCCTTATCCTTTGTAATGACAATTCCCACTACTTGAGGCTGTAACCATTTACCGATTAAACTAATATCTTGGTCTCTAAAGGCAACACACCCACGCGTTATTTTTTGGTCTTCTACTTTTCTGGCTGGACCTACTCCATGAAGCCAAATTCCTGACCCTGTTTTTCCGGATAACTTATCTATTGGGTTTGGGTAATCTAGCGGAATAGCTAAAGGACCATACTTCGCTGGTAAATAACGACCATCTTTGTGTTTCTTTGCAAAATAAACACCTTCCGGGGTCTTTAGGTCGCCAAGTTTTTGCTTGTCGCCATCAACTTGCCCAAGAGCTATTGGAAAAGATTTCAATGTTTTGCTAGATGCGATGTCTTTAGTCCATAGTTTTAATTCTGCAGTCAAAGTCGATTTATCAATCAATAAAAATAAATATGATTGAAACTCACCTTTATGATTAGGAAAAAACGCATGATAATCTGATGATAATTTTTTATTTAAATTGATTCCAAGTAAAGAACTTGAAAAAACCACTGAACACACTATTGGGGCGATATACCTAAACACTCTAATTTTCCTTCTTGAATATCCCCTATGATATCAGGATTAGATGAGAAAGGCTTTAGAAAGTCTAAAAATTCGATAAAACGCTGATGGGGCTTGGCGTAAAAAATCATGGGTTTATGAGTCATTGGGTGAATCAGCTGTAAGCAAAAAGCATGCAGTAGCTGCTCGTTTAAGTCAGAGATGAGACTGAGTAGTTTAGGATGACTACGAAGGTGCTGAGTATCTACCTTAAGCTTATAAACTGGATCACCAACCACTGAGTTTCCCTGGTCATGAAGTTGAACACGAATCTGGTGAGTTCTGCCGCTCCATAGATTTGCCAATAGTAAAGAAAACCTACCGTTTATAAATGACGAAATTTGAGTAAACTCAGTCTTTGCTAATTTGGCCGACTTAAGTTTTAATTCTTCGTCTACAATCATCATCTTACGACGATCTTTATTGTGGCGTTGCTGCCATTTTTCGACGGTAATTGTTGGAGTCGTCCATTTTCCTTGAGCCAAAGCTAAGTAATACCTCTTTGCAGATTTCACTTGAAATTGCTCAGCTAAGTGTTGGTGTGCTGTATCTGTTTTTGCTATGACAATCAGACCAGTAGTATCTTTATCTAAACGGTGAACAACTCCGGGTCTAAATTCTTCTTTACCAATAGAACTTACTTGACTGTAATGAGCGACACCTTCTGCTAAAGTTGTTATTGCATGCGTGCCTGCTCCGGGATGGACAATCACTCCTGCTTCTTTATTAATGACAAGGATCTCGCTATCCTCGTAAACAACCTCAAAATCTAATGGCTTAGGTTCAAATGTCGTCACAGTTCCAAACAACTCTATTTGAATCATATCGTTTTGCTTTAATAAATAGTTTGGTTTAACAGGTTTTTGATTGACTAGAATGGTCTTATTTTTGATAGATTTTTGAATCAAGCTTCTTGAGTAGTCTTGCAAGCTATTGACGAGAAATTGATCTAATCGAACTTCATTATCGTTATCATATTGGATTTTTTTGCTAAGAAGTAAGTTTCCAGAGTTATGGTTCAACTTACACCTACAGACAGACTTACAATAGAAGCTAGGATCGACAATGGGAAACACACAACATAAAAGACAAAGGCTCTACAGATCAACCACCATTTTACGGATAGTTTTTTTGCGACATAAAACATGATTAAACTACAAATAAACAAGCCTACACCTAAAGCTAGGGATTGATTTGTAAATAATGTTTCATGATTGGGAATAGAGTTAAACTGATTTAAAATCTCTGCCGGTAACTGTGAACGGTACCTCTCAAAATATTTTAAAAATATAGGCTGATCAAATAACTGGTGGTATGCAACTAATAACGCCATGGCAAAAAACATAATCGCCGGCTGCATTTTAAAAAACAATTCGTTTTTTGATTTAACACTCATTATTCCTAAAGCCAAGAACAACCCAATTGCAAAAACGACTGTATAATCAACAACACCTAACCAAAAGTAAACGATGACTAGTTCAATGACGGCTAACCCACAACCAAACCAAACACCTTTATCAAGCCCTTGTTTTTTGTAAGTAAGTGCAAAGCCAATAAGGGGGATCAAGCCCGCAATAAGCGAAAAATATATAATTTGCAAAATCAAGACTCTCTATGAATTAGGGCATCAAGCTAAACGAACCTTCATGCCACAAATTACCATTATCATAAAGTAAGATACTACCACTTGTGAACTTGAAATTATCTAAACTACCATGAGCAATCTTTAACACAACTTTAGACCGCTCCAGCTTTAGCTGGTTCAACTCATTAAAACTTCCGTTTTTTGAGTCTGCTTTGCCTAAAGGGCCTAAGCCCCAAGCACTTGGATTTCCCAGCACGTCTTTGGTTATGGTAAGTTCTTTTAAAACTGGGTCAAACTCAACCACGGCACCTTGAATGCCGCCCTCTTCTTTACAAGGAACTTGAAGAGTTTTTTCTATGCTTAGACAAACCTTGAAATATGAAAAATCTTCACCTAAATCACTAAGGTTATCAAAGCGGTTCTTATCAAAAGAGAAGGAAAACTCCATTTGATTTTGAGAAGATCTAACTTGATAAATTATATTTAAGCTAATAAATGCGTTTGCTAATCCGGGTTTATTCATATGCTCTATTGAGGCTGGTAATGAACGTAATAACTGATCTTCTATAGCCTCAACAGTTTTACTTGCTATTTGGTATTGCTTATTTAGCTCAAGCTTCTGAGCAAGAAGTGTGTTCAACCTTGTGTGATCTGTCTCTTGAAAATCAAGGTAGGTAAACACAGTAGACTTAATAGCAACCTGGTTAGTCTCTTTTTGAAATTCTTTTGGCTGGTTATAGAATCGGTCTGTTAATGAGTGTTTATCATTTAATGGAGCTAATAACTCAAGATGAACCAAAACTTCCTCTTTAAAGTCTTTCGGGTAATCTTCTATAAATAAATAGTCTTCAAACTGTACTTTTTCCATGATGGTTTTTGGGGTTAAATAGCCATCTTGAGGGTCAGAAACTAAAAATAATGTTTTTAGCTTTTTCTTGTCATGTGTTTTATTAGAGAGTTTTCTTGCTAAGGAAGTTGACATTTTTGATTGAGAATAAAATGCAGACGCTAACTTTGTTCTCTGCAGTGGCTTTTTCACAAACTCAAGAAGCTCCCCAGACTCCAACAGAAAAGAAATTAAGGACTGTTGTTCAGTGGTCAATGCATCAAAAAACTTGGTTTTGATCACAGAATTTTTCCAAAAACACAGGAAATAGTTCTGAGAGTCAGGAGCACATACTTCTTCAAACATACCCAGTTTTTCATAAACAGACCCACAAGCTAATGAAGGTATTGGCAATTGTTCAAAGTTAGCATGTATCAACTCTTTATCAAACGCGAACTTCCAGATAAGTGCCTCACAATAATCGTGAAAACGCTTAGATTTTTGTTTGCCGAGCTCGCCGTCGTTAAGTTCTAAATAGCTAGCATACCAACTAACTGACTTATCTATAAACTCTGCTTTAAGTTTAGGAGTTATTATAGGGTTTTCTAAGTCTGCAATACCTGCATTTAAGGCGTTTAACTTAGATTGTATGCTAGGTAAAATCTCATTTCTTATTTGTACTATTTTTGATTTTGCAATTCGGGAACCTACCGACGCCTTCAAAACTTCTTGAACATCTTCAACTTTTGCATTTGGATCAATAAACAGCCCAGACCCAAAAAATGAGTAAGTACCATCAGTTGACGACAAACTAAATCCATCACCTACTTCAGCAGGTTCAGCTTTAGGTGCTTTTAAGGTAGGAGTGGATTGCTTATCAACTTCAACACCACAAGAAGCCAAAAGACTGATTACAGCCACCCAAATGATTAAATAAGTTGAATACTTCATAAATAAATCCCTTTAAAAGAACAGGCTCAATTCTAGTTGAGTTTGATGTGCAACAGGCATATTTTGGCTTTTTATAATATGTTGATGAGAGAGCTCAACCATAAACGGAAGTAGAATCTTTTTTTGCCTGTACATTTCCACACCAGAAAAACCAAGATTAGCTTCGAGATAATGAGCTTGCTGATAAGTATTTTTTTCTAACTCAGACTTTGAGCCTTTTACAACTTCATAACTATCATCAGACTTCTCATAAAAACGATAACCAAAAAAACTGGTGACACTCAACGACTTTAAAGCGTAGCTCACACCGGTCCCGGCTTCAATTTTGTTTCCTAATTTAAACCCAACGTTTGCAACAGGTACTTCGATAGGCTCTAAAGCTGTTTTAAGTCTTACTGACTTTTTTCCAGAAAATTGATGCGTATAAGTTGCATAGTGGTGGGTAACAAGTCCCCAAGAAGAAAGTAGTTGATTATCAACTGCTAAGGTTGCAAATCCATCCCATTGTTCGTCTCCAAATGGGAGATCCGTTAATTGATTTGGGTTATCACCTTTGCCTGTTGGTGCAACAGCACCCAAAGTTCCTGCAACGGAAACGGACTCTATATTTAAAAATCTCCACTTAACCCCTAAGCGAACGTCACCAAAAGCAGTTTGTTCCCAATCAGATAATTCGTCGTATCCACTACTCCTTAATTTGTCATTCAAAACAGAAGGAGCAGTATTAATAGTATTAATTGCTTCACTAGCTGCACCAAGTTGATTATTTTGTGGTTCGGCAAGCTTGAATGCAAAATTACTAGCAACATCCGTCTCAGAAAACCCCAAACTAACTCGTGATTCACCAACATAAACAGGTACAGCCAAAGCAAGACTGATATTATCAGTGATCCCATAACCAATGATAGGTGCAAAGACCTGAAGCCTCGCATTTAAGTCTGCTTGAAAACTACCTAGCACATCTGATTCCTGAAAGCCATTGCTCAACATAAATGCTGCTAATGATACACGTTTATTTCCTTTGCGAGATGCTAGTACCTCTTTGAATGTTAGGTTTTTTTCGAGCGGACTACCTAACTTGGTTGGTTGCGAATCGTTATTACTTTTATATGTAATGTCGGTGTGTACAAATCGTAATCGAGGGTTCCAGATACCTTTTGGTAATATTTTTGTACTCTCATATGCAGATGCTACCGTGGAGGTAGCACCAACAACTAAACACATTAAAATAAAAACAGGCTGCATTCGCATTATAAACTTTCTTTAAGTCCTTGAATTAATCTTCTTTCTAAAACAGCATCCACAATCATATCTGATGGGACCGGGTTACTTGTAGATTCTAATCTATCTGTAATTTCTTCAACATATTCTTCAATCAGTTCTTCTGCTTTTTCTTCGATAGAGTCATAATCATCTTGGTCGTCATAATGAGTTAAAATCTGACCTGCTAATCTATCACCTTCTTTTGAAAGCTGCACATAAAGGTCAGCGTGAACACGGTGATTACCATAATAATCAAGACCTGAATGTTTTGCTAAAGCTGGAAGAAGGCTATTACTTAAAACCCCTCTTGCCAATGCGTTTTCAACTTGATTAATCGCATTTACAAATGCAACTTTACGGTCTTTTAACTTGCCGTTAAAGCTTGCAGCCGTTTTATTTGAAAAAATACCTGCAACAGTTCTTTCTACTCCACCACCTAAATACTTAAGATCAATTTTTAGTTGTTGATCTCTCACCTTTAAATCATTTGCTATGAAATCATTGAAAACACTTTTAAGCTTTGGAAGTTGAATCAACGCTTTAAATGGACTATTGACTTTCATCGTTTTAAACCAATAAGCTGTGCAAATTAGACGAACAGACTGGGCAACGGTTACAACTTTTGCATTGAGTAAATGATTGGAAGCAGAACTTCTGCAACGCTTGAAGTAGTCTTCTTTCTTTTTATTACTAGAAAGATCACCAGCTAATACACCTAAAAAATATGCCGAACGTCCTATACCATCTAATGCTTTTGCTAAATCTGCATCAGAGGCAGTCTTTTTGTTATTAAGAGCTTCCTCAAAACCTACAAAGGCTTTATTAGCATTTGATACTAACTTTGCTTTTTCGGGTTTTGAACTTTGAAAGACGCCAGATACGAGTGTTCCATTTTGAACATCTACGATTCCTTCGCCACGCTTTGCATAAAAAGATAAGGCATCATCAATATTGCCAGCATAACCAAAAGAACTCACTAATAAAAATAGTACACTAAAATACAATTTCATCACCATAACTCCCCCTTAATGGATTGAATAAACTAAATACACAGATATCGTAGAATTTTGTAAAGAGTCAAGAATTTTAGGATGTTTTACCAAAAATGCTGTACCACAATAGGATAAGTTGCTGAATAATGGAATCAGGCTAACTTTCCAAGCACAAAAAATACTCAGACCAAAAACTGATTTAACCTGCTCAAGGAATTGTCATCATAAATACACAAAAAACCGCTACCTATGACCATCACAGGTAGCGGCAAAACAGTGGTTCATTCAATTATTCATTCAAGGTGCTGTTAAGGTTAAACATAAATTTTAACTGTGACTCATGCCTTTTTAATTCAAATTCCTTTGAACGTATTTGGCCTTCAATCTCAGCAATTTTCTCTTCATCACTTTCTTCTTCTAAGCTCTCTTCAAGTTCAGAGATCTCTTTTGAAACTTCAGATGCTTTCGTCGCAATTTCAAAACTGATACTTCTCTTATCTTTCGTTTGAGCTACCACGTAAGTTTCTAAACCAGTCACTGAGTCAAACTCTACGACACCTTTTGAAGTGTTCAGCCCAGAATCATTTTCACCTTTTACTCTATAGTCCACATAAGAGCCAAAACTGTCATCACTATTTGTGTTGAAATTTTGAGTCAAAAATACACTTGCAAACTGCTGGATACTTAAATTAGTATCTGGTTTGAACTTGATAGTTTTTGTTTGAGAACCTTCTGGAGCACTTACGAGCTGCGAAGGAATAAACGGTGCATCGGCTGATGGTTTTACTACTTCTAGTTCACCGGTTAGTTCATCTCGCAAAACATTTGAGAATATCCCAAAACTTAACTCACCGACCAGATCAAAAAAGTTTAGGTTCAAACTCGCTCGTCTATATTTTTGAGCAGGAAAACCTCTTAATGACATTGCAAATAATACAGCTAACTTGTCAAACTGAACACCTCTTGCAATTGCTCTTTCTGTAAAACCATCATTTTCGTATTGAGTTTGAAAATGCTTACCAAAACCCAAAGGAATTAAAACTTGGTCAGAGCCTTGAGAAGCATTCCCTTCTACACGTTCATAGAACTTCGTTTCAGGGTTTTCTTGATATGTTCCCGGAGCCATCGTTTGTAGAATTGAGTTATAAAAACCGATAACAGTATTCAGTGAAGCAATATAATCTTGCTGACTACCCGCTCCTGATGCCTTAAATCCGTTTGTCACGATCTGGTATACATAGTCATCAAGTAATTGACGCATTGGCATGATGTATCTGCTCATGACTGCAGTAGAACCGCCCGTAAACGTTCTCCTACCTCTTCTCGCACTATATAAGATGTAATTAAGCCCATATTGCCCGGCTAAATCTGATGTAATCGTTGCTAAATCAGATCCTAAATCAAACCTATTGCAAAAAACATCTTCTGTTACATTTCCATCAGTACAGAACTCATATGACTTTAAGTTCAACTGAGCTGTTAAAGCTGCCATCACTTGATTTGAAGAAACACCCGGATTCTGTTTTTGAACACTAGTCATAGTATCCCTGATAGCCTGACCATCTACCAAACTGATTGCACCATCTTCAGCAACTTGCTCTAATTTATCTCCGTATCCATATAAAATCGCTGCATGATCATAAGAACCCACACTTGATGCCACTCCTGCAAAGTTTTGGTTATAATCCATCACAGATGCAGTAGCATAATAGTCTTTGTAGTCACCTGTTTCAGGCTGTTTTTTTAACTCATGGTACTTTGTTGGGAAATTCTTTTCATCAATTGAGCCCTTGAAATTATGCCTTAATCCAAAAGTGTGACCTAGCTCATGAGATAGGGTTGTCAAGTAAGCAAGTTCTTCGATTTTATCAATCATCTCTTCTTTAGAAAGACCTTTCTGCACAGATGCTCTGACAAAATCAATTGCACCAAGTTCACTATCTTCTGCGTATAAGATACATTGCCCAGCAATATGTTCATGAGCACTCGAATTCTCTAAGTGTCTCTGGGTCATCAGTTGATGAATGGAGTCCATATGTTCAATTTTAGCAGCAGTAAAACGACTTGCCACTTCAGTGGTGTTAGCGGTGTTTGTTGCTTTTGCACCAGCTTTTGCCATACTCGCAATCTGTACGTTTTGCCTTAGGCTATCCCCAACATCTGTTTCACTAGAAAACACTTTATCGCTGTGGAATTGCTCTGGTGTTTTTCCCGCTACAATTAAATCGTAGTAGTCTGCAGCTACTCTTCTTACAAATTTAAAACCATCTGCATAGATATAAGCTTTTGCAGAAATGATCTCACCTGTTTTTGGATCTTTCAGACTCGGACCATAACCTAAAGGTGATCTGGCATATGACTGCTCATCATAGACAATAAAATTTAAAGACGGGTCATAAGGATCTAAACCTTTTCCTGACTTTAAGATGATAGTATCTGCCGCACCGGTAATCACTGCAAAACTTTTATTCCAAACTTCAACAGATTTTTTTGTTGCTGCTAAAAATTTCTGAGGAAGGTTTTCCGAGTAGTAGTAAACTATTTTCTTTCCATTAGCGAGATCAAAGCGGTTGATTAAATTGGTTTTTGTATCATCTGTAGCAATACCGTTTTCATCCAAAGCTAGTTTTGTTGTTGTAAAAAAACCAAACTTTGAGAATTCAACATCAGAATACTCTCTTGCTTTATAGCTGCTTCCGCCAACAGGAATAAAAGTATGCTTCACCCTAACAGAAACAGGCTGTAAAATAGTTTCACCAACTCCCAAGTTTCCCCTCGTATAAGAAGGAGTAAACACCTCTTCAGTAACATATTCAATGGAGCCATTCGATTTTTTGACGACGTCTCCAACCATCACAGACCTAGCGGTGACATTGTTGAACCGCACAAGTTTTTCAATCCCAAAGATATCATTGAAATACCCAACAATTTCATTTGCAGAAAAATTTGCTCTTAAGAACTCTCTATTCTCAGGTAGTTTATCTTGACTCTCAATCATGAAGTGAGTTTGATCACCCAGTGAATTCTTGGACCGTTCAATATCAAAGAAACTTGCTTGATACCTTAGAACTGGTGCTGGTAAACCAACTGGGTTTAACAAATCCTCAGATTTTACAGCGGTAAGTTCATTATCTCCAAACACAAACTTCAACCTACTACCACTAGAGATACTTAAACCCTTAAAACCTAAACTGTTTTCAGAGTGAGCTGCAGAGATAACCGCACTATAAATAAACTCTCCTGTGAAATCAGATTTTTTAAGGTAGTTCTCTCCAACATTCGACACAAGTTTGTTCACCGATTCCAAATTTAACTGAATATGTGATCTATTAGCCCAATTTGGATCTTCTTCAGAAGCAACCACTTCTATAAGAGTTTCTAATCCATCTGTTGACGTCTCTTGTTTTACATCAACGTGGTTTATAGATACATTTGCAACAAATTCACCTTCGGCAGAGATAGACAAATAAGACTGAGAAATATCTAAACAAATATTTGATGCATTTACGATCTCAGGTAAAGAACTCGACACGATTCTTTTTATACCTTTTGGTAATTCAGCAACAGACACAAAACACTGGCCTGATACACTTTTTGACAAAACCTGATCAGGGGTTTTTATTCGACTACTGAATCTCACCGCTTCGGCATTGTCCATATCTATTTTTAGATGACTTCTCTTAAACCAAGGTTTATCTACGGTATTTGTCACAAGATTTGGAAGTTTTTCTCCAAGCATTGACTCTGCCTGCTTTAAATCCACATGATTAACACTAGCTTGTAAAATAATTTGACCATTCGCAATGATATTAAAAAAATTCTTCGTTACTTCGATATCTATTGTCGTTTTATCCGTTACATTTGTAACATTATTACTTTCTACTTTTGCAATAAGTGTTTGTTGTGATGATAAAAAGCCTGAACCCTTAAGAGCTTCCCAAGTCAAGATACCTTTTCCAAGATTTGCCTTTGTATATAAACCTTTTAGAATTTCATCTGAAGCTTTTATTTCGTAAACCGTATCTGGGTCTACTTCAACATAAGCTCGTTTTTGCCATGACTCTTCTTTTGTTGTATTTCGAACTAAAAACTTTATTTTAGAACCATCAGCTTGCTGTTGAGATTCAAGGTCATAGTGTCCAGTAATAGCTAACATTTTTGTTGGTGTTTTAATGCCATTTACAGATTCAACAACCGTTAAATAATTACGACTAATGATAAAACTAACATCTTCAGAAGCCTGTAGTTCTAATTTTTTCAGTCGATCTTTTACCTTTGCATCTAACGCACCTATTTTGCGAGAAACACCAGACAATTGTAATGAATCCGTTGTTAAGTTTGCGACTGCTTTTCCTAACAACTGTGATTTTGCTATGAGATTTAAATCCTCATTTACTGCTACTTGATCTTCTGGTTTTTGAGCACATGCGTTTAAAAAAACAAGCCCTACCAAAAAATATAAAACTAACTTCCTCATCCCTAACTCCCCTTAAATGATATTCCACTGCAATGAAGCAAAAAAACTATTCTCATCCAACTCAATTGGATCTAAAAAATTATTACGACTACCATTTGATGAAAAAATTGCTGAAGACCTTCTAATGCCAGCAGAAGCTGACAATTTTTCAGATATTTTTCCAGATAACGATAAACCGTTATAAAAAACACCAGACACCTCAGATTCATAATCTATTCTATTTGTCATACCGATTTGTAAGCTAATTTTGACAACTTTAAAGCCCGAGTAACTCACTCCTGACCGAAGAGACCAGAGGTAATCCACATTGGTTCCACCTAATTCGGATACTTGTAATTTATGAAATGACTTCGCAGCAGATAATGACAGTGGCACACTGAATGTTGACCATTTAAAACCAGTAGAAGCAGTCAAACTCATGTCTGCATAGTTTGTTCTATCAAAACTCGCTTCATCTAGTTTTAGAGTTAATCCTGATGACAAACTGATACTTGCAATTTTAAACTTTAGGTAACTTGGCAAATAACTCACCCCTAGACTTGGGCTATCAGGAGTCAATGAGTATAGATTGTCTGAGTCACGGTTGATACTTGCACCGATGGATGCACTTACTTCTAACTGTTTGTTTACTGCTAGCTGAGCTCCAACTCCAGACTGAAGACTATGTCCGGGTCTATGGTACGCTGTGTAGTAAGCAGCAGTTGCGTAACCTGCATTCATTTGCATACTTAGTGAACTGGCCTCAGTTTCTCCACAGCTCACAAATAATGAAGAAATGAGGGTCAACCCCAAAAGAACGCTTCTTCTTATGTTGTTCATTTTCAATTGCAAAGTCAGCTCTCCCCAGAACAAAACCAATGAATTTTGACCACGCGGCCAAACCTGCACTTATATAGAGCAAGGGTTAGACCACTCTTATGAGGAATATAAGAGGGTTTCAGCAACAAAATATTACCGTATGCCTTACTTTGAGCCATAAGTGGTTTCATTTTTAGACCAGTTCGGTGATTTTGCTCTTTTGATTCTACCCCGTCAAAAAGGATTGGATTGAATCTTCTGGCCAAGTGATTCAATATGCAGATATGCAAAAAGACCACTTACATATTTGTTTATTTCAACCAGAGATTCCCCAAAACACAGGGAACATTGCAAGACTTGCTGCGGCTACTGGCTGCAGGCTTCATTTAATTTTACCTCTTGGGTTTAACACAGAAGAAAAACAACTTCGCAGACCCGGCTTAGATTATTGGCCATATCTAGATTTAGAAATCCATGATTCGTTTGAGGATTTTTGCGAAGTCGTCAACCCAAAGAATATGGCTTTCTTCTCTGCTAAAGCAACTAAAAGCTATCAACTCATGACACCTGAAGTTGATGTTTTAATCTTTGGTCGAGAAACATCTGGGTTACCTGTACCTCTTAGGGAGCATTATGCTCAACAACTTTATAAGATACCCATCTTTCATCCAAAAGTTCGAAGCTTAAACCTGGCAAATTGTGTTGCTTTAACGGTATATCACCAACTTCATGTAAAAGGGATTACTTAATGGACCTATCAAAATTTCTTGCACCAACACTCATGGACGCTCCGTGCTACAAGCTTTTAAAAACTGATTGTGAGATTAAATTAGATCAAAACGAGAGTCCTTTTGACTGGCCTGAAGAAGTTAAAGAAAAAACACTTCACAACCTAAAGTCTGAGCCTTGGCAAAAATATCCCGAACCATTTGATGAGTCACTCAATCAAAAACTTGCTTCATACGTTGGCGTTCAACCTGAACAAATTATTACTGGTGCAGGCTCAAACTATCTCATTACCATTCTCATGAACTGTTTATGTCGCCACCTTCGCGGCAAGGCCATTATTGCTGAACCATCTTTTCCACTCTACGCTTTACATGCTAGGTATGAAAGCATGTCTTATGAGATATGGCCTCAAGAAAATTTTGAGTATGATATTTCTAACTTACCTGTAATTCCTGATCATTCAGTGATAATATTTGCTTCACCAAATAATCCTGCAGGTAATGTTTTAAAAAGTGAAGATTTAGAGCAACTATTGAATGAGCACCCTACTTCTATCATCGTTGCCGATGAAGCTTATTATGAGTTTAATGATGACTCTTATATTGAGTTATTTAAAAAGCATCAAAACCTTATTATTATGCGAACACTGTCTAAGACTTTAAGTTCTGCTGCCATACGCTTTGGATATATCCTGTGTCATGAAGATATTAAGAACCAACTTCTCAAGATGAGGTTACCTTTTATCCTCAATAAATTTACTTTGGCATCTATTCATGCACTACTTGACTCCCCAAAAGCCATGAAAACCATGCTGACGAACGCCAAAAAACTTGTAGAATGGAGAGAGAAATTACACCAAGAACTTGTAGAGTTATCCAAAGAGCACCCTTTTAAAACATACCCATCAAAGGCAAATTTTCTACTACTACAATTAAGTGATAACCTCCAAAAAACAATGCTCCACTCTCACTTAATCGAAAACTCCATCATTGTTCGAGATGTATCTAAAGGAAGAGGGTTAGAAGGATGTTTGAGGATTAGTATTAGCACACCACATGCAAATGAAAAGCTGCTAAAAAATATTCAAAGCTTTTTTAAAAAATAAAATACTAAGATAACTATAAAATCAATTTATTAGTCTATTTTGATTGCACACCACGGGAACTATATAATGCTCTTTTTCAGTTAAGTAAAATAAACAAACTACCTCTAAGAGACTTTCATACAATTTATTTTTGGAAAATCGACTCACGGAACACAGATGCGAATAACACTGTTTCATTAAGTATTCATATGAACTCTCAAGAAATCAAAAGCTTCTTAGAACTGCAAAATAAATAGTTATTAATTTTTTGGAATATAATGATAATTCACTCGAATACTTGAATTATTTTTTGGTACTTCACCTACAAAGACGAGAGTATTATTCGTTAAACGGTATTCTGCTGGACTTAAAATCATGCCATCTACAACAACTTGAATGGGTTGATTAAAATCAACCTCATGACTCAAAAAAAACTCATTTTTAAAGACAGATTCCTGAATAGACACAGCGAGTCGAGTCAACAAATCACTCCAATCTTCTTTGCAAAGATCTAGCATGACACCTTTATACTTTTCCATTGCAGCCAACTTCTGGTACTCAGTTCCTACGTTTGCAATACGGCACCACTGAGAAGTAATACTTGAGTTCAAACCGATTAACCCATTGATTGCTAAAGACTTGATCTCTGGGAGTTTATTATTCATGACTTCTATAAAACCATCAGTATTAATTGCTCTTAAACCTAAAATAGTTGAAAAAAAACTCGCACTAGTAAGAGAACCCGTTGCATTGTCATCAGTAATAATAATCGCTTGCTTGCTAGCCTCTCGAAAAGGCACAGGATTTGGATAAACACCTAGAAATAAATTCAGTAATATAGCTAACGCGTCAATGCTCCCAACTCTTTTATTGATATGTATAAATTTATTTGGGTCACTCGTTAACGCAGTAGTAAACGGTGATTCACTAGCAACAAAATATATTTTAAAATCATTTAACTTAGAGCTTATTTGGTTCAAAAAGACACTTAAATTTTCTTTTAATCTTTCTTTTTCTTGCAACATACTAGCAGACTCATCAAAAACAAAGATAATATCTACTGGTTTAGCCACAGCCTTGATTTCTGATCCCATAAACAAATCAAAAGTCGGTAGACTTTCCCCGCTACCTATCCCTCCGATTGCACCATTATTAAAATTTTGTTCAGGCAAAGCAGAGCTTTGTGACCCAAACCCTGGAACAGGAACATTAGAAATTGCACTATTATTAAAATTTTGCTCAGGTAACGCAGGGTTTTGTGACCCAAACTCTGGAACAGAAACGTTTAAGCTTGATGCGTTATCATTTGCACCTCCTGAAAAGCTTGACTCAGACTCCGAGCAGCTAACCATCATGCTTAAAAGAATAAAAACAATCGTTTGTAATTTTAGGTATTTCATATGCAACCTTCAAAAATCAATTTTAAATAATGGTTACTTATCGGCAATAATACGAAAAACCTATAACTTGATAAAAACATTTTAAAGTTAGATGCTTACATTCATTTTTGCACCAAAAAGACCTAAGATACACGCAGGTCTAAACCTAATAAACAATAAAGTCGTTTATTCGCTATCACTTCCCGCTATATTACCTTTGGGTGGTATAATTGGACTAACTTCATCAGTAAGCGTTAAATTAACAGAGGGATTTTCGTTAACCTCTGTTGTTTCATTAATAGCATTTTAAATACTTTCAATTCTAGTCGCCTCTACGTATTCCAATGCCTTCTATATCAGTTTTTTTAACTGAACTGCTCATTTCTTTTTCTTCTGATGAACCACACCCAGCAATCAATACTATTGCACCAATTAATAACAACACTCCTTTCATAGACTTACCCTTTATAAGAATAACCATATTTAAAATTGGAATTTATATTTCACCACTAGATTGTCAAATTGATGACTGTATCTCAGCCTTAATGACGAACACCAGTTTGAACTTGCCAAAGGTGATGATAAATTTTTCCTAATTCTATCAATTCATGATGAGAGCCACTCTCAGCGAGCATGCCTTTATCCAAGACTAGAACCTCATCGCAATCCACAACTGTTGATAACCTGTGGGCAATAATAATGGTCGTTCTACCCTTAACAAGATGTTTTAAAGACCGCTGGATTGCTGCTTCCGTTTCATTATCAACGGATGCAGTGGCTTCATCCAGAATTAAAATCGGTGGATTTTTTAAGATCGCTCTAGCAATAGAAATACGTTGTTTCTGACCACCAGACAATTTTTGACCACGCTCACCTACACGGGTTTCATAACCTTTAGGCATACTTGAGATAAAATCATGAGCTTCTGCTAATTTTGCAGCGTCAATAATTTTATCTTCTGTTAAACCTTCTTGATTAAAACAAAGATTTTCACGAATAGTTCCATCCATTAAAAAAACATCTTGGCTTACATAACCGATTAACTTTCGAAGTGCAGGCAAATCCATTTCTTTAATATTGGTTCCATCTACAATAATACCACCAGACCGAACGTCGTAAAATCTCATTAATAGCTTTACAAGTGTGCTTTTCCCAGAACCCGTTGTACCCACGACACCTATCGACTGTCCTTTTAAAATTTCAAAGTCAAACTTTTTGATAAGGCTGTCATAGCCTTCATAAGAAAAGTCAACGTTATCAAAAACTATTTTATTTTTGAAATCCGACATTTTTATCGGTGATGACACAGTGACTATTTTTGAATCTGTCCTGAGAAGACCCATGATACGACCTGTAGATGCCATAGCTCTTTGATATAAATCAACAGTGGTAGCCAATGAAGTAAAAGGCCACAGTAGTCTTTGAGTCAAAAATAGCAGTGAAGTAAAAAGACCGGCATTCAAATCTCCCTCAATCACTCGGAAACCACCAAGAATAAGTGTCCCCATAAACCCGCAAACGATAAGAATTCTAATTAAGGGAACAAATGCCGAGCTCCAATAAATTGCAGATTTATTACTCTCCATATAAGCCTGACTTTGTAGACTAATGGAATGAGCCTCTTGTGCCTCTGTCACATAGCTTTTAATGGTGGCAATTCCACTAAGGTTCTGTGAGAGTCGACTGTTAAGACCTCCAACACTCTCTCTCACTTCTTTGTATTTTGGGGCTAGCTTACCCTGAAAATAATAGCCACCCCACAAGATAAATGGAATTGGAAACATTGCAAAAATTGCTACGTAAGGTGCAATATAAAAGAAATAAAAACCCACCATCAATACTGTTGTCAGTAGTTGTATTAAACTATTAGCACCTGTATCTAAAAATCGTTCAAGTTGATTCACATCATCATTTAATACAGCCATAAGGTTACCAGACTGATTGTTTTCAAAGTAACTCAAATCCAATGTTTGGATATGATTATAGGAATCCATTCTTAACCGATGCTGAATCACTTGTGCCAATTGACGCCATTTTAATGAAAACAAGAACTGAAATAAAGACTCTAAAGCAAAGATTGCAAAAGTAATGACAGCTAAAAATAGTATTTGGTTTTTTGGATCTATAATCCCAATATTGGATACAAACGACTCTTTGCCTCTAACAATAACATCTATTGCAACACCAATAATAATCTCTGGAAAAAGATCGAAGAATTTATTGATCACAGAATAAAGGCTAGCAACACGGACTCGATGTTGTTCTGTTTTAGCGTATGCCCATAATTCCCAAAAAGGGTGTGTGTCTTTCATTATTGTCTCTCATTTATTATGCAGTAGGCTTATCTGTACTTGTTGGTTGTGTGAGTTCACGAGTTTGATTGTCTATTACTTCAATATCAATGTTTTCGGAATTACTGCTAGAGTTAAGATGTTGGAACTTTTGTAATGTTGGTCGTAGCCTAGACTCATAACTCCCAACCACTCGATTATAGGACAAAACTGCCTTCCCTAAATGAGCTCCTGTTTCTTTTAATCCACTTAAAAAGCTTTGCATCCTGTGACCAAATTCCGATGCTAGTTTTTGAATGGTTTGAGCGTTATCATTTAGTTTTTGTTGATTCCAACCAACAGCTACAGACTTTAAAAGTAAAATTAATGAAGATGGAGTTGCTAATATTATTTTTTTGTTGGCTGCATACTCTATCATTTCAGGCATTGCATCAATTGCTGCATCTAAAACACGATCAGAAGGCACAAAAAGTATCGTCATCTCTGGTGAGTTTTTCAGAGATCTCCAATAGTTTTTTTGTCCTAATAGCTGAATGTGAGTTTTCAGAGCTGAAGCATGGTCTTTCATATGATTGTTTCTTAGCTTTGTATCTGCTGATTCATAAGCTCGCAAATAAGCGTCCAGAGGCACTTTCGCATCAACTGCAATGGTTTTGTTTCCAGGAAGCATGACCACCATATCCGGCCTTGCTGCTTTTTCGTTTGCATCCCAAGCATCTATTAAATGACTTTGCAAACTGAAGTCACAATTTTTTTGCATACCCGCAAGTTCTACTACTTTTGTTAAATGGATTTCTCCCCACTTACCTCGAAAACCAGGTTTACCAAGTGCACTTTCAAGTTTTGTCGTTTTTTCTTGTAGCAAGTAACTTGCTTTATTCATCGCAGACACTTGCTCTTCTAGTGACTTAAAACTATGAATTCTGTCTTTTTCAAAATCAGAAACCTGAGAGCGAATATCCTTAAGCCCTGTCAGTAAGTTTTGAACTTGATGATGAAAAGACTTATCTTGATGCTCAAATGTTTTCATAAAAGATTTCTCGTGATCTCCTAGTAGTCCTTTAAGATTTTGCACTAAATCATCTCTATTTTTATGCAGAGCATTTTCTGCAATTTTTTCTAGGTACTCTTTTGAATGCTCATGCATATCAAGTACACGTTCATTTTCAGCCTTATGATCTAAAATGGATTGTTCTAGATATTTAACTTTTGATTTTTGATCTAATGACTCTATTTCTAACTGCTTTGAAAATGCTTTTTCTCGCTTAAGTAAATTCAAGTTACGAAATAATAAATATGTAACCACTGCGAACAAACACACAACGAATAAGACAACCCAATGACTGATCACGCTTGATTGAGAAAAAACTTGCAAATAATCCAACTTAACACCCTTCATTCAATGCGGTAACTTGCCTATTATGCTCTCAATTTTTCAAAATTGCACCTCACGAAATACTAAGAGCTCATTCCTCCCAACAAGGTAAATAGGAAGGCAAAAAGGTGGCGTTCAATAGCAACAAGCCTTAAAGAAATATTTAATAATATCATTGAGTTAACCGTAAACTCTGAAGCTCTGTTTAAGATTTCTACCCAAGCAACGATAAGAAAGCATAGGAAATTCTTTAGTAAGGAAACTATACTTTATATGGGTTCTGGAGACGACAAAACGATCATTGCTGATGCAGGCTCACTTGCGGCATTAGCAAATCCACCTAATGGAAAAGCGTGCTTGATTCAGTACAGCGGTACAAGAGTTGGTAAGCGTTATATATTAGATGAAAACGATATGGATATTGGTCGAATTGAAACAACAGACATTTATATTAATGACCCTAGTATTTCTCGTAAACATTGCCATATCACTATTCGCAATAATATCTGCGAAATCAATGATCTTGGAAGCTCAAACGGCACCTTCGTCAATGAAAAACGCATTGAAACTATAAAACTAAAACACAATGACATGGTTCGTATTGGGTCTGTTATTTTGAAGTACATCGCTGACGGTAATAGCGAAGGTGCATTTATGGATAACATCTATAAAAAAGCCACGATTGATGCCACAACAGCTATATACAATAAACAATACCTTATTGATGAGTTGGACTCACACTTCAAACTTTCAAAAAACTATGGCCGACCTCTATCACTTATTATTTTTGATCTTGACCACTTTAAAAAAGTAAATGATGTATATGGGCATAATGCTGGTGATTTTATTTTAAAAGGTTGTGCTCAACTTGCAAAACAAACCATTCGCAAAACAGATATGATCGCTAGATTTGGTGGTGAAGAGTTTGTTATCATCTTACCAGATACAGAAAAAAAGCAAGCCGTTGAGATGGCTGAAAGAGTTAGATCAAAAATAGGCAATAGCCCGTTTAAAATTGATGGTAAACTCATTAAACAAACTATCTCTGCTGGTGTATCTTTACTAACAGACAGGTTTAAAAATCCAAAGGAATTGATTGAAGATGCTGACCATAAACTCTATCAAGCAAAGAAAACTGGGCGTAATAAAGTTAATCACTAGTGGTTTGCTTGTATTATTATCTACTGGGTGTTTTCACACTTTCAGTAGCCGTGTAACTTTTCACGAAAACCCTTCGAGAGACCCTGATTACAGTGAAACTTTAGAAAACAACACGCAAGATCAAAGCGTTGCACACTTCACTGAAACATCTTACCAGATGCAAGTCACGAAAATTAATACAACCATGAAAAACGCTATGCTTAATAGAGCAAGTAAAGTGGGTTTTGATAGCATTGCAAAACCTCTGGGTGAAAACGATGGTTTTTTAGTGATGATTCACAGTAGTGACGATTCCGCCTCTGACCTTAGCAATAAAGGCTATTGGCAAATTTCACTCATGAATGATCAAAACTCAACGAAACCAGCATTTATCAAGCAGATCAGACAAAAAGAATATAGCAAGCAATTTATTTCAGGAACAACACGTTGGAGTAAAGAGTTTTTAATTAAGTTTGACACCCCTGTAGATGGAAGTCGTATTCGATTTTCAAATGGGAAATCGGATCTCATCTTTAATTGGTAAATCCAAATTTGCTAAAAAAATCTTTCCATACACTTATTTTTTCATGGCTTCTTTGCGGGTTAAGCCGTCTTCTTCCTCTTGGGTTTAATTTAGAAATTGAATATTTCTCTTATCTGAATGGATTCATATTTATTTTCCTACCAATATATATCGCAATGATAACAAACATAAAACTAAAACAAAGAGCCCTTCAAGTAACACTGCTTTTCGGCTTTACTATTGTAAATACACTCATCATGTATCAAATGGGTGAATGCAAATGTAATGCCGGAGCTTTTAAGTTTTGGTTTGTTCTCATGTATTTCCCCTCAATAATACTCAGTTTTTCTATTGGGGAGTTCTACAAAAAACAAAATTTAATACTAAAAAAAATCATTTTTCGACATTTTTATATTGTGCTTTTACTTAGTATTTATTCATTATTTCTCATTTGGTATTTTCCTCAAAAATACTCCATGAATATGATCACTGGGTTCTGGCACGGACCAATTTATGACAGATTAATAGAAACAGATTATAACTTGCTCTACTCTCGTGGTTTACACATTTTACTTGGAATCGTTCTATTTTTCTTAGCTCATTTCAAAAGTAAAAAAATATCGAAAACAACCGTAAATATTATCATTCTTTGTTGTTTTTTGATTACTGAATCAGAGTCCAACAGAGTTGGAAACTATCTTTTAAAAGACAACTTCCCTATAAAACTTTCTGGGACATGCGTCGACTTATACACAACCAGTAAAAAAGAGAAAACTTATCATCTTGAGCTATTGAAACAAGCTGACTATCACTGTGAAGATTTAAAAAAACAGTTACACTTAAATCTAGATAAAAAAGTATCTGTTTTTTCATACCAGTCTTACTCTCAAAAAAAACTGATCTTTGGTGCAGCTGAGACAGATGTTTGCGACGTTAAGAATATTGGCATTCATATTAACGAAGAATCACTTCCCCACTCAAGCTTAAGACATGAGCTTGTGCATGCACTTTTGGCAAAAGACGGTTTTTATGGGCTTGGTTTTCACCCCAACATGAGTTTTACTGAAGGCATCGCCAGTGCACTGGCACCAGGTTTTTCAAGCCAAAGCCTCCACGAGCTTGCAGCTTCAGCAATTAAAACACTCAAAATCACCAAAGCGAGTGACTTTTTTGGGAATCATTTTTGGACTTATTCAGGAAGAAGCAGCTATACAATTGCAGGTTCATTCTGGAGGTACTTACTCGACAAAGGCGAACAAGAATCTATTCTAAAAATGTATTCTGGAAAATCACCTAATTGGAAGCATCAAAAAAGTATTCAAGAACATCAAGATCATTGGTTTCATTTTATGAATCAATTGGATATTTCAAATTCTGAGATATACGCAGAGAAAATTTTCAATACACCATCGCCTTTTCATTCTCAATGTATTCACAGTAAAAACACACTCAGGAAAAACAATAAAAACCCCTATGATAAATTTCGTCAACCTCATAACTGGGATTTATCAAAGTACCCTCAATGGTCAGATCAATTTTCAAAAAATGACCTTCACCTCCAAAGAAAAAAAATCCTACGAAAAAAAATTCCTGCGATAACAGAACTCATTCGTTTGCAATCTCAAAAAATCAAAACCATTGATGATATTGTCTATAGTTTAGATATGATAGACACCCTCATGAAACAAAAAAAAGTAAACATTGCCCTACAAAGCTTGAAATCTTTATATGAACAAACCAAATCAAAATTTATTGGTAACGCCTTAAAAAGGAAAATAATTGCACGTTTCTACATCATGTCTTTTTTTACACCTGAACAAAGTCAAAAATGGATGAAATATCTTTCTGCCGGTAAGAATCTCCCGAAAACAACAGAAGCCAACTGGATGAGCACTTACCTGTCCCTTAGGTCTCGCAGTGGATACAAATGGTTTCAAGCAAATAAAAAAATCTCACTACAACCTCCTCAACCCATTCTAGCTCTACCCAAAAATTTCTATTTTGAGTACAATATGATGATTGCAAAGCATTTTGCCAAAAGCAAAGAAACGGACCTTCAGTGGCTGTATCTTCACAAAGCAAAAAACTTTACATCAGGTGAAAGAAAAAAAAGAATTTCTATTCATCTTCGTTACCTCGAATCATCAATGTTGGAGAACTCTTATGGTGGACAAAAAATTCCTTAAAGAAATCGTAGATCATTATGACGATTATATTGAACTGAGGCATCACCACCGCACATCTCAAAGCTTTAACGCAAAAAAAGGCAGAGTGGACTCTGCAAGACATGGTGAAAAAGGTGGTGTAGGTGTTAGAGTTCTTAAAAACAACCAATGGGGTTTTGCCAGCACTACTGGATCATCGAAAGAAGAAATCAAATCAGCCATCGAGAAAGCTCTCGAAAATTCTACCCTCGTAAACTCTTCACAAAAAAAAGAAATCAAACTCCAAGAAGCAAATTTAGCAACCACCGACTACAAAAGCTCTGGATATGACGACCTTTCCTCTAAGTCGACTGAAGAGAAACTATCGACAGTTGTCGACTTTGAAAAAAAGATACTCGCTGAATCTTCAAAAATAGATTTTGCTAGCTGTAGTTATTCTGAACTGATTGAACATAAGACTATTGTTACAACAGACGGTGCATGTGCAACCATGCAGATTGCACTACCAGAGTTTAGAGTTGGGGCATTGGCAAAGTCTGGAGGTGAGCAAATTACTCACGGCGTTAGTGCTGGTGTCAACGGTGGTTGGGATTGTCTTTTTAAGCACCCTTCTCTTGATGGTGTCATTCAAAAAACAGCAAAAATGTCTGTTGACCTTTTAAAAGCTAAATATCCTGATGGTGGTAAAAAACAAGTAATTCTATCACCTGCAGTAGTTGGCCTACTTTGCCATGAAGCCATAGGCCACACAGTCGAAGCTGACTTTGTCAAAGCTGGCTCTGTTGCCGCAGGAAAAATCGGCCAACGCGTTGCATCTGACCTTGTCAATATGTCTGATACTGGAATGGAAACTACTTCAGGATGGGCTGTTGGTAATATTCCTTTTGACGATGAGGGAGTTCCAACAGAAGACACTGCCATTATCAAAAATGGTATGCTTAACTCTTATCTTCATAACAGAGAAACTGCATATGAATTTGGTGTTAAGCCAACAGGAAACTCAAGAGCTTGGATCTATGATTGTGAGCCATTGATTAGAATGCGTAATACGTACCTTCATCCAGGAAATCACAAACTTGCTGAGATGATTGCAAGTATTCAAGACGGTTACCTTATAGAGGGTGCAGGTAGCGGGCAAGCTGATGCAAACGGTGAATTTATGTTTGGTTGTTCTTACATATGGGAAATTAAAAACGGCAAAAAAGTAAATCTACTTCGAGAAGCTACCTTGTCTGGCATCGCCTTTGATGTTTTACAAACGGTAGACATGGTCAGTGAAGAGTTTCAATGGGACCTAGGCTCTGGTTATTGTGGCAAAGGTCAACCGGCAAAAGTAGATGCTGGTGGCCCTTATATTCGTTGTATGATTAACGTTGGTGGTAACGCATGAAAGAACTTTATAAAGATTTAGCAAAACACGCAGTTTCATATGCAAAAAAGCAAGGTGCCGAAGGTTGCGTTTGCAAAATTGCCAAAGGTAAAAGCGATGAGTTTATCGGTGAACAAAACCATGTGAGTAGCATCAATAGCAATGAATACATTGGTTTTGGCATCACAGTTCATTACGAACAAAAACGTGGAACTGCATCAACCAATTTAGTAAATAAAAAAAGCATTGAAGACGCAGTAGATCAAGCGATTAGTATTGCAAAATTTTCTATCGCAGACCCCTTCTTAACTTTAACAAGCCTAGATGCCGGCAAACCCGCTTCTTCTCTTGATTTTCTTTATCACAATGATTGGGATCAAGTTTCTAGGAACCTTTACCCTAAAATTCTAGAAGAAGGCCTGAAAGAACTAAGTTCACACTCCTACGTTGCCATTGACCGTATGTCTTTAACTGTCAGTGAAAACGATGAATTTTACATGAATTCAAATGGTGTTATGCAATCAGAAGCACAAACACATGCTTCTTGGAGCGTGTTAGGCATGGCAAAGCAAGACGATTACGTTTCTGGCATGGATTGGAATAGTGGCTTTAGTTATGGACCAAAAGATTTAGAAAAAAAGTTTCACTCCACCATGAATGGGTTCAGCACAAAAATCAAAGGACTACTAGAAAGAGGAAAATCTAAATCTTATAAAGGCTGCCTACTCATTACTCCAAGATGTATTGATGATCTATTTTTAGAGATACCTCTTGGTCACATGTCTGGGAGAGCTGTTATGGATGATCGTAGTAAATTTGCAGACGATGACCATGGTCAATACTTTCACCCTTCAGTCACACTAACCGATCACCCTCACATTGCTGAACTTGCAGGGTCTACTTCTTACGACTCAGAAGGCATCCCTACAAAAGAACGAACTTTGATTAAAGACGGAAAAATTCAAGGGTTTTTATATGACAACTACAGTGCAACAAAGCTTAAGCAAAAACCAAGTGGCATGTCAGGAGGTCCGTTTGGACTGCAACTTCACAAAGGTGATCAATCTTTAAAAGCTTTGATAGAAAGCCAACCACAGCTTCTTGTCATCGATAGATTCTCCGGAAACTCAGACTTCACTACTGGGAGCTTTAGTGGAGTAGCCAAGTCCTCTAGCTACTATGAAAACGGTAAATTTCAAGGAATTGTTGATGAAACAATGGTAGCTGGAAATGCTTTTGAACTCGCAAAAAATGTCGTTGGTATTGAAAATAAGCTAAACATTAATGATGATACTGCCATGTATCCACACGTCTTAGTAGATGGTGTGAGTGTAACGGCCTCATGAAAGAAAACATTTTCCACATCATTAAGCAATACCTTTACATGATGTGGAAAGACACCAAGAAGTACGGCCTAATTCAGCACGCCAGTGCTTTAGCATATTTTACCCTTTTGTCAATCATTCCTAGTATGGCTTTACTATTATTTATCTCATCATTATTCTCACCATACTTATCTGACTCTGTGTACATGATTTCTCAAATTAGAAACTTTGTATTTAATAATTTTGAACAAAGCTCAGGAAAAGAAATTGTTCACTTTATTAAAGGAGCAATTGAAAACATTGAAATCAATAAAATTGGGATCATCGGATTATTAGGAGCAATTTATGCAAATCTTCTGCTAGTCAGACAGGTAGAAACAGCACTCAATGGAATTTGGCATATAAAAGACAACAGAAAAATAATTCGAAGAGCTCTTGGTTTTTTAATTTTCACATTGGGTGGATCACTAGTCATTATCCTTAGCTATTCGTTCACAAAAAATTGGTATAACTCATTTCATCAAATTACAGATCATCAATATGTTGGTTTTTTTCAAAAATCTTTGATTTGGATGGTGTTTTTGTCCATTATTTATAAAGTCATTCCAAACTGCAAGGTTTCACTGAAAGGTGCATTAGGTGCTGCTTTTATTGTAGGAATCACCTTACAACTCCTGGTTCACTATTATGCATACTATGCATTGATCGCCACAAATTACCGAAGTATTTATGGAACACTAGCCAGTCTTCCGATCTTTTTAGTTTGGCTTCAATGTATGTGGTTAGTGACTTTGTTTGGAGCTATTATCAGCAGAAGGATTTTAGTTGGAGTTCAAGAGGCCTAAGCTTCGACTGAGTTCAAGAGGTGATATGTTTTCACTTCCAATTTGAACTTCACTGGTTGCAAAGCTATGTTGCTTTTCAACACCACGCATTTTCATGCACATATGACCTGCTTTAATTCTAACTGCAACAAATTTAGGTTTGATGACATCTTTAATAGCGTCAGCAATATTCTGGTTAAGTCTTTCTTGAACCTGCATTCTTCTACTATACATATCAATGATTCTAGGAATTTTAGATAAACCAAGAATTTTGTGGCCTGGAATATAAACGACATCTACTGTCCCCCAAAAAGGAAGAATATGATGTTCACATAAACTATAAAAATCAACAGAGTTAATCGCAATGGGGCTATTCGATTCTGAGCGAAAAACACCCGCACCTACAACCTGCTCTGCAGTTTGTTGATACCCACTAAATAGTTTGTGAAATGCTTTTTCGAACCTCTCAGGTGTTCTTGTTAAACCTTCTCTATTGACGTCTTCACCAGACATCTCAATTAAAGAACGAGCAGCAACGATGCCAAGTCCCGGGGTTTCTGTTTTATTTAAACTACTAAACTTCTCTGTCA
The DNA here is from genome assembly GCA_023301465.1 of Oligoflexales bacterium. Taxonomy (GTDB): domain Bacteria; phylum Bdellovibrionota_B; class Oligoflexia; order Oligoflexales; family JALZUQ01; genus JALZUQ01. The sequence continues at coordinate 98,234 of JALZUQ010000010.1, forward strand.
TATTAACCTCACTTCCAGCAAGCTATCATGAGGCAGCCCGTATTTTCAGCAAAAATTTAATAGAACTCTAACTCTAAGACAAAGAAACATATTCTTAAGTGAATTCAATGAGTTATAGATATTGAAAAAACACATATGCAGAAGACTACAGAAGAATTCAAGTTACTTTGGCTGTTTTTTTGGTTTTCTACGAGAGACAGCAAGAGGCCTCTTTGATTTTGGTTTACCAGACCCTCTATTAATTGCTTCTTCATAAGGAAGTGATTTTAAGCCACGAGACCTAGCAATCTCAATAAATTTTGATTGAGCACAAAACTTTAGATTCTTAACTTTATCAGTCATTAGGTATTCGCCAGAGCTCTGCAATACCCAAACATTTTGATTATCCAAAAGATATGTCTCAAGAATTTCTTCTCGAATTCTTTTTTTAATTTTTTGGCTCTTAATTGGAAATAATAACTCAATTCTTCTATCAAAATTTCTTTGCATACAATCAGCACTACCAACATAGATTTTATATTTTTTCTTATTACCAAAACAAAAAACTCTAGAATGTTCTAAAAATCTCCCAATAATAGATCTGACGATAATATTCTCAGACAATCCTTTTAGTCCGGGAACCAAAGAACACATACCCCTAACAATGAGCTCAATACGGACACCTTTTGACGATGCAGCATACAAACTATCTATGATTTCTTTATCCACGAGAGAGTTCACCTTAATAATAATCTCTCCATCACCACTTTTCTTGTGTCGCACAGTTTCTTTATGAATCAAATCAATTAAGCTCTTTCTTAAGTAGACAGGAGCCACCAAAAGAGAATTCATGCGAGGAAGGTATTTCTCAATATTTTTGAAATCAGCGTCTGTTTGCAAAAAGTTAATACCAGTCACTAAATTAAACAACCTCGAAACATCCTCACAAATTTCAATATCTTTTGTAAATAAACCAATGTCTGTGTATTGTTTAGCAGTAGATGGATTATAGTTACCTGTAGACATATGGCAGTACCGTTGAATATAACCATTTTCTCTCCTTGCAACGATACAGGCTTTGCTATGGGTCTTGAGATCAACATATCCATAAACGACATTTACACCAGCTTTTTCAAGTTTTCTCGCCCATACAATGTTGTTTTTTTCATCAAATCTCGCTTTTAATTCCACCACCACCGTTACATGCTTTCCGTTATTAACAGCATCAATAAGCATTTGAACGATAGACGAAAAATTCCCAGCACGGTAAAGCATTTGTTTAATTGCGACCACATTGGGGTCATTAACTGCAGCACTCAAAAACTCTGTAAAAGTATAAAAACTATCAAATGGATGATGCACTAAAATATCTTCATCTGAAATCAGTTCAAAAATATCACTGGATTGATGAAACCTTCGCGGTAGTCTTGGGTTAAAAGGTTTGTACTTTAAATGAGGTAGTTTTGTCTTATACACCTCAAACAAACCAGTATGATCAATGATACCATTTGTTAGAAATATCTCTTCTGCAGAGATATTTAACTCCTTTTGAAAGATACTTAAAATATTTTCTGGAAAATCATTTTCTACCTCAAGCCTTACGACCTCTTGATGTTCTCTAGAAATAATTTCTTTTTGCATCGCCTTTAATAAGTCAGTGATATCATTTTCTAATAAGTTGTAATCAAGGTTTCTTGTCACACGAACTGGCCCTACATACTCAAACTTAACATTAAAGAAAAGCTTACTTAGGTGAGCTATGACAAGATTATCTAAGGGTAGAACCTTAACCCCTTCGCCTTCTTTTATTGGGAGATAAATATACCTCGGTAAATTATCTGGAACATGTAAACAACAAAATTTCGGGGAGTTATCCAAAAAATCTAATTGATTTTTTTCAGGCACCATCACTAAGTACAAACCTAAATTTGAAAAAAATGGAAATGGATGACTCGCATCGTAAGACAACGGTGTTAAAATAGGAAACACCTTATTATTAAAATAGTTTTCAACATATTTAAGCTGGGAATCATTCAACTGATCATGATCCACAAAGCTAATGCCTTCTGCATCGAGTTTTTTGATAATTCTTTTAAAACTCTCGTCTTTTTCTTTTAGAATTTCATTTATTACTTCACGAATTTCATGAGTTAAAACTTCCATCGAAGTATTATCATAGTAATCATCGACACTGATGTTTTGCCGTACAAACTGTTTTAAACCAGCCATACGCACCATGAAAAACTCATCTAAGTTCCCTGAACAAATCGCAAGAAACTTTAATTGTTCTAAAAGTGGATTATTCGGATGTGAAGACTGTTTCAGCACTCTTCTATTAAACTCTAAAAGCGAGAGCTCACGGTTAAAGTACTTCACTTGACAGTCCTACTTGATTTCATTCATATGGTTTATAAACACATCAGGAGTCAATAATTGAGGTAAAATAAGGGGTTCGTCATTGTGAGATTCACCGCCATACATCAAGTAGAGAGGTACACCAGACCGTCCAAAACTCTCTAAAGATTCCGTAATAATATCATCTTCGCTAGTCCAATCTGCTTTTACTAGTGCAAAATTTTGTTGAATGAGTTCTGATTTTACAAGATTTGATGAAAAAATTACTTTTTCATTTGCCTTGCAACTCACACACCAGTCAGCTGTGTAATCTACAAAAACCTTTTTTCCAGAATCTAATAATTCTTTGACAATCGTCGGACTGAACTTATGCCATTCAAGACCTCTATCATCTACTTCGACACTGCCTGTTTGTTTTTTTATTTTTTGATCCAAACTATGATTGATAGAAAACCCAGTCATCACTAATGCTAAAATTGCCACAATCCACTTGCCACGACGTTTGAAGTGAGAAGTATTCAAAACCCAAACGAATAAAGATATAGCAACAACTGCAGCTAGCAGCCATACAACACCATCTACCCCTTTTTGTTTTCCGTAAACCCAAAACAACCAGAGTGATGTTGCAAACATAGGAAAGGCAAATATCTCCTTCAGTAAAACCATCCAATTGCCAGGTTTTGGGAGATACTTTGAAAGTTTAGGAAAAATAGTGAGGATCAAAAATGGAGAAGCCAGGCCTAAACCTAAACTCGTAAATACTAGTAAAATAGTTAGAGGTGATTGTGATAAAGCATAACCAATAGCAGACGCCATAAATGGAGCTGAACAAGGAGTTGCAACGATAGCAACAAGTGCCCCCGCCCAAAACTCTCCAATGATTCCGTCTTTATTCTGTAAGCTTTGAGGCACCATCCTTGAAGGAAGAGAGACCTCAAAGAAGCCAAGAAAATTAAAGCCAATCAAAACAAATAAAACAGACAAACCAAGAATGAAAACAGGATTTTGGAGCTGAAACCCCCAACCAACAGATTGTCCGGTATTCTTTATAATGATGATAGCAAATGCAAAAACTAAAAATGTAAGAATCACGCCAACTGTATAGGCAATACCACTCATTCTTACTTTTGTTAAACTGTGCTCAGATGTTTTTAAAACACTTAAGATCTTGATTGCCAGCATAGGAAAAACACAAGGCATTGCGTTTAAAATCAAACCACCTAAAAACGCGAACCAAATCATTGTCGATAAAGAGTTTTCCATTAAGGCACCTTACTCAATAAGATTTATTTTTTTTGTTTGAATTTTGAACCAGCTTTACCCTCTTCCACAACTCGGCGACACCAACCGCCTTCTTCTTTTGTGCAATAAAAATAAGTTACTGTCATTGTTGAATCAAATTTTTTAGAGGCGGTAAATGGAATTTCGAATCTACCTTTGCTTTCGTTAAACATAGGCATAGCTTTCTTTTTTCTATCCACTTTAAGGTTTAGATTACCTTTTCCATTGTAATTGATATCGCCCGTAGATTTGAGTTTCCAAGGACCTTCAAAGTTATATTTTAAATCTTTTTTATATTTTGCGGGAAAATCGATATTTAAATATACCATTTTATTTTTTTTGTCGATTTCACTATGAACATCTGGCTTTACAGTTTGTGGCACAGTGGACTTCGCAGAGCAATAATTTGCCATCATAAAAAACACTGATATAAAACATAATGATAGATACTTCATATTCTTTTCCCCTTATTCTTCTTCAAGTGGAAGACAATAACCTTTGCCCCCGATGTACTCACCTTCAAGCGTTACATACATTAAAGTATAACACTTTGAACTAAACTCGGTATCAAGTTTTATATGAGTGAATGTTACCTCTTCGTCTGGGTTTTCTCTGTCAATAGTTACCACGGCATCTTTTATCTGGTAATCTTTTGCCTCTTCGTCACCTGGAGCGATCCCCGTTCCATCTTCTACAGCCGCATCCCACATTTCCATAAAACCCTCTACCGTCTCTTCTTCATAAAACTCAAAGAATTCAAGAGCAAGGAAGGTATCACCATCTTCTGGGAGCGGGCCTTCTAAAACAGGTTCAGGATTTAGCTTAGATGTTGGTGTAGGCTCTCCAGTCACAACATCGTCTCTAAGGTTTAATTTTGACTCTACCCATTTTTGTAATTGCTCTTCTGTGATAGAGCCATCTTTATGGTCGATAACATTTCTATCTTTATCAAAAAGATAAATGGCAGGAAGAATCCTAGGCCCATCATTTACTGCAGACATTAACTCCCAATCTACATCTTTATAGACGGGGTAACTTCTCATGCCTTTGTTATCAAAATTTTTAATATCTTCATCAGTAGGAGCTTGACCACCAACCTGACCTTCTACCAAATACCCAAACACCTCTAATTTATCTTTGTATTTTAGGTTTAGGTTTTCAATGTATGGTATCTCTTTTAAACAAGGCTTACACCACCCTGCTGCAAAAACCACTAACGATGGTTTTTCTTCTTGCCATGCAAACGCATCTAGATCACCTGAAGCACGCTGTACTCCTTTGTCTTGCACCCCATCATCTTGCCTCCCAGCACACGCGGTAAAGCAAGATACGATCAACCCAAAGATCATTACTTTTAACATTTTTCTACCTCTAAATTTTCTAACTCATGCAACCACTTTTTAAAAAGCCCAGTTTGCATTTAATTGTGCTTCCCAACCATCATAGGGGCTTCGAAAGCTGCAACTACCTGCAGTACATACGATTCCACCTGGTTGTTGCCCATATATCATATCGACACCAAACGCGGCATGCTTAATAGTGATGCGGCCATTTTGTAATAGACCTTTATCAAGACCAGAAGTCCCTTTATATTCACCATCTTGCAGGTATATGTCATAACTTGCCGTAGCCGTTAAGCCACTAAAGTCAAACTGCGATAGTAAACCAGCTGCAACCCTCTTCCCAGATAATGAACTCAACCCGAAATTCGTGTCATTTTTTCGACTTCTCCACTCAGCCCTGACCCCTAGATAATGACCGATCACGGAAGATGTCAGTAAGTAAATCTGTTCGTAATAACTCAAGTTTGGAGTGACTGGTAAGTCTTGGATGGTATAAGAACCTTGAAACTTTAAATTCAGTTTTCCAGACCCAAACTTAAAACCAAAATTATCATTTTTGGCGTCAGGGTCGGAAGTTTCGATAGAGTCTTCCCTGGCAAAAAATATTTCTAAGCTTGGTTGAAAGCTTCGTTTATCAGAAAAAGATGTTGAAACTTTAAAGTTGTTTTTTGAAGTGTTTGTCAAAGGAGTTGCAAACTCATCTGTAAAAAATGGAATAAATAAATGCTCCACAGGTTTATCCGTTAACATCCATCCAACAATCAAACGACCGCTTAAGTCATCATCGGAAAAGCTAAGCGTTAAATTAGAATGAACATTTCTACCAGCATCTCCATCAGTTCTATTGAAGTGAGAATAATAATTTGAAAAACTTAATGCACCTATATCTAATAATAAACCTAGGCCTGCTCGAAAATCTGATTCATTATCGTCAAATTTTCTTGTTGAGTTTTGAAAACCGTTTATTTCATTTTTGAGCTGCCTTAAATGCCCAAACCCAACTACACCCGAAACTTTTACATCTTCAGATTTGTATATACTTAGCACTGACTCTAGAGAGCCAAGGTATTGTTCCCGCACACCAGAAGATTGATCCAAAACAGGGTCGAGTAATGAAGGGAAAAGATTATTCACAATTAATCCGTATCCAACTTTTAAAGAAAATCGTTTTCCAAACAAGTGACCAAGCCCACCTATTAGTCGTAGATTTGTTCCTTGCTCTCGGTCAGTCTTCACAGAACTAACAAGACCTTCCATCACCTGAAGTTGATGACTACCAAGCCTTAGACTCCACTTCAATTCTTCGTTTTTGAGATCTTTCAGCAAAACATAAGAAGCACCCAGTTCATCTTCATAGGGAGCAAATTCTGTGTCGTTTGGTTGTCTTTGAAGTAATTGGTCTAGAGTTAAACGAACATCTATAAAATCAGATTCATAAGATACTTGGTGCCTTGCAACAATTGCGTAAGAATCGTCTAAAGTTGGATCTTTCCCAGTTCCGTTTCGCCTTTGACTTTTGATAATATGACTTCCAGAAATCCCAAGTTCTTCTTTGTCTTTTTTTAATTTAAGCTTGAGAACTTTATCTAGGTGCTTTTGTTGAAAGTCCCCGTAGGATTTTTTAAATTTTCCTTTTGAGCTAAACCGAAGAGTTAAAGGCAAGTCACCACTAGCGTGTACACCATAAAAGTGTTCTCCAGCAGCATCAATGACAGAGTGAAAAGGCCATTTTATTTGACGTAAAAAACCCTTTGCACTTTGCCAATCCGAAAGGTCATCAACATTCACGGCAATAATAGACCAATCTTCTAATCTATCTTTGTTTTTTACAAAGCGTTTCATCTCTGCTTTACAAGGAGCACACCAACTAGCCCAAAAACTAATTAAGTAACCTTTTGTTTTATTTGATTTTGACTCGAGAGTTTTTGGAACAACATCAATGCCGTCTGCGTTTTTGAACGGGTGATTAATCACACCGCGGTACTGAGCAAAAGCCCTACCTGAAAATAAAAAACACAAGATCAAGCACGCAAAAATTTTCATGAACTCCCCGCTATGAATCATACCAAAATATCACAATCTACATGAATAAACGCTAAGCCTACTCTATACTAGCTCCTTAAATAGTAACAGTTTTTTAGGTGCTTTTAACAGCCTAAGTTGCCTTAATCCACAGCAACAGCATCAAACGTAACCTCTTCCCAAAAGCAATCTATACAGGCATTAGAGATCTTTGCACAAATATAAAACGATTAAGCACTTCTTCATTGCTTGAGCTTCTTTAAAAATATAGTTTGGAAATCTTAAAAAATCAAAAAATAAGGAAGCTCAAAGATGCTAATCATCATCGAAGGAAATATTGGCGTAGGCAAGTCTACACTAGCCCACCAACTTGCTGATCAAAACGACTTCCGACTTTTTGAAGAAGGTGCTGACACAAACCAACAGTTCAAAAAGTATTTAGAACTTTATTACCAAGACCCATCACGTTACGCATTAGAAATGCAGTTTTGGCTTTTGTCCACAAGATTCAAACAACACCAAGAAGCCCTTCAACACATCCATCAAACTGGACAATGTTGTATTATGGACCGCTCTATTTATGGCGATACTGTTTTTGCAAAAAGAAACTTTCTAGATGGTAATATTTCTGAATTAGGTTACGACTCATACCTCAAACATCGAGATATGATGTTAAGGTATCTAATGGTTCCTCAACTAACGATTTTCTTAGATGCAAAACCAGAAGTTTGTTTGGAGCGAGTCAAGTCACGAGCAAGAAACTCTGAGTCTGACATTCCTCTTGACTATTTAAATGGTATCAACAGCTTATACATGGAACTTTTAGACGAGCTCAAAACTCGTGGATCTCAAATTCGATTGTTAGACTGGAACAAGTTTCAACCTTTATCCAAGCTTGACTCCATCATTGATGAATTTACGAGTGATTTCCGTTGGAGTGGCTACATAAATCCTAACTCAACAAAAAATCCAAACAGACCAAGTATCACTTAAACATTAGACTATAAAAAAAACCTCATAGCTTCTTCCTATGGGGTTTTTTACATTAGACTCATTAAAATCATAAACACTTTTTGATCAAACCTAGTATGCAACAAGCCCTCTAACTCTTCGACATCACACCAACGAACTCCTGACTTTTTTCTTGTGATTTTAACGGCCACATAGCCTGTAATCTTGTGGTTTGTAATAGTGTGCTTAAATAATTGTTTTTTTGAATCAGGAAGTTTGGATACCCTCTTGTTTTTAAACCCAAGAGTCTCTTTTAGAAACGAAGAATCATTATCTCGATGAACTAAACCAAACTTATCACCACACTTTAAAACTTCAACTTCACAAAAAACCTCTTGAAAACTTTTTTTAAGTTTAGGCCCGGGAGATACTGATTGACTCGAATTTTTATTTGAAACACAAGCAAGAGAGAAAACACATTCCTCACAATTTGGGCTAGAGGGCCTACATAATTTTTGGCCAAGCTCCATCATGGCTTGATTAAAATCACCAGAATTTTTTGAATCAAAAAAACCCTCTACCAATGTTGGATATTCTTTTTTGAGCTTTGGATCATTTACAGGTTTTCTGATATCAAACAACCGACAAAGCACTCTCTCTACATTGCCATCAATAACTGGGTATGGCTCATTAAAACATATACTAGATATTGCTGAGGCGGTATAAACACCGACTCCGGGAAGCTCAAGCAGATCATGGTATGTTTTTGGAAAAACCCCCTTTAAGTTTGAGAGAATGTACTCAGCTGCCTGCCTCATCATTCGAAACCTTCTGTAGTAACCAAGACCAGAGATTGCGTTTCTCAGCTGTTCTTCTGAAGCAACGGAAAGGGCTTTCACATCAGGAAAGTCATTCATAAACTGAATATATTTTGGTGTAACCGTTTTAATTTGAGTTTGTTGCAGCATGATCTCAGATACCCAAACAACATAAGGATCATTTGTCTGCTCCCACATGACCCTCCAAGGGTGAGGTGCTTTATTTTTTTGGTACCAATTTATAAGGGATTTACCGTGTCTTTTATTCATAAGTCACTACCTTTTGACGGTGATTTAAGAACGCATCGTAGAACTTATGATTTTTGACTAACCTTTGAAGCACAAACAAAACCGCAGTTTCCAAATAAGAAATTCTTTGTAGACTCAATCACAAAACCACGTTCAATTAAATATGCACAAAGCTCATCTAATGTCATAAAATCTTGAACACTCTCTGGTAAGTATTGATAAGCACTTTTGTTGCTCATAAACCCACCTACAAGAGGTAAAACATATCGAAAATAAAAAGTATAAAGAGAGTTCATCAAGCTACTCTTTGGCTTGAAAAACTCTAAAATCAATAGTTTTCCACCAACAGCCATAACCCTATGGAACTCATTGACTGCTTTGAGGGGTTCTACAACATTTCTCAAACCAAATGAAATAGACAAACCGTCGATGGAGTTGTCTTCTTCTTTAATATCTGTTGCCTGCTCGTTTCGAAACGAAACATTCGGTGCAGTGATTTTTTGTTTCGCAAGATCAAGCATGCCATCAGAAATATCAGTACCAATAACCTGTGCAAATTGCTTGCCTTGATCTAATGCTGTTTTAATGACTTCACCAGTACCGGTTGCAGTATCTAAAAAGCGAACATCAGAACCAGATGGTAGGCAAGAGACAAGGTGTTTTCTCCAACGAATGTCTTGTTTTGCACTTAAAACATTATTGAGCAAATCATAGCGACCTGCAATGGAATCAAACATGTGGGCGATGTCTTTTTCTGTTTTTATTTGTTTCACTTGATGCAAGTCCTCGGGTATAATAATGAGCGTCGAACATAGCACAAAAAACGCCCAATATAAGGAGCAAACGTGCAAAATTTTGTAAATGAGCTTGATTCCAGAGGTTTAATCGCTCAAAAAAGCCACGATGGCGAATTGTCTGAGCATATTTCTACTGAGGCACAGCCTACGGTTTATACTGGATTTGATCCAACCGCTGACAGTCTGCATGTTGGGTCTTTGATGCCACTCATGGGATTAAGAAGACTCCAAAAAAGCGGGTGCCGCATTATCGTCTTAATGGGTGGAGCAACTGGTTATATTGGAGACCCAACCGGTAAGACATCTCTTCGGAAGATGCTCGGCAGAGAAGAGCTCGATCATAATATTGAAAGCATCAAAAAACAGATCGGGGAAATCATCAATCTAGATGGAAAATCCGGAATTGTTGTCAACAATCAAGATTGGTTTCAAGAAAAAGGCTACCTTAGTTTTCTTCGAGAAGTTGGAGCACAGTTTTCTGTGAATCGCATGTTAACCGCTGAGTGCTTCAAACAACGTATGGAATCAGGTTTATCTTTTCTTGAGTTTAACTATATGGTTTTGCAAGCTTACGATTTTTTACATTTATTCAGAGAGTATGGCTGCACGATGCAAGCCGGTGGAGACGATCAATGGTCCAATATGCTAGCGGGCATGGACCTAATTAGACGCAATGAAGAGAGTCGGGCATTTTGTTTTACATACCCGTTAATCACAACGACTGACGGAAAAAAAATGGGAAAGACTGAGAAGGGAGCGGTTTGGATTGACCCCAAAAAAACTAGCCCTTATGAGTACTACCAATACTGGAGAAACATTGATGATGATATGGTTATCAAATGCTTAAAGTACTTCACTGAAATACCCATGTCAGAAATTGAAGAATACTCAAAATACGAAGGTGCACAACTAAATAAGCTTAAAGAAATTTTGGGTTTTGAAACCACAAAAATTCTTCATGGTGAAGAGCATGCTGCCACCTCTCGAAAAACCGCAAAAGAGCTATTTACTGGAGGAGGTTCGAGTAACGCTCCAAAAATTGAGATCACTCAAAGTGCACTAAAAGAAAATGAAAATATTTTAAGCCTCCTTGCATTCACTAAAATTTGCCCATCTAAGGCAGAAGCTAGACGTGTTGTACAACAAGGAGGCCTTCAGATTGAAGGAACTAAGGTTAGTGATATCAAACACATAGTTGATGTTAGTGGCTTTCAAGGTAGCCCTCCCACCCTAAACATTAAAAGAGGCAAGAAACATCACTATAGACTTATCCTTACTTAGTACCGTAAAGTACATCAAAATTAAGCTGCCGTTTTTTGAGAGCAGCAACTTATCATTACAAATGATCAGGAGATATTCATGGCTGATTTAGTGCCATTTACACAAGTTGGGTTTGACAGACTCTCCAAAGAACTTCATCAACTAAAAACCGTTGATCGACCAGAAGTGATTGAAGCTATCGCTGTTGCAAGGTCTCATGGTGACTTAAAAGAAAACGCCGAATACCATGCTGCAAGAGAAAAACAAGGTTTTATCGAAGCACGCTTAGCTATTCTTGAAGATCAACTTTCAAGAGCTCAAGTAATTGAGTATGAAGGCAAACAATTTGACACGATTAAATTTGCTGCTCATGTCTCTATGTCTGATGAAGAAACAGGCGAACAAAAAAAATACCAAATCGTTGGACACTTAGAAGCAGATATCAAAGAAAATAAAATCTCTGCACACTCTCCTCTTGCAAGAGCACTGCTAGGAAAAAGCGTCGATGACTTAGTCGAAATCAAAGCTCCCGGTGGAGTCAAAGAATATGTTGTCACTGGCGTTAAGTATAATTAGACAGCTTCTAATTTTTTAAGCCTTGAAATACAGTATAAAATAGCCTCTTTTGCCACCTGAAGAGAGAATTTTGTTTCTTCAAGAAAGATTTTCGAAGTTTTCGTTACATTCTTATCTCTTTGTAATTGAGCGTTGGTGATAAACCCTCTTGAGTATAATTTTAAAGAGTATCTTTCCACTTCAATGAGTTGCAAAAGCTCTCTGTCTTTTAAGGGGATTTCTATCTCTAAATTTTCAATTTCATCTTTCCAGAATTTTTTTAGATTACTTAAAGAGTCTTGCAATAGAAGTTTATTGAAGCTTGGCCTTTCTGATTGACACATGCTTAAAATAATTTTGTTCAAAAGACCTAGTGAAGCTGATTCATTACTAATTTGGGTCAATGTTTTTTTTATTTCGTATTTTTGCATATCTATATTTAATTCAAGTGACTTTAAATGACTCGAAGGCAAGTACCCTTTTGCAACAAGGCGGCGAAAAATTTTTACTTGATTTGCATCAAAATCTAAATTCATTTTCTGAATTTTTAAGCTTGATTCAATAGACTTAATGAAACGAGTAGTTCGAAAATAACGGTTCACAGTATTTAAAAATTCTACTGACCATGTTCTTGGTTTTTTGCAAACTTCACTTAGATTTTTTACATCAGTTAACTTATTAACTTTAGCGGACATTTTATTTTTTGGAATTATCTGTGATTTATTTACGTCCAGACCACTTAGGGACCCCGTTAATAAAAACACGAAAATCAAACCCACGTAAGTAAACTTCAAATTCTCCCCCTGAAGTACTCTATTAAATAGTAAGTCTACCTATATTAACATGAATGTTTTATGAAGAAACTTGTAAACCTTGAACCCAAACTGACCTAGGCAAAAACTCCCCCCAAGAAGACAACCACTCAGGTAAACTCTTATGCTCATGTATCAAAAAATCTGCATCATACCCAGCAGCTAGTGCTCCTTTTGATTTCTGTATTTTCATCGAATTTGCCCCAACCCACGTAACTCCGGCAAAGGCTGCCCAAGGTGAAACCTTATTGCTAAAAATGGAGATAGTAAGAATTTTTGCTAAGTTCATGATTTGGCAAGAGCCGGGGTTAAAATCACTTGCAATTGCAATGGGGCAACCTAGAGACTCAATATGAGCCCCATTAGAGTATTTGATATTACTACATAAGCTTGTACCCGGAAGCAGTGTAGCAACCGCACCTGAAGACTTAAGTGCTTCAATCCCCATATCAGATCCATGCTGTAAATGATCCGCACTTGCAGCACCAAAATCAGCTGCTACTTGGCAAGCACCTGAGTCAGAAAACTCATCTGCATGAATGCGTATTCCAAACCCTAGCTTCTTTGCCTTTTCAAAATAAGGTGTGACATCACTAGGTTCGAAATAACCTTTTTCAACAAATGCATCACACCAATCTGCTAAATTTTGTTTCTTTACTTCAGGAAGTAATTGTTCCGTCATTTCGCGAATAAAAGACGTTTTAGAGTCAGCGTCCTCAGGGATATCGTGCAAAGCTAAACAAGTCATTGATTTATGTTGAGGGGTTACCGCTTGATTTGCAGCCTGAAGAATTTTAAGTTCATCATGAACACTCAGACCATACCCAGACTTTATTTCAATAGAAGTAACACCTGAGCGTAAACTATTTTGTAGCCTTACTTCGCAGGATTTCGTGAGCTCACTTAACGAAGCTTTTCTGGTTTCACGCACTGTATATTTAATACCGCCACCAGCTGCCGCTACTTCTTGGTAAGTTGCACCAGCAGACTTTTGCAAAAATTCATGACTACGATCGCCTGCAAAAACCATATGAGTATGAGAGTCAATAAGACCCGGAGTTACGAGACTCCCTCTAGCATCAATTACTTCTTGATAACTATTAAGGTTAGGTGTTTTGGCGTCCCCACTTTTAGAAGACCCATAACCCTCGACCCTGCCATTTTGGTCGATAGATAACCATGCGTCTTCTAGAATTCCTAAATCATCTTTTTGAATTTGCGATGTTTTCTTAGCTTCAACAAGTGGAGAATTGGTTATTAGTTGACCAATATTTATAATTATTTTTTTAGACATCTACCCACCTGTAGTAATTGCAGTCGTTGACCTTAAGAAGCGTTAAGACTATGATCATAATAAACATCTACTTAACAGACTCTTATAACAGAAAATGGATGAATCATGGAAGCTTCAAACACTGCACAGTATTGGATTGACCAAGTTAAACAAAGCCCTTACAGAGCATTATCTGCTGGAATTGGTATCGGGTCTCTACAAACCCCATCAGAAAAAAGCCCAGCACACCTCCAAGCTCAAAAAGTGCCCGAACTTCCACCACTTTACAACACCCCTTCTGAAACTTCGTTGCCAGAAATTGGTATCGAACAAAACCAATCTGCTCAATTAAAGAACACTCAGAAGCCATTCTTCCAATCTTTTTTTTCAAGCATGAGCAGTTTTTTTGGAACAATCGGCCAGTCTATTGTTGGGCTTTTTTCTGCCATCGCCTCTCTCATCATTCCAACTAAAAGAACTCAAACAAAAGCAAAGCAAGCCACAACAACAACTTCAAAAACAAAACAAATTTATTTTCTTTGGGCAGCCCTCATAGATTTTGCAACCGTCAGTATTGTCCTTTTATCCTTAATGATCGCTACAGGTTTTCTTACAGGTACGTTTGACAAGGGGTTCAAGCTTAGCCTTATTGGCACAGACCCAGTGTTTAAATGGGTTTTCAAACTAAAAACCCATGAAATCGCTTCTACAATGCTTGGTCTATACATGCTTTATTGGATTATTTTTAGAATTGTCGTAGGACAAACATTGGGACAGGTGATCATGACGGAAGGTGACAGTTTGGACACTTGACAGGAGTCTCTACCTACCAGTATCATTTTAATAAGACCAGCTACTTATAATTAAATCAATTTTTCAGCAATGAATGCATTCGGGGGAATAAGCATGAAACGTGCGAATTCGATGAAATTTCCTAATTCGGCACAATTATTTAAGTTTTGCCACAAAATTCTTACTCATCAAAAAGATGGGAAAGTTCATGATCAGCATGTAGGTGCTATCTTGAATTTTAATCCTTCTGATTGTTCTCACTGGAAACGCGGCGAAAAAAATATTCGTTCTGTGTTTGCTCTAGAGAAGCTTTCTACTGCTCTGAACCTTGAAAACTCATTGGTTCATGATGTCATTAGTGGCCATGCAACACTTGATGAAGCGTTCTTTGAATATAAAGAATCTGCACGTTTCAAAAAAGTATGGGAATCACTTGAGGGTATTTCTCACGAAAGGCTTGCAGAAAGTCGTGCTCGCGTACTTCGTTTTGTGACGCAAATCCACAAACAATGTGAATTTCAAACAGCTCCTCTTTATCTGCCTGAAGTATTAAGAATGTTTTCTTTCATTCAAACACAGTCTGCTGACATGATTGATAAACTCTCTAGAATCCTTAGAGTCAAAGCTGGGCATTATGCTATTCAATACAAGCGTGGCGATCTTAAAGCTCAAACACGTTTAAGTATTATTAAAGACTTATCTAGAATTATTTTTGAAGGTGAGAGAGAGAGGTTTCCTGAACTTGGGAAGACTCAAGAGAAGGCACTTGTAAAGTATGAAGAACTTATCTTTGCTGCAAATATCTTGCTTCCACACCACATGCTAAGTGCTGAAATTTCTAAGCTTGATTCACGCAAAAATATTGTTAGTGAGCTTGCTGCTTTATTTTGGGCTCCAAAATCTTTGATTGGTTTTCAGCTTCAAGATGCCATGAAGTTTTCTTTCCAAGAAAGAAAGAACTCTAAAACTCTTTAGGTAGAACAAAAACAAACTAGTTTGAAAAAAGCTCCCTAATTAGGGAGTTTTTTTATACTCAAACCAAAACCAAGCAAAGATTTTAATTATAACTGTCTGTGATCATTGAATAAAACATACTATTTTATGAAAAATTTGATTTTATAGAATATTCTATGATATATTATAAAAGAGTTTAATAACTCACGCTGAATTTCCAAGCTGTTTCCACTGTATTTGAATTGAGGTTAAAATGAAAAGTTCCATCCTAAAAGCGAGTATGCTCCTAGCATTTACCGCATGTAACGACGAAGCAAACTTCCAAGGGGCTACCCCCGTTACAACACCACCGATTAACGTATCTCCAACAGAACCTATTTGTAATCAAGGCGAGAAGCTCAATGATATGCGAATTGCATTTCTTGTGGATGTATCTGGATCTAACGCAATGTTTGATTGCAAAGAACCTTACCGAACATCATTCGGAACAACTGCCTGTGCCTCCACAGAAAGAGAAGCTAGCATGAATACGATTTTTAATAGCCTCAATCAATATAGCAAGGACCTTACAGGTACAAAACCATCCATTAACTTTGCTTTAGCAACATACCCATCCGAAAGAAATCAAAAAAGCGGTGCTGAAATTCAACTTGGTTGGACAGAAGTAAATGATGCAAACCAATCTGTTTTTGCAAAAAGCACAGAAGTTACAAGAAACCCAATGGGATGGACACCATTAGACGCTGGACTAGCTGTTACAAAAGAACTCTTTTCTACAACTGCACAAAACACTCAAGAAGACCGAATTATTACCGTCATTACAGATGGCGAACAAACACCACACGAGAAAGAAGCTACCGAAAGACATCTTGCTGAACTAAAGTCTACTTATAACGTTAGAAGCATCATTGTCCTTAAACTTCCAAATGATAATTCAAATTATGCCCATGAAGGTGCTATCAGAAGTTTTGTTGAAAAGAACAACCAACCATTTTGGTTAAACGGACCTAGTTTTTATGACGAAGCTGCTTTTAATGAATATTTTACATTTAATAAAAACATTACCAGAAACATGGCAACTACTGCTGATGATTACTTTGAACTAAAAGACAAAGACCAGTTAACTAATAAGCTTTTTGAAAGAATTAAAGCTCACGCTACTTGTTTATAAGGTTTCACTCTAATAAAGAATCTCTTTTGAACTATAAATTATCTTTTCGTTAAATTTATTCAGAACTGTTACAAAGTTTTTCCAAGGTTTTTTCTTATAGGACTCTACGAAGTCAAACGATCGATCGAAAACAACATGGTATAACAATAAGCTGTTTCATTATTTTTTATAGAGTGATTTGCCATTCTTCTACAAATTTATAATCCTTCAACTTTGTGTTTTGAAAAGCAAAAATACCCCATAAAAAATCCTAAAAATGCAGCCATCGTGAATATAGAGGCTAGTAAAATATATAGCCCTAACGCATCAGTATCATAAGTAACTCCACTAATAGGGTCAAAGTATTTTTGATTTTCATATGGCATATTCCAACGTCGATATGCAATGACTGAAAAAAAAACTGCAAATACAAAAGACACGAAACTAGATGATAGAATCGTAAAATTAAAAGCTCTTTTCATTTTTGTTCTCATAATCGCCTAACTACAGACCTAACAT
>JALZUQ010000011.1 GCA_023301465.1 Oligoflexales bacterium
TTCAAGAACTTTGGTGCATAGTGCTAAAAATTGAGTCGAGCATTGGTAAACATCGAGTTTTTCGTGGGTTAGTTGAGGCTGATTCATTTACGTCGATCAAGATCACCGCTCTTCGAACTGATCACGATCACGATCACGTCTACGAATACGTCAAGGATTACGAGTCAACTAGCGACAAATTACTTATATTTGCTCATCAGTTTGGCCAGCATATCGGCTTTTAAAAGTAAACCTGCTCCTGTTTCTACCCTGAAGCAGAATTTTTTTAATAGAATAATCATAATATATTACCTCAGATCGAACACCCAAAGAATCAGGAGTCTTTTTACTCATTTTTTTGTATCTAGGACGCCTATAGAAAATAAAGTCAACATGGCTATTAATCAGTACAAGCATCCTGATTTGAATTACAAAATTTGTCAAATTGATCCGGTCGAGCAAAGAGCAGCATTTCACCTGAATGTGGACAATAATAATTACATTTAAAAGAAAATAAAAGTTGAAGGATAAGTACGGTCGAAATTATAATTTTTGTATGATATAGTTTTTCCATGAAAGCAAAACTCATTTTTTTTCTTAAATACTTATTTTTTCCCATTTTAATCATGGCAAACCCTAAGATTTATCTTCAAGAAGAAGAAAAAAACCAAGAAAAAACTTCCCCAAAACCTTAAATCACCTACAATTGCTGCCTAGGTAATATATTCCCTTTAATTCAAGTGGATTACAGCCGTTAAGTATTCTATGCAAGGATGTAGACCATTAACAGACTTAGAAATCCAAAGAGTACTTAACTCTCTTGGGGGACGTTTTAACGAACGTGATCAAGCGTTGTTTGTGCTTGGTGTTAAAACTGGTTTTAGAATATCAGAGTTACTATCATTAAAAATAAAAGACTTCATTCAACACGGGCAATACGTCACTAGACTTAAAGTTAAACGTGAAAATATGAAAAAGAAAATGCAAGGCAGAGATGTTCCGCTACACCCTGAAGCTAAAAAAGTAATTCACCAGTGGTTAGAAAAGTTAAAAAAAGAAAATCGATACCATGAAGATCATTACGTTTTTTTGAGTCAAAAAGGATATAATAAACCAATATCTCGAAGGCATGCACTGCGAGTACTCAGAGCTGCTTATGACGCAGAATGTCTAACGGGTTCCTTAGGAACACACTCCATGAGAAAAACCTTCGCAGAACGCGTGCACCGCAACTTTGATAAAGACTTAATTAAAACACAAAAAGCCTTAGGCCATAAAAACATTAACTCTACCGTTTCTTACTTAAGCTTTGATGAAGAGGAAATAGACGCAGGAATCCTTGCAAGCTAGTCAGCACAAGCCCTTCAACCTAAACCAGACACATTATTAAAAGCCTACATATCTAATTCATTGTTCTGTATAATACAAATATGTTGAAGATTACTATACTACTATCCATGATCACTCATCTCGTATTTTTATGGTGGCTACCAACAGAAATAGCACCAAAGAAAACAAAAATAAAAGATGTCAAAGTCAAACTCGTTAAAAAAACACCTAAACCATTACCAACGCCTACTCCTACACCTATCCTGACCCCTGTTATTAGCCCTAAACCTTCACCACCCAAAACCAAACCACCAAAATCACCCAAAAAAATAATCCGCAAAAAGAAAAAAGTTCCCACCAGAAGAAAACCTAAAAACAAACCATTAAAAAATGCAAAGGCGATACAAGGCCTCACAAAAGAATCACTTGCTCCAAAAGATACAAAAACAAAAAAAAATATCTCTGCACCGGCAGGAAACACCATGATGATTCCCGATACAGGCATTAGAGTAAACCCTAACGACGTTCAAGAACTAGAACAAAACTTAGAGGCTGACGCTATATTGATACGCTCCAGCATCAGAACACCGGAACTCACAGATGCAGCAATTGACTCTGGCATTGAAGGACAATTTAGAATTGAGGTATTCGTAGACGAGGGTGGAAATGTCGTCAATACAGAGCAAGACCGTAAAGTTGGCTATGAGATGGATGTATTGCTCATTCAAGCAGCAAAAAAAGCTCGTTTTATCCCTAGAAAAAATAAAAAGGGCCAAGCTATATCTGGTTGGTCTTATATCTTATTTAGCCTTGTGCAACCATTTTAGGTCGTCAATACTTTGCTTTAAGTGTAAGATCTTGCCTATCGACGAGGTAAATAAAAAGGTCCAGGTAAATAATGTTTATCCCTAGTGAGATGATAAGAAAAAAAAGAGATGGCATCAGCCTTAGTGAACAAGAACTAAATCACTTCTTGCATGGTTTTCTTGAAGGTCAAGTCAGCGATTACCAAATGAGTGCTTTTTTAATGGCCGGATACATAAACGGCTTTGAAGACGATGAAGCTGCATCACTGACTTCCATCATGATGAAGTCTGGGCACTGTTTTTCATGGTCAGATATGGACGCACCTATTGTCGACAAACATTCCACGGGTGGTGTGGGAGACAAAGCTTCCATGATCATCTTGCCTCTTCTATTGTGTGAAAACATGAAAGTCCCCATGATTGCTGGACGCGGCCTGGGACATACTGGTGGCACTCTTGACAAACTAGAAGCCATTGAAGGAGTCAAAGTCTTTTTTGAAAAAAATGAGATCACTGACATGATGCATAAATCTGGTGGACTTATCATGGGACAAACAGAAGATATTGTGCCGCTAGATAGACACCTTTACGCCATGAGGGATGTCACCGCTACTGTTGAGTCTATTCCATTGATTACTGCTTCTATATTATCAAAAAAACTTGCTGCAGGCGTAAAGAACCTTGTCATGGATGTTAAAGTTGGAAACGGTGCATTCATGGACAGCATAGAAAAAGCAAGAGAACTAAGTCGTTCTTTGATTCGTGTTGGTGAAATCAATCACTTGAAGGTCACCTGCATTCTCTCAAGCATGAATCAAATCCTTGGCAGAAATGCAGGTAATGCCCTTGAAATCATGGAGTGCATGGATGTACTAAAAGGAGAAGGTCCCAAAGACACACTAGAGCTATCAGTTGAGTTAACAGCACACGGCATTAAATTAGCCCAACCAAATCGTGATATTCAAGAAATCAAAGAGGCTTGTCACGGCCATATTAAATCTGGCCAAGCACTTCAAAAGTTTATAGAAGTCATGACCGAGCAAGGTGCTACTCTAAGTAATAAAGCTTTAGTTTATCGCAAAGTTTCTGACAGAGACATCATGACAACCAAAGTCTTCCCAAGTGGAGAAGGTTTTATACAATCTATGAACACCCGGAAACTAGGCCTTGGACTTGTTCATCTAGGAGCAGGTCGAAAACAAAACACGGACCCAATACACCCTAATGTTGGATATGAAAATGTTATAAAAATCGGTGAAAAAGTTGATAAAATGACACCTCTACTAACGATTCATCACGACCAACCGTTAGAAGACCATTACACTGGGTTTATAAAATCATGTTTTGAACTAAGCGATAAACCAACAAAAAAAGACGAACTCGTCCTAGAATATATTGCAGAATCATAAGGCGTATTCAATGAAATTAAACCAAACACCTCTTATCACCAAAGAATCTATTGTAAACCAGATCAATCAGATGGCTGAGACCATCAACCAAGACTACCAAAATAAAGAATTGACTGTAGTTGGTGTCCTTAACGGTTCATTTATCTTTGTTTCGGACCTCGTCAGAAAACTAAAACTTAAAGTTAAAATTGATTTTATTGGCGTCTCAAGCTACGAAGGCACATCATCGACAGGGAATGTAAAGTTAACAAAAGACCTCAAAGAAGACTTAGAGGGCAAACATGTACTACTCGTTGAAGATATTGTTGACACTGGAAGAACCCTAGACTACCTCGTAAGAACCCTGAAACAACGAGGACCTGAAAGTCTAAAGGTTTGTACTTTTTTATCAAAACCTAGCTGCAGAATCGTTGATGTGCAGGTAGATTATATTGGTTTTGAAATAGAAGACAAATTTGTTGTTGGTTACGGACTTGATTACAATGAAACTTGGCGAGAGCTTCCTGCTATTTTTGAAGTGATTCAATAGACTTCAAAAACAACTCACAGGCCCTTTTATTAACTGTATTTCCAGCATCACTTCTTTGAAGAAAGAATAGCTCTGGCTCAATCATTTCAATTTCACCAATACACCACCTACTCTCATAGAAAACCAAATCATACCTAGCGTATAAAGGATGTTGCTCTTTACCAAACCATTTTTTACTATGGCTAAATAATTTATTTGACGCAAAACATGCAGACTCTTTGACTTCCGAAGGTGGATCTAATGAGACAACACTCCCACCGTATTCATCTTGCACAAGCCACCCACCTACTGGAGGTCTTTTTAAAACTGCATGAGAGTATTCCCCACCAAAAAATACTAATGACCACTCACCCACTTCAGAAATAGAATCCACAAATGGCTGAATCATAAACTCTCTATTGCCACGCCAAATGGAAAAATCTTTAATACTAGATGTATTTGGTGCAGACATCTTCTCAATGTCAGCAGGAGTTTTAAAATAAAATGTGTCTCTTGCCCCAGCTGACACGCAAGGCTTCAAGACAAATGGACCTCTAACATTTAAATGGTTATTTAAAGCACATCTATCAAAAGAATCATCTTTTAATAGATAGTCTGTAGGAATGACAGGTATTTCAACAGACTCTAGGTCTTCTAAGTACCTTTTATCGTAGTTCCAAGACATTAATGCAAATGTATTTGAAGTGGCTATTTTATTTTTTTCAATTTTTTTCAGCCACTCAAAAAAACCGTTTGAATTTTCTTGAGAGTCCATGTAGTCCCACGGAGATCTTATCACTAAAACATCAAAATCTTGTAACTTTGCAGGGTCTTCTCCCCAAACAACAGGCATAACCTGATGTCCTGAAGATTGTAAATACTCAGCTACAACCGCATCATCATGTGTATACAATGGTTGCTTCTTATCATAAAAATATTTAGATAAATCAACACAAGTCACAAATCCAATTTGCATAAGATCTCTATTTTTTAATTTAATTCAACTTTATTTATATGACCAAAACCAAAGCCATTACTATTCAAAAAACGACTATAAGCTTTAGCAAACATATGATTGCAATCTTCGGGTGTGTCTTGATGCTGTTTTTTTTTCTCAGATTCAAATTCACCTAAACTACTAAACAACATTTTTAAAAAACTGCTTTCAAGCTCTACTTCAGGTGAAAATTGATTGTAATAATCTAGTTGCTCTTTTGTATTTTTTTTGTGATGGCGTTGTTTCAATAACCCAAACCCCATATCATTCCACAGGTAATCTTGCCCTTTTATTCGTTCAGACATACCTGAAAAGAGGTCTTTTGTGATAGACTCTAATGCTTTTTCACTTGAAACATTCTCGTAAAAACTATCTTTATAGGGTAGTACAAGTTCAATATAGATACCATCCATCTTGAACCGTATTTTCTTTTCTTTAACATTACTTTCTAAGAAGTTTCTTTGGGGTTTTTCGTCTGTTTCATAAGAATGCACTTCAGTAGAATCGATATATTCGACATTACGGAAATTTGTATTAAGCTGTATCCATTTTGCAAAATAAACACTTACGACTTTTACATTGGCGTTGAAACCTTTCGATAATTCTTGATGAGACAACCCTAAATCTTTAAGCTCACCAACAGAGTCTATAAAACTTAGCAGATCCTGTTTTCTACTTTCTTCAATAGGCGTACTTCGATTTCTATATTGAGGATTTTGCTGAAAAAACAAGAGCAATTCATTCATAAATATTTTTTTTACTTCTGTAATAAACATATTCTGGTTTCCACCAAAACCATCTAGCATTTTTTGATGGTTTATTTTTGGAAGCTGAAAATGTGTTAGAATTTTATTTTGCTGATCAGCAAAAGCGACAAACCAAGTTGTTGATAGAGTGGAAAGCCCCTCTTCAATAAAATTATCATTTTGGTACGTAATATCCATTCGGAATGAGTCATCTACGTATTTGCGTAGTACTGAAGAACCGAGATGATGGATATTAGTTTTAATGAAAGAATGTAAGACATCTGCGTATATTATTTTTGGACTTAAAAAATAATAAATCATTAAAATCAGAATTAATTTCTTCATCTTAAAACCTCGTAATCAGACTTTTGCTGTTTATAACATAAGCAGGGCTTCTAGTTAACTTTTTTCTGACAAAAAAAAGAATTAAAAACATCAATACTATCAAGTAATTAGCGTACATTCTCAGCTTTATCCTCTCCACTCCGATCACTAACATGATGGCAATTAGAGGAGCCTCATCATGAAATTATTATTAATACTATCTTTACTATGGTTATCCATTTCTTGCGGAAGTGCACCAGAAAGCAAGTTCAACGTAAGCTCCACAAATCTCAGTGATAACAATGATATTGTAGTTGGAAACTCAGAAGACTCAACCGTTGAAAATGAAGACCTGACTGAAAACACCAATGACCCCGAAGAAGAAAATGAGAGCTCAGATGACCTGATAAACCAAGATACTGACAATAAAAATAACCCAGATGACTCGATAAACCAAGATACGAACAATAAAGATAACCCAGAGAACCCGCTATTAGCTTCCAGCGTTTATGACTCACAAGGTGACTTGCATCTTGTCGACAACCTTTTTGAAAATGCCGAATATGCCGTATTGGCTCTGTTTGATCAAAACTGTGCCTTGTGTGAAAGCATGGCACTTACACTTGAAAGAAACCAAAGAACTCAGAAGCTGGTATCATCTGATCGTTGTGAGATATCACTTATTTTTGATGATTTCGGTAATGAGAATAATGTTTTAGATAGTATATCAAAAAACCTGCCAAACTTTGTTGCTGGTAGAAGTTTTGTTCGAAGTAATAGCTTCATAGATATAGAGCATTTTGGCCCTTTATACTTAGCAATTAACAAACAAGGTGAAATTGTAAAGCAAATGAGGCTTTTATCTGTAGTTGAAAATTTTTGTAGACAATAAAACTCTAACACTAACCTAAATAGCTTTTACAAAAACACGTAAGATCATCATCACACCAAGAGTAAAAACACCTGCAAGAATGTCGTCAACAATAGTCCCTAAACTAGAACGCATCTTTTTATCTACCGCACCTATTGGCCAAGGTTTCAAAATATCAAAAAACCTAAAAATGATAAATATCGACAAAAAACCCCAAGGCTTTGGAGGCCATAAAAAACACACAAGCCACACACCTAACAACTCATCAATGACTATTTCTGAATGATCGTGCCCCATCCAAAGAACTTCCGTAAAATGAACCGCATACCAAGCAATAAAAAACACGACTGCATATAAAGCCCAAAGCACGGGCTGGGTTAAGTAAAATCGTAATATTAACGCTGCAAAAATCGATACTAAACTCCCCCACGTACCGGGCCCCGGCCTCATGAAACCTGTAGGACCTAGGGTTGCAACATTTGTCCAAAAACTTCTAGGCTTCATGAAGGTCTTTGCCATTTAAACAAAATTTGGTCTGCATCAACCATTGCAGCTACCTCTGTATGAACGGAAAGTATCTGAGCGTCTTCTTCGAGTTTGATAGGGTTTTCCATTTTCATCGCTTCCACAACCATAATTGGATCAGAAGCCTTAATGAGATCTCCCGGCTTTACAGAAACACTCAACACTTTACCAGTCATTGGGGATAAAAAGTCTTGAGGCCCAGAAAGTGCTTGCTCAAGCCTTTCTTCTATTCCCGGAATATCAGGAATTAACTCGAAACGACCAAACTTTAAAACCACCCCTTCGTAATACTCAACCGTCAGAACTTTACCAAATTTACCATGTTGTAAGTTATGTCTATTGATGCGGTAACTATTGGTAATATTATCTTTTTCAATCAGTAAATAGCCACGTTCCATTCGAACTTTTGAACCATTTAAACTTGCCTCGTGTTTTTGATCACCACTTTTGATAAGCCAGTTCATTGCAGTGCCTCCTGCCTAGAAACTTTTGACCAATTGGAAACTTCCGACCTGGGTATGGGAGATGGTGCTGAAGCTTGTTTAAAAGCAGCTTCGACGCTGCCTTTCACTACATCATTCACCGTCGAACTATGTTCAAGTAATGACTCTAAGTTTTTTTCAAGAAATTTTGTCGTAAAATCACCGGAAATAAAATCAGGATGATCCATAACTTTTTGGATAAGGGTGACACTAGTTGGTCTATTTCCTAAATACAGCTCTTTTAAAGCCGCTTTGCATTTTTGAATACAAGCATCTCTGGTTCGGTCATGACAAATTACTTTTGCAATCATGGAATCAAATTGTTCAGGAATTGTATAGCCTTCGTATAAGTGTGTATCAACCCGAACACCTTTTCCACTGGGTAAGTGCATGTTTTTAATGGTGCCTAAACTGGGCTGAAAGTCTTGGTGTGGGTTCTCAGCATTAATGCGGCATTCAATACTCCAGCCTTGAATCTCGATATCGTCTTGTTTAAAGCTTAATGGATTTCCCATAGCAACACTCACCTGCTCACGGATCAAATCTACACCTGTAATTTCTTCTGTGACCGGATGTTCTACTTGAATTCTTGTATTCATTTCCATAAAGAAAATTTCTTCAGGACTTTCACAAATAAACTCTACTGTTCCAGCACCATGGTAATTAGCTGCTTTCGCAATCGCACAAGCTCTCTTACCTAGATTTTCACGCTGTTCTTCGTTGAGGAATTTACTTGGTGCTTCTTCTATGAGTTTTTGGTGCCGCCTTTGAATACTGCAATCTCTTTCGAAGAGATGCACATAGTTACCGTGTTGGTCAGCGATCACCTGGACTTCGATATGTCTTGGGTTTTCAATGAACTTTTCACAAAACACTGCATCATTAGCAAAATAGGAGAGAGCTTCACGCCTACAAGCCTCGAGAGCGGACTCACACTCACTCATATCTCTTACAATTCTCATACCACGACCACCACCACCTGCGGCAGCTTTGAGAATCACAGGCAAACCAATCTTGGAGACGACATCTTCTAGGTCTTTTTTAGTTTTAAGTTCATTCTTGCTGCCTGCAGTTGTGGGAACATTCACATTAGCAGCTAGATCTCTAGCGGCAATCTTGTCTCCAAGCTTTCTGATAGATTCTGGGTTGGGTCCTATAAAAACCAAACCAGCAGCTTGAACCGCTTCTGCAAAATCAGCATTTTCTGACAAAAAACCATAGCCGGGATGCACCGCATCAGCACCTGTGTCTTTTGCAGCTTTAATAATTTTTTCGCTTAATAAATATGACTCATTTGATTGCATACCGCCTATTGCAACACTAAAGTCAGCCATCTTCGCATGCAGGCTTTCCCTATCCGAGTCAGCATAGATAGCGACAGACTCTAAACCCATTTGAGATAAACAGCGGATAATTCTCACAGCTATTTCACCACGGTTTGCAATTAAAACTCTTTTTATTTTATGTTTTTTTACCGTTTCACTCATAATGGAATGTTTCCATGTTTACGCTTTGGTCTGTTTACGCGTTTATTTTTATTTGCTCTTAATGACTGCAATAAATAATGCCTTGTTTCATGAGGCATGACTACGTTGTCAATATACCCTTTAGATGCAGCAATATAAGGGTTTGCAAATTTTTCAGTGTATTCAGCAGTTTTATCTGCTCTCACTTTTTCAGGGTCTTTAGCATCCTTGATTTCACCCCGAAATATAATATTACAAGCCCCAGAAGCGCCCATTACAGCAATTTCTGCAGATGGCCACGCAATATTAAGATCCGCACCAATATGTTTTGAACTCATTACATCGTAGGCACCGCCATAAGCTTTACGTAAAATCACTGTAAGCTTTGGCACTGTCGCTTCACAGTAAGCATATAAAAGCTTAGCACCATGCCTTATTATCCCGCCTTTTTCTTGAGCCGTACCCGGCAAAAACCCCGGTACATCTACTAGTGTAATTAATGGAATATTGAATGAGTCGCAAAAGCGTACAAACCTAGCCGCTTTGATGGATGCATTAATGTCTAAAACACCTGCTAGATTTCCAGGATTATTAGCAACAACACCAACAGACTCCCCGCCCATCCTCGCAAAACCAGTCACAATATTTTTTGCGTAGTTTGCTTTGACTTCGAAAAAGCTTCCACCATCAACGATGCCAGAAATTGCTTTATAAATATCGTAAGGTTGCCCAGCACTATCTGGAAGCAATGTATCTAGACCATCAAAACTTGGGTCTACTGACTGTACCTTTGCAGTAGTTTCAAGATTGTTGTCAGGCATATAAGACAAGAGTTTTTTGACTTCTTCAATTGCTTCTTGTTCATGTGGAAACTGAAGGTCAGCAACTCCGCTTATCTTTGAGTGAGTTGCAGCACCACCAAGTTCATCAAATCCTACCTCTTCACCCGTTACCGTTTTAATAACATCAGGACCAGTAATAAACATATGAGACGTGGTGTCCACCATGCAAATAAAATCTGTTATCGCCGGAGAATAAACTGCACCACCAGCACACGGCCCCATAATCAATGAAATCTGTGGAATGACACCACTGGCTTGTACGTTTCTATAAAAAATATCAGCATAACCACCTAGAGAGGCAACCCCTTCTTGAATCCTTGCTCCACCAGAGTCATTCAAACCAATGATAGGAGCTCCATTTTGCACAGCTTGTTCCATGACCTTGCATATTTTCTTTGCCATCATAGAGCTTAAGCTGCCTCCAAACACTGTAAAGTCTTGAGAAAACGCATAAACTAGTCGACCATCTACTGAACCAAAACCAGTTACAACACCGTCACCTAAAAACTGTTTTTCTGACATTCCAAAATCACGACATTCATGAAGAGCAAACGGATCTAATTCTGTAAAAGTTCCAGCATCAAACAATCTTTCAATTCTCTCTCTTGCAGTCAACTTTCCTCGCTTATGCTGCGACTGAGTACGTTTTTCTCCTCCGCCTAGAAGAGATTTCTCCCGAATTGACTTTAGTCTTTCCTGGTTTTGTTTTGTTGTCACTAAATCACCCTTTACTATTAATGGATCCTACCGGGAAAATCCCGCCATAATTCTTTTACTAATGTATCTTTAAAGACAAGCTTCCAAGGCGGAAACTGTTTTTGTTTTGGGTCACTCACTTGAGAAAGTGCTTGGTTTTGTTTAAAAACTTTTTTTCCGCCAAACCAGATGATTTTTCCAGTTTGGGTGGACACCAGCAATAACCCAACTCGAAGAGACCGGCCCGTCACATGAATCCCCCGAGTGTTTTTTTCAAATTGCTTAGCTTCAACCATAAACGGAAACAAAATCGCATCTGATAACCTTGTTCTTTTTGAAAACTCAGTAAGAGCCATTTTCCATGAATCATTATTAAGGATACTTTCTTGGTAGAAAGACGCAATATCTTGGCAACCAATACATTTAGGAGAGGCCTTCACGAAAGTTTTCCATAATGCTTTTATTTGATAACCGTTTTTGGAGTGTATGCGACTTAAAAGCCTTGGCGTAAAACCTCTCATATAAGGTTGGTTTTTAAAGGCACTGACCACATGACTATCAAATACACCACAAAAACCACTCAAACTCTCAGAAGAATGACTATTATCAACTCCCATAATCAGATAAGATTTTGGCCAAACACTACATGGCAACACACTAATACGTGCTGGTATCATAGGTTCTGGGTCGATTAAGCCATAGTTCAAAGAGTGTTTAAAAACACAGCCAGTGCATAAAAAAGCAGCGAGCAATGAACTCATAACGGCTAAAATTCTTAAATCAATCTTAAGCAACCTAAATCACTCCATAAATTCAACATACAGAGGATATATCAATTTGAAGGACAATACAAAAGAACAAACCTGAGCTGATTGCCATTTAAAGCCCTGTGATTTATCCTCCAAACAAACTACGAAACAACTACCCAAGGAGCACTCAATGCGAATCCTCATATTATCTTTTTTTATACCATCTCTTTGCTTTGCAAATAGCTTCACGAGCTACTCCAAAAGCGACGCAAATAAAAACAATCATTTTCTTTTTGGACTACAATACGTAGACGCAGGTTTTGACTACACAGTTGAAAATAAAATCCTCAACCAAAAATCAAGTGACACAACAGGAATAGAAAGGACTATTATTGGTGGTAGTTATATAATAAGTGTGAATGATAAATTACTACTTTCTTTGAACTTAGGTTACGTGTCAAAAATTGAAACGGGAGATTTTGACGAATCTAGCAAGGATTCAGGAGTTTTAGTTGGTGCTCATGTAAAGCCTATCCTTATCCAAAAAGAAAAATTCTCACTTCACGGGCAAATTGGTGGTAGTTTTATATACGAGAAATTATCTGATGATATAAAAGGTTATTACGTTGAGTTAGACACTGCTATTATTAGTAGTTTTCACGCTACAGAAAACTTTCAGCTTTTCGCGGGCATTCACATTTACCCTTGGTCTACAGGTCACTTGGATATAAATGATAATGATAGTGAAATATCTTATGATCGTGATGATGTTTTTAGTTTTAAGTTTGGAGCAGGCTACGATTTTAGACCTTACAATATATCGATTGAAGCAGGGATTATTGGCGAAAGAAGCCTATCGATGAATTTTGGCTTAGCAATATAGAAAAAAGATCTCATGAAAAAGGCTTATTACCACTTAGCCTTCAACTCAACAAAGCCTTATTGATCAGCCTCTTGCAAGATAGAGGCTACCTCAAAAAAAATGACTACATTAAAAACCTTACTTACTCAGCATACATTGCAAGACTCTACGTATTATTATAACATATTAATAAGATTGAATTAAAAACTTTTCATTCAGACTATTCAAACAACGCGTCGATATAATTGTTGTCGAATGGAGAACACTATTATGAATATAAAAAAAACCTCTGGAATGTTTTTCCCCACAATATACTTATGCTCATTACTCACAATAGCTTTAAGCTGTTCTGCTGAGATACAATCCCCCGTAAAACAACAAACCACAATAGAAAGCAAACCGTTAAATGCGGATTTAGAATTAGATAAATCATTAGAAGAAACAGACAAAGACACCATTTGTCAGTTTAATGGAAGGATTTACAAAGCCGGTGAAGAGTTATCAAGTGATTTTATAATATCATCTGACAGCACACTCAAACTACTAGAAGATAGTGAAACGGATTTTTTTCTGTCAACATACATACCAGAAAACACTGAACATAACTCTTGCCAAAAAACTGCACTCATTTGCACAAATGAAGGCGAGTTTAAAGCCACAGCAACACAAACGGATTGCAATAATAGCTGTTTCCACAACGGAAGAAAATTCTCAGCAAACTCTCTTATAAGTATTACAAGAGAGATAGATAGTATTAGTGGTTGCGAATTTTTAAAGTACACTCAGTGCAACAACCTAGGCAAGACCATCAGCGTTTCAAAAGATCAATATTGTGAAAACCAAGAATCTAAACCGACAATAAATACATATGTTGAGTTTGTTGGTTTTCATAAAGGTGTCTCAAGCTCAAAAGAGCTAATTCATAGAGAGCTGCATTTAGTGAGCAACAACAACGATTTAAACGATATTCCAGGGCTAGAAAACGTCAAATTACCACCCATTGACTTCGACAAGCAAATACTTATTGGGGTAAAATCGCCGACTTACTCAAACGATTTCACGATCCAAATTGAAAAAATAATTCTTGAGAATCAAAAAATTTATGTCTCTGGCTCAAACATTACACCAGACAAAAAAACCTGTTTGTACACACAACAAAACCAAGTTGCGTTCTCTTATGTACTTGTTGACCTTGAAGACGTTCCAGAAAACATCAGCTTAGATTCCTTTACCGGAATTTTCACCAACATCATCAAAGAATGCAATCAAAAAAGTGACGATGACAATACGGCGAGTATCGAATTCAAAACCCTGAAACACGGCTCTGTATCCTCAAGCGAACTAGCTGACGGAGACTACCTTATTACATCTGAAAACACACTTAAAGAAACCTTATCAAAAATAAATCAAATCGACTTAGAACCTTCTGATATAGATTTTAATAAAAATATTGTCTTATATGGCCAACGTACATTTGGCGGACCTGTTTGGCAGAGATACACCTATAAAACGATCACTCTAGACTCAAAAGAAAAATTTCCACAAGATTTAATTGGCTATTCTGAACTAACGGAATTCTTAGATGTAACTTTTTTCAAGCCACACGTTGCTGTTCATCTTATCGTTTTCCCAAAACCAGTTTCCGTAAATGAAGGAAGTTCTATTTTTGTAACAACTAAAGAAATTAAGTGAATTTTCATAATACAACCTTAACAAGATGCTTCATTAACCAATATTAAGCATCTTGTTTGCTAATCAGCTCATATTAAAGGCATTCCCAGCCTCTCTATTTTCAAAACAGCTCAAATAAGATACTTTCTGGCATAATCTCGGTTAGACCTTAAAAGGAAGTAAGCATGCAATTACAAAAACTTATCATTATTGGCTTTTTCAGTTTTTTCTGTTCATCATCTGTTCTTTTTGGACAAGAAAAAGTAATGGAAGCACCTCACTCAAACCAAACATCAGAAAGCAGCTCTGGTGTATTTTTTCCTTCATGGAACGCCCCATCTCTTGGTGTGGACCTTAGTACAGTTGGCGGAATTGCACATAGTTCTAGGTTTGGTGAAGAAGGTTTTAATGATGACGTTTCTGGAGAACTCGGTCTTAGTGCTAGAATTCGAAACCTACCGATGATACCCGGCTTATTATATGGAACAGCACATTTTCTTTATGCACGCGGATTAAGAAGAGCAGCTCTTTTTTCTCTATCCGAAAAAAACCAGCTATTCAATCGTTACTGGGGAGGAGGCGGAGTGACAGTCCTCTGGAACCATTTCAAAAACGCATTTTCTATTTCTCTAGGCAGTATAGATTTTGATGATAAATCTCTAACAGATTCAAAACTATTCATTATAGAAAATGATTTTGGCATAAAGTTACTTCCTTTAATATCTCAGCACTTAGCATTTAACTACCAACGCTTTTACACAGAAGAATACCGAGAGCCTTCTGCAGACGACACGAACTTTTGGCTTTACACAGCAATAAAAGTTGATTTTATGATAGATCTTGATTTTCGCGTTGGACCCGGTGTTCGCTATGTACAAACATATGATCAACAACAAGAAGTCACTAACAAAGGGACCGCAACTTACTTAAAATCTTTCTTGGATGTTTCTATCTTTGGGCCACTTGTTGCAGACGGATCTGCTTACTATGTCTTTAATGATGACATACACCTATCTGGAATTAGAGATAACGCTGACAGACTCCCTAACCAGGACATACAATCATCATCATCGGATGAGTTTTTATCAAGAGACACACTTGATCTTAGCTTTTTTGCGGGTGTACGTGGTTTAATTAACGGACTTAATGTTGGTTGGAGATACAACATGAGAATCAAAAACGCCTTAGAAAGAGAAGACAAAAACAGAGAGTTTTCAAGATACTCTGGCTTTGAATTCAACTATAAGCTTAGCCTTTAAAAAAATCATTATCCTACTCAAGGGCTACTCATGACTCATCCACTTATTGAACTTTATGGGCCAATTCTGCCAGAAGCTGCATCTATAGATCCATCATACAGAAGAGCACCAAAACGAAGATGTGAGCTTTCGGCACGTGATAGTAAGCTGGCGGTAGAAAACGCACTTCGTTATGTTCCGGAAACATGGAAAAAAGATCTTAAACCAGAATTTGAAAAAGAACTTTTAACTTACGGAAGAATTTACGCCTATAGGTTTCGACCAGAAGGCCGCATATACGCACAACCAATTGATAGTTACAAAAGTAAGTGCTTAGCAGGTGCATCTTTGCAGCTCATGATGGATAATAACCTAGACTTTGAAATCGCATTATATCCATATGAGCTAGTTACTTACGGTGAAACCGGACAAGTTTGCCAAAATTGGCTTCAATATATTTGGATTAAACATTATTTACAAACCATCACCGAAACTCAGACTCTTGTGGTCATGTCTGGGCACCCTCTTGGGTTATTCCCATCTTTAAAAAACTCGCCACGAGCAATTGTGACAAATGCCATGATGATTGGTGAGTACAATGACCCTGAAAACTGGGCAAGAGCTGCCGCGATTGGCGTCGCAAATTACGGCCAAATGACTGCAGGTGGTTGGATGTATATTGGCCCACAAGGCATTGTGCATGGAACTTATAATACTTTGATGATTGCAGCCAGAAAAGTACTTGGAGGACTAACAGACCTCAAAGGAAAACTATTTGTTACATCTGGACTCGGGGGAATGTCAGGTGCTCAAGGCAAAGCCATAAAAATTGCCGGTGGTGTTGGGATCATTGCAGAAGTCGACCCATCTCGAATTGAAACAAGACACTCACAGGGGTGGGTAGACTCCGTCGCAAAAACTTCAAAATCTGCATTTGAAACCGCTCATGAATATATGAACAAAAATGAAGGACACTCCATTGCTTACCAAGGAAATGTTGTAGACCTTTTAGAGTACGCCATTGATAACGATATTCACATTGACCTTCTTTCTGATCAAACTAGCTGCCATGCAGTTTATGAAGGTGGCTACTGCCCTACTTCCATGAACTTTGAGGAACGCACTGATGCACTTGAAAACCACCCAGAAAAATTCAAGCAAGAAATAGACAAGACACTCAAGCAACATTATCAAGCGATTAAGAAACTCCATAAAAAGGGTACATACTTTTTTGATTATGGAAACAGTTTTATGAAGGCTGTTTACGATTCTGGAATTCTTGCCATTTCAAAAAATGGTGTAGATGACAAAGAAGGCTTTATATGGCCTAGTTATGTAGAAGATCTTTTAGGTCCTGAGTTGTTTGATTATGGTTACGGTCCTTTTAGGTGGGTTTGCTTATCTATGAAACCTGACGATCTTCGAAGAACAGATCAAGCTGCAAGCAAGGTCATTTCAAGCCTTAGAGAAAAATTACGTTATCAGGATATAGACAACAAAAACTGGGTAGATGATGCTGATAAGAACCAACTCGTTGTTGGCTCACAGGCTCGTATTCTCTATCAAGACGCTATTGGCCGAATGAGTATCGCATTAGAGTTCAATAAAATGGTAAGAGAAAAACAAGTAGGGCCTATCATGCTTGGAAGAGACCACCATGACACAGGTGGAACAGATTCACCTTTCAGAGAAACCAGTAATATTAAAGACGGAAGCAACATCATGGCTGACATGGCAACCCAATGTTTTGCTGGTAACTGTGCACGTGGAATGACCTTGGTAGCCCTTCATAATGGTGGAGGTGTTGGAATTGGAAAGTCTGTCAATGGTGGTTATGGTTTATTGCTTGATGGCTCCACTCAAACAGATGAAATCATTCAATCAGCACTCCCGTGGGATGTCATGGTCGGTGTTGCCAGAAGGGCATGGGCAGGAAATAAAAACGCCCTCACCGCTGTACATGAATACTCAAACACTCAAATGAACATTACTATCCCTAGTAAACCTCTAAAAGAAGGAAATCCATGAGCAAATTTAGCTGCCAAAACATCACTAAAAACTACGGCAATAAAGTAGCTCTTACTAGCTTTACTAGCGAAGTCCCAGACAATGTAGTTATTGGACTTATTGGAGACAATGGTGCAGGAAAATCTACCCTATTAAAAGTCTTAGGAAAAGTTCACCACCCTTCATCAGGCACCTACCATTGCAATGGAGAAACGGTATACCACAGTGATCTTGATCAACTGTATGATTGGATGTCACCAAAATTAACAGAAACCATGTACCAGGACCTTTACCGTGATTTTGAAATAGAGAAATTCCGTGAATTGGTAGAGCTTTTAAAAATACCTCAAAACGCTGGTTCTGGAATGTCAAAAGGACAAAGAGCAAGACTTAGACTTGCAAGTTCACTTGCCAGAAACGTCGACATGTACCTATTGGATGAACCTCTCTCTGGCATAGACGCACTATCGAGAGAAAAACTACTAGAAGCTATTCGCTCAAGAAAACAACCGGGTAAAACCATCATACTATCCACTCATGAAGTAAGAGATGCACAAGACGTTGTCGACCATTTATGGATCTTAAAATCTGGAGAGCTCATGATGAACGAAGCTAAGAAAAAGATCTCCATCATTGATCAAATGAAGGAGATTTACGGTGATTAGAACATTAGTCAGAATAGAGCTTAATAGAGGGCGTGGCTGGATTGTTGCAGGAAGCATATTAGCTGCGTTTGGGTTGCTTCTTAGTATTTGGATCTATTACAAAAGCTTGGGAGTGCTTGAACTAAACGTTGGAAGATTAATGGGCGGTGAAGAAGGCATCAAAAAAGAAGTCATGAGATTTGCTACTGGCCTTACTGGATACTTTGGTTGGGTGTTTTTCTTTTTTAGTGGGCTTATCTTTTTTCAAAACACATTAAGCTTACTAAACATGAAAAAACTTAGAGATCCACGGTTTGATATCGTCCGTTTAAGCCAAGTCCCTTGGTGGCTTAAACTATCTGGGGTTTATGGTCTTCAAATACTATTTGGCATCATTACCATTTTAACTAGCTGGGGATTAATTGCGTATTGCGGAGTCGAAAAGCTAGACTATAGTTTCCATGCGTGTTGGATTATTCTTGTTTGTTTTACAGTATATTATTGCTCTTACATCATGCCTTTTGTTTGTTGGTGGATTTTTGGGGCGACTATCTACAGGAAACTATCAAGTAAATTACTAAGAATCGGTTTTCTGTTTAGCTTCTTTCTATTTTCTATATGGTTGATGTACCAATACCTTTGGGTCATCACATTTAGTAGTTTTAAAATTCTTCCCCCTATCAATATCCAACCACTGTTAGAACCCATTGAAAAACTTAGCAGTTTTCTTAAAAGTGACAAAACCGACGTTCTTACCGATATGGTGCCGCTAGGTGCTTTGCACGCAGAGCCGATGCTCATCGGGTTATTTATTTGTTTTATGATTTACCTGAGCTCTAGTTGGGTCTATTCCAAAACTAAATAACCACCTGAAGTGATAACGCCCCCACAAAGCTGTGGGCTTCTTGGTTTGGAGCAGTCCCAAGGACTGCTCCAAACCACGATCTAAAATGAACCCTCTTTATTGACACTTTTCACTTGGAGTGGACCAAACTCTGAAATGCCACTTTAATCTCTTAAAACTGTGAACTTAGAAGATTAAAAAACAGCGTAAAATGAGCGGTAGCTCTTTTTACGCTGTATCAAACTAGTGACTTACTTGTCAGATCATTAAAACCAATACTAGACTATACTTTATATTAATTAGTTTTTAAAGCAACTTAGAGCATCGCCAAAACATGGAGCTTATGTTTTTTCTCTTTATTTACCAAGTGAATAACACCATCCACTGCCCCACTTTCTACGCCTTTTGCTTTTTTCAGCCTTACCCTAAACTGAACACCATTTACACTTCGGACACGTTGGATATGAAACATCTCTTTTAGTTGCTGCTTTCCAATTTTCTTATTATTCACATGCAACGAAACACTCAAATCATATGAATCATTTTTCGAGGCTTTTTTTATAAAAAAACTTTTGGATATGAATTTATTTTTTAACTGACCAAACTCCAAATGCTTGTCTGACAAGTAAGGTTTTATTTTTTTAAACACAACTGACACACGTATTTTTTTTCTAAATTTACTGGTCGTGTTTAATATCAACACCTCGTTTTTTAACTTTGAATGATCTATGTTCTTCATTTTCACTTGTACTGTATAAGAGTCTTTGTGTTGAGAAGTCTTTAATAAGAAAACATCTTGATTATAATCAATATTTAAGAGTTTTGCTTTAGAGTTTTTATGCACCTTAAACTCAATGAACTTTTGATCATTCTGAACCATTAAAATATTTTTATCAATGGATAACTCAGGAATAATATTTACCTTAATAGATAAAACAGCAGGTTTTTCGTTATTTTCTGCCCAGAACACAATATTTTTAATAACCGCGCCATCTAGATTTTCTGTTTTAAGCTTAACAGTCAACTCCCCCTTTTCCAAAGGCTGATAAACTTGATCAGGGTTAAGATCACTCACTAAACATCCACAATCTGCTTGGTGGTTTGTGATTTTAAGTAATTGATCTGATATATTTTGAAATTTTACTTTTAAAGTGGCTAACTCACCCTTAAATACATCACCCAAATCAAAAACTTTTTGTTCAAAATGGATGACGTTTGCTTTTGCACTAAAAGAAAAAACGAAGTGCGTAACAAGGAACATCACAAAAGTACAAAACTTAATATTCATATCAACCTCCTAATTACATTTAATGTTTTTCAACTGTCCAGAAGTGACATTTGCTGGCATTCTAATAATATCAAAATGCTCGACATACTGCATGTTATTAAGACTTCCACCCGTAAGAACTTCCAAGCGATTTAGAAGATCAATTCCATCATTTAATGATTCTTTAGATCCACCACCATAGTGACTTAAATTACATGTAACAGATGAATAATCTGTCTCTTGAACGGGGTGATCCCATTCATCCACAATAGAAATCGACCACACACAATCACTCGCTGATGTCCCTTTTTGATACTCTGCTATTGCTGCAAGACCACTTCCTACAAGACCAGAACCATCAGCGGCATTAATCACAACCCCCGTTGCTTCATCCCCCCTTATAAACTTCCAAGTATTTGCAAAGTCAGTGTTGTCCTCTACCAAAAGTGTATACGGAGTCAAGGGGCTATTATTATTACAAGTACTACTAGAAATTCCGAGTTGTGTATTTTCTGCCTTTACTTTGCCACCTACATTACTAAGTGTTCCAGCTGTAGTCGAAACCGAAGAGGTAAATAGCTTATCATACCTTCTCTGAGTAGTAGAATAAAACGCTTTGATATTTGCATCGTCCCAACTAATCGCTAAATCAGAATCGGACAGTGTATTATCAATACAGCAGTTACTAGGGTCAGTGGGGTAGAGCCCCGTAAAGTCTAGGGTTATTTTATTATTTAAAGGGTCAAAAACTCCCATACCTTTTTTGTAGTAGATCCTTCTAGTACCCGCTATTGCTGGGGCATCATCAGCACAAGCTGATGCTTTATATCTTTGATGATTAAGTGTGATGGTATGCAACTCATTTCCGATAAGAGCTGGAGTTTCAGCGTCAAGTGAAGCAAAAAACAAGACACCCTTGTTGTATTCTGCTG
Organism: Oligoflexales bacterium; assembly: GCA_023301465.1. Classification (GTDB taxonomy): domain Bacteria; phylum Bdellovibrionota_B; class Oligoflexia; order Oligoflexales; family JALZUQ01; genus JALZUQ01. The sequence continues at coordinate 21,195 of JALZUQ010000011.1, forward strand.
CACTATTAAAGTTGATTTCAACAACTGATCCAGTAACTGTGTGAGTTCTCTCTAGTGGATCAGAAAAATTGATGCAGTTATTTATAGTGCCTGTATTTCTGGTGCAAGCATTACTAAGTACTGTGCGAGCTGTTACTGCACTTGAATCAAATAAGCAGCTTTGAGGTTTGTCGTCTGTAATCACAAAGCCTTGGCAACGTGTTACACAAGTAGTTGTGCAGTATCTTGTGTTAGCTTGCATGGTCCATGAGCATGTATTTGTAGATTCACGGACGATATGCAAAATTGGATCTAAAAAAGGAAGTGTGAAAGGACAATTACTTCCACTTCCACTCCCACTTCCACTTCCACCGCAGCAACCTAACTTAAGATCATAAATAGTAATCTGGTCAGCTGCACCTCCAGAAACTAGACTCACGTTTAACTTACCGCAACTTAGATCCTTACCAGCTAATGGTGTTGTTACATTGGCGGGGTTTGTCACCGATACCATCCCTGAGTCATAAACCAATGCTCCAGCACAGTCTCTCACAACAGCCTGATCGGGAACTGATAAACTTATAAATTGTGACTGAAGCTCAGTCATATTTGTAGGAATAGGAATTTGATAATTAAAGCCGCCGTTCAAAGACCACCCTTCATACTCAAAAGCAACAGCACGCTTGCATATATCCCAATCATCAACACACAATGGACCAATTGGAACTTTTACACCACTACTTAACTCAAGCACTAAATGATAACTTCCTGCAGGAATTGGAGGCAAAGGATAAGTGGAACTGTCAACATTTTGTAGTGCCAACGTCGTTGGGTTTAGTATTTGAGGGCCTGCAGGATAGTGAGTGCCAGCAATGTAAGCCGTACCATTCCCCCAACTCAGCAAGGGTGTCGTCGCAGTATTATCGTAAACATGAACAATGAAATTTGAAACCGCTGGAGAGATGAGAGAACTATTCACTGTTAAAGAGGTAGACCCTATCATTGCAGAGTCGACATCAAACTCATACTCATAGCTATCTGCTGACCACTCCAGAGAAGTATCTCTTGAAGCACCTGCACAGTCGTATATCTGCTTAACATTCAAAACAGCTTCTACTCTAGATGCTGTTATGCCTGCTCCTGGGTTATAAATAAGCGTATTTCCATTTGGCCCTACCGAAAGCATAGCCTTCATATTTGCTGGGGCTGCTGTTAAGTCTATGTTTGAACTGAGTGGTACCCAACTAGGAGCGTTATACTCTTCAATCAATACGCCGTTTACATTGTAAGATCTGAGTGTAACCGTGTACTCTTCATTATTTTGACTATAACAAGAATTTGTTTCTACTGTGTTATTGCCAAAAACAAGGTTGCCACCAGCTCTATCTATGGTGATCACAGGTTGTGGAATTTGTTTTATGTCGCACACTTCAGGAGCTGTGGTCCCAACTGCTCGTAAACAATTTCTTAACATGCCTCCAGCTGCCGGAGAAAGAGATATAGTTTTGCTCCCCGATTGCTGAGGCGAGGCTGCCACAGCCCAGGAAACACCACCTGCAAAAGATACCGGGTTCAACCATGTTGCACCGCTATCGCTAGAATACTGAAGTTTTTGTTCGTATGTATTTGAGTCGGCCACGAGTGGGGCAGAGAACAATTCTAGATCACCCGAATCATCTACAGAACCTGATTTTTGAATGCACGAATTTTCTATTTGAGCTGTCTCAAGCTTAATAAATGGCGAGATAGGCTTGATTTCTACGACTTCTTGATACTGGCATGTGTCATCTTCGTACTTTAAAAGATAAGAACCGCTTAACAAAGTTTGAACCGTCCCCGGAGCGATGTCTCCAGTACCCACATAGCTTCCAGCAGAGTATGTATGGATATCTGTACCTACTGCTGTAAGGTTATTTTGATCGTCTTCTAAGATCGTTGTGTTTTGGATGACTACTCTCCAATCCGTCACACTAGGAGTAGAACTTATAGAGTCAAGACTGAAAGCTTGCCAATTACCAACGGTGTAATCAAGACTGAGAGTTGGTGAGCAGTCTTTTTTTGTTAGCGGAATAGTATTGTTTGCTGCACCTGAGTCTGTAGAAGAGAACTTACAAGTTAGTGAGTCATAGATCCAATTAAAACCAGTCAGTACTTCTAGTCTATCCTCTAAAGCAGTAGAATCTATAAATATCTCAGCAGCATTTCCACTTGAATAGCTTGAAAGATCAAATACCCGAGAATTGAAAGACAATGGGCATGTTGCCACACTATTGTTTTCTGAGTGTGTAAAATCGATAAATACTACGGTTGGTTCTACAGTTGGTGTCGGAATTGGTGTCGGAGTTGGATTTGGTAGGATAGCAGGAGCGGATAGAGGGACAGTATAGTCTTGAGCATTACCATCTGTGCTTGTAAACAAACAAGTCGACTGATCATAGTTCCACTGAATACCCGTTAAACTTAATAAATCAGACTGTAAAGACTGAAAATTACTATATAAGACCCCGGCTGAGCCCCCGAACGGAGTCATATCGAATTGGAAAGTGCTAAAATCTATAGGGCAAAGAGCAGATGAATCATCGGAACCATTTATAAAGTTAATTGTCCCATTCAATGAATCACTAGCCCCACCTACGCCACAAGTACCGTCACAGGGAATACGGTTTTTGTTGGCATCAAAATTACAACCAACCACTAATAATATTAATAAAATAAAATACTTCAAAATCACGCTCTCCCCAAAAAATCTAATATGCTATTTTTAAAAGTTAAAGTTTCTGAAAATAATCTCTTAAAGCTTGAAGAGCAAAAGACGGATTCGATAAAACTTCTTGTGAACCCACTTGTTTGATTAAGCGATTATACTGATCCACCGCCTTACTCGCCTTCTCTTCATCTCCATTACTTTTATGCAGGGTCGACAAAAGCTCACGAATTTGCTCTGCTTCAGAGTCTCCGAGATTCGCTTTAAGTTCTTCATAAAGATCCACAGCCGAGGACCTAGCTTTGGTGCCTACTAAAATAATATTGTATAAATTTTGAAGCTGACCTGCTTTGTTCCAATTGCGAACGGGACTATCAGCATTTGTGTATAACTCGTAAGGAGTGTCTGATTTAGATTTATCTGCGTACTCAGATTCTGTGACCCAAACAATTTCTCTAGTGAGACGTTTCATTTGCTTTTTTATTTTTTTATGAGCACACGGACATTTTCCGTAAGGGCAGCCATGTCCAGACGCATCATGAACTTCTGCACTACTATCACTCACACTCTCTACAAGTGACTCTTGACTCTCACCGTAAACAGGCAGGTATTGTTCGCTTTGTGATGCAGATAACGCACTCAAACCAGTCGGTGCGTTTTTAGCTCCCAAAACAGAGGGCTGAGCTCCTCCAGCATGAACACCTGCTCCACAACCACACCCCGTTTGTGCATAGGCTTGCACAGAAAAAATCAACATGATGCACCATAAACCACTCAACTTTACAACTACTCTTGCAATCATGTTTTTATTCCTTGTAATTAAGTTTTAATTTTTGACCCACATATAAACTATCTGGAGTATCCAGTGAATTATACAAAGCAAGCTCTTTCCAGCTTCTCACATCACCGTAAACCTCAGCCGATATGGATGCGAGTGAGTCACCTTTTTTTACAGTATAAAACTTAGGAATACCTTTATGATCAGTGTAGAAACTATTCATTCCTGAATCTTCAGGCCTTATGGGTGATTTATAACGAATAACTTTACCAGGTTTCCAGTTCTGCCTACCACCAACTACGCTCAAAAGTTCTGCACCGCGAGAACGGTCTCCCCAAATAAAAAAAGCTAGTTTTTCTGGACTATCATCACAACTTCTCAAGTAGTAGTACCGATTATTGTCTCCTGATGGGCGAGGTGGAATAATTTTTACTGTTTTTGCAAAGTTAGTCCCACCAAAAGGCTTTGGAAGAGGCTTACCTGGACACACTTTTACTTCTGAACAATGACAAGAACCATCACTAGGCGCGTCTTCTAATACGACATCTTCACCAGAGTTAACTAAACCTAAGTCTTCTGGCCGAATATCAGATTTTTCAGACTGTGCGTATTGCAAGTACCCATCTCTTTGAAAGTAATTTTCATCTAATACTAAGTCATCTTCACCAGAAGTTTGGCATGCTGCAACTTGAAAAATAAATAAAAATAAACACACACTTCTTTTCACGTTAGACCCCACTTTAGATTTCATAGTTATAAGCCACACTCAAACCTAACCGAACCCCATCTCCCGAAATATCAAGTAGATCCAGCAGAGATCCCGTGACCACTAAACCCAAGGAAGTAAAAGGAACCACACTTAACCCAGCATCTACATTTTGACCGTTAAAATTACCAATGAGGTTCACTTGGTTATGAATTGCTAAAGCCAAAGCACCAAAAACATCAAAATTTGAAAAGTTTGACTCGGCTTCAAGTAAAATCCTATCTGCTACAACCTCTCGGTTATATGCACCATTTCCAACACCTAATGTCAGACTTAAAGCGTTAAACCAAGACGAGTCGCTCAAAGAAATGTTTGATGTTGCTGCAGAGTAATAACTTGGAAGAAGATATTCTTCTGATGACTTTGTACCTACAATATTTTGAACACCAACCGCCAAAGACAAGAAACTAACGATTTGCCTTGATAAACTTGCACTCAGTGTTAACGAGTCTCCAAAATTCCCAAAAACATTATAAGCATTGACAGAAACTGATGCACCCACCAAATCCTGATGGTCTCCAAGACCAAGACCAAGACTTAAAACCCCATCAGAAAACTCACCATAACGAACTCTATCTACCGTAGAAAATGAAGCAAATACATTTAACCAATCGCCGGCGTAACCTGTCGGTGAAGAAACGCTAACAGAGGGCGAAGCAGAGCTAGACGACCCAGCGTAATCGATTAGCCACTCATTTTTAAGATCCCCAAGAGAGGCTTGTCCATGCAAAACACTACCAATTGACACCACAATATAAACAAATAATACTTTTTGAACGTGCACAGCATCCACCCCTACCAACTACTTTATAATAAAAAAATGTTTTTCTTATCTTATTATATCGCTTTAAACTTTTAATATGCAAGCCCTGCAAAAGTTACTTGAAAGTAACAAATCCCCTAGAAGCAATATAGAGAAAGCAATGTGAGATTTGTACTTTGATTTCAAAAAAAAAACACAAAACCATGAAACAACAGGGTTTTATACTTTGTTTTTTTAGCAATGAACCATAGAACTGCTGCTTTGAGGTGTCGTTTGTAAAGGGGTTGAAAATTAAGGTAAGCCAGGATCAACAGTAATACTACAACTTTTACTTAGGAAGCCTGAATTGCGGTGCATCAGACAAATAAACTTATTTTATTCGAATTTTCGCAGAGAAACACACATGAGGCAAATACCACGAAATTACTATAAGGTAAAAATTCAAAATTATTCGACGATTGACGGAAAACTTACATTAGTAGAATTGCGAAGAGACCTATAGGCGATAGCTCACACTTTCCCATGATAAAAAGCCAGTTCTTCACCTTACAAAAGTACTTTTATAGGCAAGGACGAGCTAACTATTTATAAAAAAACCTAGGACTAAGGTGCGTCAGCGAGAGGGGTTTCTTTTAATTTGGGCTCAGGTGTAATTCCTAATTGAGCTTCCTCTAAACGATGACGATAGCAACCAGCACAAGATGGTGTATATGTTTCATCTTTTCCAAGCTGAATTTGAGGCCCAGTTTGCACGTAAACGCCATCTACAGATTTCAAATTAAAAACAGCTTTGCTGTTACAAAAACCACATGTAGTCTTAATTTCTTCTAGAGAATCAGCAATTTCTAATAGCCTTCTACTTCCTTCGAAAAGTCTTGATTTGAAATCAGTTCGCAGACCATAGCAAATGATTGGAATATTTTGTTCAATGGATATGCTTCTTAACTTATCAATCGTTTGAGCTGATAAGAACTGTGCTTCGTCGACCAGAATACAATGGTATCCACTATAGTTTTGGATATCGAGTTCTGAGCGATCATCTAGTAGCATATCAGCCTCAGTATGGAGACCAGATCTGGATTGAACCACATCAGCACCGTACCGAGTATCTATCTTAGGTTTCATGACGAGAATTTTTTTCTTTTGTTTGCGGTAATTATGAGCAACTGCAAGTAAATTCATAGTTTTTGCACTGCTTACTGTTCCGTATCTAAAATAAAGTTTCGCCATTTGCGGCCCCCTTAAAGAAGTTCAAGATTACTCAAACCACTTGCAGCAACCTTTTCGGAGTATTGTATATCTCTTGTTGGTACTACGTCGTTTCTTTGAATACTTGATTTAAACGTAGCACGATAATTTTCGCAATCTAAATAATCAAAAACCTTTGGGAATGGAAGTTGATGGCAGTCCACTACTTCTTCACGTTTCAAACCACATCGTGATCGAAACTCAATGGTTTTATTGTCAGCCGCTAATTTGCCGTGACGCACTAAATGTGGACATTTCTTACATGTCATCTGAGACCTCCCCTTACTTCCCCAAGTCAATGATGTCTGTGACGATAAGCCACTAAAAACAGCAGCTACTAAATTGTATTTTTCTAAGTGATAACCAGATCATAGGAAATCATAAGCAAAATTGCAAACATCAAAATCATGAAACCTACTAATATTTTTAGATGTTTTTTAAAAATCATTGATAAGACGAATAGTATTAGTTAGTTAAGAATTCCGAAGTCCGTTTAATGAAGTAAGGATGCCAAATATTATGGCTTGGCTTGATCGAGAAAAACCAAAGGTCCACCCGGGACAAAAAAAAGATACTCCATCTGGTTTATGGAAAAAATGCACTCACTGTCACGAAGTCATATTTAAAAAAGACTTCATCATGAACCAATGGGTATGCCCTAAGTGCAGTTTTCATTACCCACTACCAAGCCTACAAAGAATTCAAGGCTTTTTAGATGGTGACTCCTTTAAGGAACTCGATAAGGATCTAGTAAGTAACGACCCACTTCAGTTTTCTGACTCTAAAACTTACAAAGAACGCCTTGATATCGCCTTCAAAAAGACTGGGCACAAAGACGCCATTTTAACTGGACGAGGAAAGCTTCACGGAAAACATGTACAACTTGGAATTTTTAATTTTGATTTCATGGGTGGAAGCATGGGGTCTGTCGTTGGACAAAAGATAACGAACCTATTTGAAAGAGCCGCAAAAAAGAAAGAGCCTGCTATTATTGTTACAGCTTCTGGTGGTGCTCGCATGCAAGAAGGCATCGTAAGCTTAATGCAAATGGCACGTACATGTGCTGCTCTGACTCAACTCAGAGAAAACGGCGTGCCTTTTATTTCAATTTTAGCTCACCCTACTACAGGTGGTGTGGCTGCAAGCTTTGCAATGTTAGGTGATGTCAATATCGCTGAACCCGGAGCATTGATAGGGTTTGCTGGGCCTCGTGTCATCGAACAAACCATTGGAGAAACACTACCTGAAGGGTTTCAACGTTCAGAGTATTTATTAGAGCATGGCATGGTAGATATGATTTGCCACAGAGATTCGCTTAGACTTCGCGTATCCCAAATACTTGCGATTTTGGCTGCGAAGTTACCGCAATATGCTCAATCTTGATGAACTGTTTTCAAAGAAAAAGGTTCCTGCACCTTTTCATTTAGAGCATGTTAAAGAAGCATATGAAAAACTTGACTTAAATAACCACCAAAAAAGAGTGCTTATTGCTGGAACCAACGGTAAAGGTTCCACCTGTGGATACCTGGCATTAAGACTTAAACATGCCGGTTATAAAGTAGGGTTATTTACATCTCCCCACATACTAAATTACACAGAACGTTTTTGGGTTGATGGTCATCACCCTACATTTCAAAAAGTAGAATCACTCTATGATCAAATATCAAAAAACCTCTCTAAACCAATTCTTCAAAAATTAAGTTTTTTTGAAATAAGCCTACTGATTGGATTACTTCACTTTAAAGAAAGCAAAACTGACATCGAGATTCTTGAGGTTGGACTCGGCGGAAGATTAGACGCCACTAACATTGTTACTCCAATAGTTACGGCCATCACATCAATCGGACTTGACCACACTCACATCCTTGGAAATACGATCGAAGAGATATCCAAAGAAAAATCAGGGATCAGCAGATTGAACACACCTCATATTATAGGTGAAACTAATACCAAAAAAACAAACCTATTAGAGTCTCACTCAAAATCTCAACAAACAATTTTCTATAGTGGCCCCACGCATTTTAAATCCACAAACCATCAAAATGATTCATTTGCGGCATTTTTGTCAAATTTCATACGCAAACATTTTTTTGACTTAAAAAATATAATACCACTCAAAACAACCCCCGACCTTAATCAAATAAAAAGCCTTAGAGGACGAGAACAAACTCTTGAATTCTTTGTTGACTCAAAAAATAACTTACGCACTCAAATCCACACGAATGTTTGCCACAACATACATGGATTACAAAACATAAGCCAAAACACCTTAGAAGAAACTAAAGTCATCATCATGACGATTATGAAGGACAAACCATTCAATGAAATGATTGAGTTCTTTGAAAAAAGAAAGATAACTGTATTATTGTTCAAGAATTTTTCTGAGCGATCAATCCAAGAAGTGCCTGGGCACCAGATCTTTGATAGCTTTGACAGTCTCTGGGTGAACTCACTCCCTCTTATAAAATCAAACAAAACGGTTTATGCTGGCTCTGTTATGGGGTTAAAACATCTATTTGAGTCAAAATATTACGCTGGAGATAAAGTATGATAAAATACCTAGTCTTCGCATATCTACTGATGACATTTAACGTTGCAACCGCTCAAGAAAATTTAGATAACTTACAAAAACAGTTTTTTGTTGATGCGAAAGAGTCCGAGTTTAGTGTTGATGGCCTTTTGCAAGTGTTTTCTGGCGATGCAGTTATCGTCTCACCTGCCGTATCTATCTCAGCTGACAGCATCACCATCAACAGAAATAAACAATATATTGAAGCACTAGGGAATATCACACTTCTCCAAGAACAAATGATCATGAGAGGAGAAAAGCTTTTTTTTGATCTAGAAAACAACACATTTACCATTGAAGACGCCACTTTATACCAAGGCAACCCGGAAGAAATTCAAAAAGGACATCTAGAATTACTTGGAGTTAGCAAAGAAGACATTGAATACGAAAAGAAAAGAACCGACAGGATCAAAAAATTAAAAAACAACATTAAGCAAACACAAGACCCAGAAGAACTAAAAGTCCTTTCTGATCAACTTAAGCTCTCTGAAAAATACACTATTGTCGAAAAAAAACACTTCATAAACTCTTCATTTAAAAGCAGGCTCAAGTTCTGGATCAAGCAACCAAAACCAAGTACCGTCAATAAAAATGATTTTCACTTCAAGCTCCAAGGCAACAAGATACAAAGAATTAATGAAAATGAAATACGTTCTAAAAATATAAAGTGGTCTCCTTGCTTATGCAATCAAAACAGCTCCCCTGATTGGAGTTTAAGCACAAATAGATTTTCAGCAAAAAAAGAAGGTTACGCTGACTTTTACCAATCCATCTTTTATATCAAAGACGTCCCCATACTGTACTTACCTTACTTAAGACTTCCAACTAAAACCAAAAGACAAACAGGCCTGTTGTTTCCAACCTTTTTCTTTGACAAAGACTCTGGCACAACCATTGAAGCCCCTATTTTTATAAATATAAACAATAAATCAGACATCACTTTATTTCCAACCTGGTATCAACAACGAGGTTTTGGGCTTGGGATTGAAGCTAGATACCAACGAACAACAAACTCTGGATGGAGCGTACGCACAGAGTATTTAAACGATCGTAAACGAGAAGAGTTAACAAAAAACTCTCCCCACAGAACCCACATTGAATGGCAAGGCTTAGAAATTTTAACAAGCCGTTGGAGTTTTATAAGCTCTGGAACTTATTACGCCGATCATATGCATAATGAAGAGCTCGTCATTTCAAAAAGCTTTTCAATCATCGAAGAATCTCAACGGTATTTCGAACCATTTTATGAGATCAACCAACAGCTTAAATTCTCTGGCGAGAACTTCTCATTAAGTCTTGGAAGCTATTATGGCGACCACACACAAACTGAAAAAAGCTTCGAAAATGTACAAAAACCCGTTTACATCGCACTAAACACTCGCTACTTTTCATTACTAAATATATTTTCTAGACCTCTTTATTTTCAAAGCAACGCTTCCGTTGAATTATTCACCGATAGTCTCAACTCTTCTAATATTGAGAGTGGAAACTGGATACATTTAAAACCTGAGATATCATGGTCTAAAAACATCTTACGTTACTTTCAACTTCATACTTTTTTAAACGGCGAGATCAGACACATTCAAGCAGGTGGTTACAAAGACAGGAACCACCTCATTTCCACTTATCGCAGCGGAGCTAGCTTAAAACTAAAGTCAATAGGTAGATCTCATTCTCCTAAATGGCTAAAAAGTATCGTCGGCACAAATACTAGAGACACTAGTTCGATTGAACACAGATCCTCTTTAGAGTTAGGGGTTTCTGTTAGACCCAATGTCGTTAGAAATACTAACTACGGTATCGGACAGAGCAATTTAGATTTTGGAACATACAAACTTAGCGATAGAGGGTCACTATATCAAGACTTTGGCATCATTGATGATAAAGAACAGATGTCACCGCACCAAAGAGCCTATATCCTTTGGAATAATGATTGGGCTATTTCTAAATCAGCAAAGAGCAATAGCTCAAAAACTTTCGCTGAGATTAATTTGGGGATCGAATATGACGCCCTCATTGAAAGGGAGGGCTCTAATGAACTAGAACCCCTTCTAAAACCATGGTCAGAACCAATTGCTGATATATCCATATTCACTAAGTATCTATCTATTACATCTGCATTAAGATATAATATTTTCGAGAAAATCATCACTCGTGCAAATATATATTTATCTCTTAATCTAAATAAGAACTTAACGATTGGCGGTAAATGGCTTCAATCTGAGCCTGCGTTTAACAACAACCAAACCAGCAAAGAAGACTACAAAAAAAGCCTTACAAAAGAATTAAGCGTAAATCTTCAGCTTTGGGACAGTTTGAAGATACAAACTTTATTTGGAAGACAAAATATTGACAACCTAGACTCTACAAAAGAAGATCGTTTTCAGACTCAGTACGCTTTAAGATACTCTCCACCTTCAGATTGTTGGGCATTAAATTTTTCACGTGTCAAAAGATATATAGACACCAGTAATAACGACGCCACATACCTTTTACAATTCGAAATTGATTTTGGCACAGAGCAGCATAAGCTTCCAAATCTCTTGCCAAACGATCTTTTCTAACTTACTTTTTAGTCTTTTCATGACATACCGGTAGTTTTGTAAGTTAGCTTTTTTATTCCTCATCTTTTTCATCAAGGGCTTCAAGTTCTTGGTAAAGCCTATCTTCTGGCACTAGCCAAACTTTAGGGTCACGAATATCAAAGTTTTGAGGTGATAGAGGCTCTAAAAGAGCTGTTGCTTCTTCAGGGCTTAGTTCTTTACCGTTGTGCAAAAACCTCGTCTTATTAAATAGTTCTGGCAGGTTTACGAGATATACCAACATAAATGCTTCGTCTACATAGAACTCAAGATTGCTCACAAAATCTTTACGACTCTCTAAGTTAAAATCTGTGAGATCAAAAACAACTGGTTTTTCTCCTTCACGAGCATTATCTGCTACTTCTTTTAGTGCAGCCAATCTTTTTAACTTATTTCGAAATGGGTAAATCCCTTCATCAAAATATATTTTTTTGGGATGAAAGTGAAAATGAGGTGTTTTGTAGCTCATGACTGTACCTTCAAATTGAGAGGTGACTTCATCTAAGTGTTTTTGATTTACATTTTCAAAACCAAGAAAGCCCCCATCTATAATAATGTCTTTAGCGTTTGTGAATGTTTGTTTTAAATTTGAAAGTACTGAAGTTGATTTACCCCAGTTTTCACCTGCACTTAAATAAAAAATTTTCTCTTCGCTAAATTTATTACCTGGTGACCATACAATTTTGCTTGGTTCGACTGAGTTTGCATTACATTTTTGAACAAGCCCAAATAACCCGTAAAGATGAGAGTTGATAAAAAAACAAAATAATACGGCTATAAATACTTTTTTCATAAAAATCCTTCATCACATTCTGGATGAAGATAATTATACATGAAGAAAATCATTATTTATAACCGCATATTTCAAAGTTTTTATAACTTTAAATATAATTGCTTTTATAGTTCAGGAGTTAATTGACCTAGATTGTTCTCGCCCTCTCCACTTAAAGTCAAATTGAAAATGCATTCTTGCTTTACATCACCCTGCCTTGCACCTTGCACTGACTGAATTGGAGCCGTCACTAAACCTGCTAACCCTTTTTTTAGAAGAGACACATAAATGCCATCTTGCGAGTTATTTCTTTTGAAACGATCAAAATATAATTGAGTCACAAGACTTAAACTTCTATCATCACTAACAACTCTTATGTGAATATGTTGAGTCCGACCTGAGTATTTTCCCGGAACAATCGTCACAAACTCATACTCACCTTGATCATTTGTCTTTGCTTCTCCAAAGTACTGGAAGTCAGGATCACGTGCACCCGGATTTTGTTGCTCATCTCCACTGTGTTTATATTTGCCTGAATCATCTGTTTGCCAAATTTCGACTCGTGCGTTTTTCAAAACTGAGCATTTTCCATTACGGCTCACTGAAACGACTCCTTTCAGAAGCATTGCATCAGCACGACCATGATCTGAACTTCCATCTACGCCGGTTAAATCATTGTCTTCCCAATCTTGATGTGCCTCAGGGTAGAAAGGACCTAAAGCTTGCTTAGGTGTCAGGTCACAATTCGCTGCTGCTGTGGATGCAATCAAAGCACCCCCAAGCGTGATGGTTGAACTAGCAATAAGGTTGCGTCTATTAATCTTTTTCATTGAATCTCCCCCTCTTTGTTTTTCATTCTCTTTACAAATATTACGAGCAAGCTCAAAAAACTGCTAATAAAATGGCCTAATACCCGGCATAGTTTTGAGTTATAGTCTAAGGTGAATAACTTTCTTTCAAACTTACTGTTTAATTTTAATGCCTTAGCTCTTATTTTTTGCATCAACTCTTGATTTTAAAGGGGATAGAGGTATTCTAACCGGCGAGAACATAAAGGAAACTACTCATGGAACGAACACTATCTATCATCAAGCCTGACGGCGTCAAAAGAAACCTTATTGGTAAAATTGTAGGACTATTCGAAGAGAACCAACTTAAAGTTGCTGCAATGAATATGAAATATCTTTCAAAAAGAGAAGCTGAAGGTTTTTATGCTGTTCATAGCGAACGCCCTTTCTTTGGTGAACTAGTAGAGTACATGACAAGCGGACCAGTTCTAGTAATGGCACTTGAAGGTGAAAATGCGGTATCTAAAAACCGTGAACTCATGGGAGCTACAAACCCAGCTGAAGCTGCACCTGGTACCATTCGTGCTTTATATGGCGTAGATATTGGCACAAATACTGTCCATGGCTCAGATTCACTAGAGAACGCGAAGATCGAAGTAGATTACTTTTTTCCTCAAACATCCGTTTACTAGTTAATATAATACTTATAATCATTTCATTCTTGAAGAGAGGTTTAAACTTTGAACCCAGAACACATTAAGCAAATTGCACAAGAACTCAAATTTAAACCCTCGCAAGTACAGAACGTTCAGAATTTAATTTTTGAACAAGAATGTACTGTGCCGTTTGTCGCGAGATACCGTAAAGAAATGACGGGGTCTCTCGACGAAGTAGGCATCATGGCGATACGAGACCGAACGAAGTACCTCACCGAGCTCGACGCTGCAAAAGTTCGCTACCTAAAAGTAGTCGAAACAGCAGCTCAATCAAACCCTGCCATCATGAAACGACTAGATGAACTTCGAAAAAAGTTCTTAGCGTGCACAGACAAACAAACACTGGATGATTTGTACTTACCCTTCAAACCAAAAAGGCAAACAAAAGCACAAATCGCAAAAGAGAAAGGCTTACAACCTCTAGCCGACGAACTCCTGGCTGGCCTTACAACGATTAAAGACACTAAAGAAGTCGCACAAAAATTTGCAAAAGATGACCTCACAGTAGAAGAAGCTCTGAAAGGAGCTGGGTTTATCTTTTCTGAAAACTTAAATGAAGACGCAGAAATAAGAAAATTCGCAAGGGACTACCTACAAAAAAACGGACTGATCACAGCCCAAGCAAGAAAATACAAAGAAGGCGAAAAGAAGCCAAAAAACTACGGAAAATACACCAACTATTACGAATACCAAGAACCTATCACGAAGGCCACACCTCACCGAGTGATGGCGGTTCGTCGCGGCGAACAAGAAAAGTGTTTAAGGCTCAAAATAACATATGAAGCAGCTCCCATTACGGAGCATTGTTTGCAGTCCCTCACAAAGGGACACCCTGTTTCTGAGGACATGTCTAAGTTTCTTACGGATGTCACAGGAGATTGTGTAAACCGCTTACTTGGCCCTGCCATTGAAACCGAAGCTCGGGTACAACTCAAAGAAAAAGGCGAAGACAGTGCCATTAATGTGTTCTCAAGCAACCTTGGTCGCTTGTTAATGTCTTCTCCTCTTCCAAACCAAGTCGTTCTAGGGATTGACCCTGGATTACGTACGGGCTGTAAATGTGCTGTTGTTTCATCAACCGGCAAGTTTTTGGGCTCAGAGGTCATCTACCCAGACTATCGAGACAGCGAAGCTGCCAAGACGAAGCTGGCAAAAACCATCATTCACACATCTATCGACCAGTTCAAAGTAAACTTTGTTGCAATCGGAAACGGCACCGGCAGTAAAGAGATTAGCGGACTAGTCTCAGAAGTTTTAAAACAACATCCAAACGTTAAGAAGATGATTGTCAATGAATCTGGTGCGAGTGTCTACTCCACCGATGATATTGCTAGAGAAGAATTTCCAAAATTAGACGCAACCATTAGAAGTGCCATCAGTATTGCTAGAAGACTACAAGACCCACTTGCAGAGCTCGTGAAAATCGACCCAAGATCTATTGGTGTTGGTCAATACCAACACGATGTTAACGTAAAGAAACTAAACGACTCTCTAGGTGATGTTGTTGTTAGTTGTGTAAACAGGGTTGGAGTAAACCTAAACACTGCTTCTTATAAGTTACTCAGCTACGTTTCAGGGGTTGGTCCTTCACTGGCTAAAAGCATCGTCAAACAACGTGATGCCTCTGGTGCCTTTAAATCTAGAGACGAGCTTAAAAGCATCAAAGGCTTTGGGCCAAAAGTTTTTGAACAAGCAGCTGGTTTCTTACGTGTTGTTGGAGGTGATAACCCACTAGACAACTCTGCCGTTCACCCTGAACGCTATGGCCTAGTCGCAAAAATCGCAGCCGACAAAAACAAACCACTCAAAGAGATCATCGGAACCAAAACCCTTGGAGATTCTATTAATCTTGAGGAATATGTTTCTGCAGACGTAGGTCTACCTACCATCAGAGATATCATTGAAGAGCTTTCAAAACCAGGACGTGACCCTCGTGAACAAGGCACTCACCTTGAGTATGATGACAATGTCAGCGAGATTTCTGACTTAGAGATTGGAATGGTTCTTAAAGGTACTGTGACAAATGTTACCGATTTTGGTGCGTTTGTAGATGTTGGCGTTCACCAAGATGGCTTGGTACACAAAAGCGAAATAGCACACCGTTTTATTGAAAACACGACAGAAGCAATTGCTGTTGGTGATATTGTTGATGTAAAAGTGACTGAAGTTGACGAAAAGAAAAAACGTATTAGTTTAAGCATTAAAGCAACAAAAGAAGCTCCTGCTGCTCCAAAACGCAACTTTCAAGCACGTAATAAATCTCAAAATAACGGACCTCAGAGAGGCAATAGACCTAATCACAACCGAAAACCACGCAGCAAAAAACCAGAGAAAAGTTATTCGGTAGATGATTTACTAAGTAAGTTCAATCAACGCTAATTATAAGCATAAATCATAAAGAAAACCTATCTAAGACTGATAAAATAGATAGGTTTTTAAAGCTGTCATCAGAAGACTGATAAGATGTCTTTTATATTCTGTCGATGCACGCAAGACGACTCACTCTAGACGACAACGCTTATAGCCGCGTATTCTTTCGTTGCTATAATAGATAGTTTTTGCTCAATCTAAAGGTTATTAAACAATTCTTCTTACTACTGCCTGCAAAGCATAAAGATAAGTATGGAATTAAGATCTATGAGTTCAATATTCTAGATAACCACGCTCATCTATTGATTCAATTAAAATCAACCACAAAAACGAAAGCTCCACCGTATGTTCTATGTTATACTAAAGTGTAGTCTTTTTTTTAAATACGTTTAAAGGAAAATGTATGAACACCTTACTTTTTGTTCTCGTATTGTTTTTTCCAGCGTTTTTATTGAAAGCTTCACCGACTGGTTTTATATCTGCAGGAGTAGGTATGACTTTTGAAGATGAAGGATTGTTTTTTGAACTTTCTGGTGGTCTATCTGAAGAAGGTGTTGTTTTTGCTGGGGGACTAGTAAATATTAATCAATCTGGTGAGTTTCTTATTGGGGGTGAATTAGGGGCATTACCAGCAGTTGGTGTAGATTACCTTTACAATATAACCCGTGCTCGTCATATCATAAGAGCCTATCCGGCCTATCAAAATCTTTTTACAACTCATTGGAACTTTATGGTTTTTCCCTATTGGCAATATGATTTTCATGAACATTCATTCGGTCTTAGTTTAAAAGTGCCAATAACAATAAATGGTGAAGGTTTTCGTTTAGCAAGTAAAATTGATCGCTAATACTTTATAAACCTCAGAGATTTTTATAAAAATACTATGAGTTTTTTGTACTAAATACCAAATTTCGACTTAGTCTTGATCATGAACTTGAACGTGCTCTTGAGCTAAAGTTATAAAAGTAGCTCAAGCTCATGATCAAGACTAAGTAAATAAGCGAGAGATTGTTGTTTATTTATGAGAGATGGCTTGGTCATCAACTCTATGGAATATAATGAGAAAACTTCCTGGTTATGTAGTGTCATTTCCCGTCAGTTCGTATGTGAACCGTTAGTTGAGGACTATTGGGACGGAGTCGAAGTTATCCTCAATAGCCATAACTTGAAAAATTTATTTAGCTACTTACCATAAGATGAAACGAAAAACGGCTCAGTTTTTTTGAGCCGCAAAAGTTTTATAAAATCTTCAAAAAACACAAAAATGTTTATTGACTTAAGATCAAAGGATTCTCCTCACCAGACCAAATTTCATCATTTATTTCTGATTTATCAGGAAATTTTTCTTGAATACTTTTATGAGAACGTTCTAAATAACTCTGCCTTGACTCTTTTTCAACAAGCTCCTTACCGAAAACAAAAGCCGCTACTGAGGCAAGTAAAGCAAAAAACACTGCACCTACCTGATAACCACCTCCCGGTAACCCTGGTGTAATAGCTGTTTTGTATAACAGAAAAATTGTCACAGCGACGAACGCTCCTACGATCATTGCTGACGCAATATATCTGGCAATTGGTTGCGATTCATTAAATTGAGCTACCTGTTTCTTAAAATCAGGATACTGCACCTCTAAGTAAGAACTTGCAACTTTTTGACTAGATTCAATCCCGCTTCGAAATTCTGCCATAAATGCTCCAAGGCTTTTAGTTGTATCAAATAGAATTGCTCGTTGAGTCCCATCAATTTCTTTTAGATTATTTTTCCAATCATATGATTTAATTGTAATGACATAATCCCCACGAAAAGGCTGTATGCCTGTTTTAAATGCTAAATAAATATCGTCTAATCCTTTAATGATGGGAGCAAGGTAAAAAACTTTATCTGAGGATGCTTGGTAGTACTCATCGCGTGAGTATTCACGTTTATTCTCATCATAAATCCTCCAGTGACTAGGAACTAAAGCCTTGTCTATTTTATCCTTAAAACTAGTTAATAGCTTTTTTTGTACATCTGTCATAGAAGCAAAATGCTCTGATTTTGTAAAATCAAATGATTGAACACCAGAGCTTTGAGGAGCTCTGTTTCGACATCCTACGGATAACAATGTCAGTGAATACGATAATAAAATAATGATGCTATTATTAAACACAACGACTCCAATATAAATCTACAAATTATACTTACAATATCATGAAACTAAAAAAAAACCACTCAGCCTGCTTGGGGTTTTTGGCAATAAAGTTTTTTTTGCTTAATTTATTACGGACTTAGTTCTAACGATGCTGCAACGATGGATTGGTAGGCGTTTAAGTAGCTTACAATAAACTCAAAGTCAGGGTGGTTATCATCTATCGTAGGGCTTTTATTCTGGGATATTAATGCAGCATAGGAAAGTGTTAGTGTCATGGTTTCTTCACTTGGTTCACCATTTTCAATAATGTATACAAGCAACCATTGTTCCATTGCAATTCTAGTATGATCGTATGAGGTATAAGCATCAAATATTTTTTGTGAGTTTTCTTCTAGAAAAGGCAACTCTAAGGCTAACAAAAGATAATCAGAACTCTCATAAACAGCATGGAATGTCATCAACATTAATAATGACCGCATGATACTACGTGAAATTTTCACAGATGAATCAAAGTATTGATATGAACCTAAGTACTTATGGTACTCTTTAATGGCTGACTCCGGCCCTTCTTTTATCAACAGGTCATAAATTTTGTCACTCGGCAGCTTAGAAAGCTTAAAAGTTGGGGAGTAATTAAATCTCATAAAAGAAGCAAATGCCCTAGTTGGAACAATCAGCGACCTCGTTAAAATTTTTATACCGATGCTTCGATGGTGCTCCATGTAGTTCGCTATTTTTTTTGCATTCTTTCGAAAAATAGAACGATCTTGATAAACCAAATTATTTCCGATATTTGATAAACCGTCTTTCAAATTTTTGGTGATATATTGCTGATACATAAAATCAACCACTGAATCACGAGTATGATACCCCGAAATAAAACTCAGAAATTTAGAAGCGTAGTATTTGTACTTATTATCTCGGTAAATATTGTGAACAGTACTTGCTAGATATAAAGTTTTTGCAATATCTTCAATATCTTTTGCAGTGTATTTTTTAGGTGCTGTAATACGAAGAGGGAATAAAGATATTTTAAATTTTTTCTTATTTGAAATTTTATTAATATAGCTTATTAAAGATTTTTTAATGACTGGGTTTTCTTCAACTGAAAGCTGCCTACCTAAATCCCAAACATTTGAAGACCCTCTATTTGCAACTGTTGTCCAAAAAGCTAATTTTTCTTCAATAGACGATTGAGGTATCTCATCAGGAAGTTTACTATCAAAGGCTTCAAGGTATGACCTATATAAATTTCCGCTTATTTTTTGAGATCGAGAAATTTTCTGCGAGAAAGCATTAAAAATACTACAGCTGTTGGAGGCACTTGCTTCAACCACAACACTTTGCGTGATCACCCACAAAACAAATAATGTTCTTATCATTTGAAACAAACTGATTCCTTTTGACTATGCTTACCAATGATAATAGCAGAATATCAAAACTTCCTCAGTGCCTAAGTCACATATTAATTGGAACCGAGGTAAATACGTACCAGTAGGTTTTCGTTTTTCCTCCCTTTAAAAAACGATTGATAAACATTTAAATACATTCAGATTGTCTACTTATCGCACAGAGACCTAGCAAAAGAATAATATCATTGGAAACTTTAGATATAAGGCACAATCAACATTTCATGAAAACATTTATAAACTTTTCACACACTAAATACTCAAGGAAGCTCTTTATGCTCCACCAACCTCATAAACCGAATCAGCTCTTTTGGCTTTGGCATACCTGATTGAACATATTTAGGAAACATCACTACCCCGCCCTTTTCAGCAGTAAGCTTCTTTCCATTTGCATCGCCAAACTCTTGGCCTTGATGATAAATATCAAAATTATGAATCTCACTGTTTAGAGCAACATCCCCATCAGGATAGGAGACCACTTCACTCCAAGTGTAGATAGGTTGATCTATTGCGTTTGAAGAAAACGACGTTCCTTGATTCATAGCCTCTACAGCACGCAAAACCAGATTCAAACCATCTTGGGTTTGATTGTCATCAAATCCTTTTTGCCCTAACTCAATAGAGATTCCTGCCCCGCCATTTTTGTTAACGAATTCATCTGTACACATACCGTCTTTTGAAAAACCCTTTCCCCAATGGGTAACCACAGGTCTCTTTGGGTCTAAGTAAGATGCAAACCGCAGTGAGCCACGAGTGTACGGAAAAATAAAAAAGCTCTTTTTTGTTGGCTCAATGGTTTGGTGAATATCGAATAGGTAACGAGTACGCTTAAGAATATGCTCAGATATGAGCACACCACGTTTTTCTTCGCTGTTTTTAACAGCTTTTAGACCCATGCTTCGGTTCATATCAGAAAGAATAAAGCGTTTATTTTGAAGAGACGCTTCTACATTTCCTAGCAACAGAGCAAACTTAAACTCTATCTTCAACTCATCGTTAAGAATCTTTTGCAGTAATTCACAGGCAATATCTAAACCTACAACCTCGTTACCATGGGTAATCGCCATTAGAGTAAAATCAATGGGAGCTTTGTTGTTTTTTACAGGTGAGATAATTACCGCGTACTCAAAGGGGTATTCAATATGATATTTTTTTTCTTGGAGCTTTTGGACTAAGACCCCAAAACGATCTATCATTTCTGCATTTCTAATCATCCTGAATTAGCTTTCCTTCTTAAGTTTTTTATCTTCAACTTTATCAAACCAAGGCATTGGTAAAGTGTATTGAGTCATCTTTGTAGTGTCTTTACTTTGAAGCTCTAAGTTTGACAGCAATAAAGCAGGACAGACGGTAGAAACCGCAACATTACCAGACTCTGCACCACAGTAACTATTATCCACTTCAACCTTATTTCCAACATCAACAATATTACTAAGGCAACTAAGAGGGGTTCCCACAAAATCAACACCACGAACCAGCTCTTCTTTTCCATCGGGGTATACTTTTACAGCGTGTGTTATTTCACCCAAAAAAGCTTGAAAATCATATGCTTCAGTCCCCGTTTCTCCACCCTCTACCTCAAACAATATAACACCGTACTCTTCATCGTCTTCGATAATCATTTCAATCAACAGTTTTTTAAGCTCATCAAATTCTTTGCCCTTATGAGGCTCTATAATAAGATTCCCCATTCTCGAAATAGGTCTTTCAAACACTTGATTTCTAGCATGACCATTGCTCTTGTGTTCTTTTTGATAAGGTGCTTTTGAACTCAAAAAACCTCTTAACACTCCTTGCTCGACAAGCTCTACCCGACTTGAGGGGGTCGCTTCATCATCATAAGGATAGTAACCGCAAAGTTTTTTTCCATCGTATTCCATCAAGGTAGGATCATCCACCACAGAAATCTTATCGCTTGTTATCTTTTTACCTAGCTTGTCCTTGAAGGTTCTTCCTTCATCATCAGAAAGAAGTCTGTTTCCTTCTAGCCTGTGCCCCATAGACTCGTGCATTAAAACACCTGCTGCTTGTGGACCTAAAAGAGCTGGCCCAGAAAAAGAGTGAAGAGGAGGACAGTTTTCGAGGGTATGCATCCAATCAATTTTTTCTTGAATATCTCCCATAAACTTTTCTAAAGACGGGAGTTCGGCAATGTCTACTGTGTTGTAAACGAGGGAGCGTTCAAAGTCAGCTTTTTCAGAATGCAACCAAAGATAAGCCATCAAACTCACTTGATCTTCTTGCCAAACTCGCAAAACTCCTTCACTACTTAAAAAGAATTTCGTCTGCCTCATAACGTTTAACTCACAGTAAGAGTTTTTGATTTTTGGGTATTTTTTAGCAATTTCTGAGGACTTTGCAATATAATTTCGCCAGTACTCTTGATCTACTTTGAGAGGCTTAGGTTCATGGATGGTTTCTTCTTTTGTGCATTTTTGTAGTGATCCAAATTTTTTGTTTTCATCTAAAAAAGACACGTCTCTACTTTTTCGGTGATGAAATGCTTCTACAGCTTCTCGGTACTTTGCATCTGCCAAACGCCATAATGCAAACTGCAAAACATCTTGATCCGATGAGAGTGGGAACTCGTATAACTCAAAGGATTCTTGGTTTTCTGCATCATCGTCAAGCCCACCCTTTATGATTTGATCGTAATCATAATCACCAACCCTTACATCCGTATAGCAAAAACGCTTCTTGGACGGACCTTCACGACAAACACTTCCGTACCTACCCCATATGTTGTATTTATCTACTTCACGGATTAAATAGCTGATATAATAGGCATCTGGGTGGCCGGAAATTTTCAACCTGCCGTGTGTACGGTTCATTTCGGCCTTCATGGCGTTGATTATAGCATTTGATGGAATTTGACTCACACTTATCCTCGAAGTTACGGTAATATATAAGTATGGATAAAAAACAAAGAATAAGAAAGTATAGTTTGCTAACGAAGTTAGCGATTGTCTCATTTTTGATTACTTTTAGCTGCAAAAGTAACCAAAAACAATCCAATGATAACGAAACAAGTAAGGCAAGTGCATTAGCCCTCTCTGGCGAACTTGCGAAAAAAAATTCCATTTGGCCAGCAGCAGCTAGCCAAGCCCTAGAAACTTTTAATACTCAAAAAAAGACTGGGAGTGTTGGAATCGCTTTAATCTCTAGCGGTAGCCTAGTAAACAGCGGGCAAACACTTGCAATCATCGAAGGAGATAATTGCATTATCTATAAAGCAGCTTCAAACGTTCAAAGTTTTCCTGTAGGCAGTAATCAATTCAAAAAAGTAACCACACATAAAAAAGATGATGACGCATACGGAACATGCTTAGAGCTCCATAAAAGACCCTCATTTGATATAGAACAAACCAAATACTTTGATGGCATTAGATATGAAGTTCACTACTTTAAAGAAGGCAAAACCACAGAGCATGAGTTTTTTGGACCTTTATATGCTTCAAATATAAAACCCCCAACAAAAGAACAAACAGCCCTTTTAAACTACCTTGCCTTATTTAGTAAGCTATAAAAACACACTGAAACTTAAGAGAACTAAAATAAAAAAGGCTCCCAGTTGGGAGCCTCTGATATTGAATTCGGCCGTCTAAAGTGAGTAGTTTTTTTGATAAGATAAACTCAGGAAGAGCCTGTAAATGTTGCAATACTTAAATAAAACGGGAAAGAAAAAAAATGCAACGGCCGATTTTTCAATTTTGTAACTTAACTCATAAGGCCAAAATGATGAAATATGATTCATGAAACAATTGTTCACTTATCAAGTTCCTATGCCCTTGCGAGGTAAGATTCGCAAATTTATAGCTTGTATGGTGTTTTTTGTCAAATGTTCAATTAAAAATAATGGGGATAATGTAAGAGCTTATTAATACAGGGCTTTTAGGTGGAGGCACAGGCCGGATTCGAACCGGCGAATAACTGATTTGCAATCAGACCCCTTAACCACTTGGGTACTGTGCCAACGTTGACGATTATGCTGCTCCCCTTCTCTATGGTCAAGCCCAAATATTGGTAATGACATCCCTTTTGTTTTGAACTAGTCTCCTAGGAGCATTTATGATGGGACGCAGTGATCAAGTTTATTGCTATATTTATAGATTTATTTACCGCAATTTTATTTGCGATAGTCGCTTTAGTATTCTCTCCACTTACTGTACTGCGTGGTGCAGATAGAATGGTAGGTTATATCAGGTTACTCCTTCCAAAGGCATTACTTGCTACAGGAGTAAGAGCACTTATGGATTGGCAGTTTGGTAATCTTGATCGCTCTGTTAGTCAAATGGAAGCGATACTCAGTTATTTTGAACCAGACCCAACCGACAAAAACAAACAAAGCATGCTACAACGCAAACTCGTTGAAGACCTATACTCTGCTATCGCACATGCTTATATTCGAAGTGGGCACATAGATGATGCAATGGTTGTTCTTATACGTGCAAATAGCTCACTTGGCATAAGAAGACTACGTGGCCTTGGGGAACTAGATGCACGGACTGCACACATTATACGTGCTAGCATTGCAACAGGAAAACTTCTAGACGACAACTCAACTGCAAGCCTAACTATTAGCTCTAAAGCTCCCAAAACAGAGAGAATGAACTCCACAAAACGGTCTGGAGCAACAAAAGAAAACAACGGCGATAAACAAATAAAGAAAACAAACAAGCCAAGAGTTTTGGCATTTCAAAGCAAACAAGACAGAGACGATTCAAACACTACACCCTCATGAAGGAGAGTTACTAATTATGAGCATTAAGATTGGAATCAATGGATTTGGACGAATTGGACGCAACGTATTTCGCTTAGCACAAAACCACTCTGAAATTGAAATTAAACACATCAATGATTTAACAGATAACGAGACCATGGCACACCTTCTACAGTATGACTCTGTACATGGCACCTTCCCAAAAGAAGTTAAACATGATGATACAGGCATTAGTATTGACGGAAAGAAAACAAGTGTCTCAGCAATCAAAAACCCTGCTGAAATCAACTGGGCAGAAAAAGGCGTTGATATTGTCTTTGAATGCACGGGTATTTTCAGAGACCGTAAGGGCGTTGATTTACACCTTAAAGCTGGAGCGAAAAAAGTTATTATTTCTGCACCTGCAAGCGGTGAGGATGCAACGGTAGTTATGGGAGTAAACGATAGCGTACTCAAAAAAGAAGACGTGATGATTTCTAATGGAAGTTGTACTACTAACTGCCTAGCTCCTGTTGCTAAAATCATCCACGACAACTTTGGCATTGAAAGCGGACTGATGACAACGGTACACGCCTACACAAATGACCAAAGGATCTTAGACTTACCGCATAAAGACCTAAGAAGAGCTCGTGCAGCTGCCCAAAACATGATCCCAACATCTACTGGTGCTGCAAAAGCAATCGCTCTTGTGATACCAGAGCTAAAAGGCAAGCTTCATGGAATGGCTATACGTGTTCCAACCGCAAATGTTTCTCTTATAGATTTAACAATACAAACCAAAAAAAGCACTACAGCTGAAGAAGTAAACGCTTTATTTAAAAAAGCAGCTGAAGGCAGCATGAAAGGAATATTAGGATACAGCCAAAAACCATTGGTTTCGACTGATTACAATGGGAACACAAATTCTAGTACGGTAGATGGTTTATCTACTTCAGTCATGAACGGTAATCATATTAAGATTATTTCTTGGTATGATAACGAAACTGGCTTTAGCCACCGTATGATTGACCTTGCTAAAAAACTTAATGAACTGAGTTAAAGGAACCTTACTCATGCCTAAAGACCAAAAAATTCTAACTCTTACTCGTAAAGAAGTTCTAGAAAAACTCGCTGTTAGTAGAGACTTTCGTAGTCTCGACATCCGAAAGTCAAACTTAGTAAAAATTGATTTTTCTGGATGCGACCTAAGAAAAGCTAATCTTTCCTACGCAAACCTAAAGGATTGTAATTTTACGAATTGCGACCTTCGAGGCACTTCGCTATGGAACTCCAATTGTGAAGGTGCAAATTTTACGAACGCTAACCTTGAAGAAGCTGATTTAGATTACGCAAAACTTCGCGGGGCTATTCTTTATCAAGCAAATATTCGTAGAGCATCACTACCAGATGAAACTATCTCTCGTGATGATATCGAGCGATCAGTTAATACTGGCACTAGAATTGGACAAAACCGTAGATAATACTGAAACTGTTTTTTATATTACAATCACTTCATTTAAACCTAAAAGCCACTCATTCATCTTGAGTGGCTTTCTAGTGGTTAGATATTTACCGACCAAGTTTCTCTGATAAAACCACAAGAGATTTTGTTGTAGGTAATGATTTAGATATTGAAGATAAAGAAGCATTTTTTATTTTTTTTGATAACGGGCACGAAATAAAAAAGTAGAGCTGGTTCAAATTTGACGAGCGTCGATAACAGACTAAAAGCCTGTCGGCTCGGATCTTTGCTCACGGCAGGGCTTTGATATTCATACACACTCCCGAGGATTAGAGAACCAAAGCAGTCCCCTGAGTGCTTTTAAACAGGAAGAATTAGCATCATTGGTCTGCTCTGTTCAGCCAGTCCCATGGTGCGAAACGCAAAACATCCTTGTAACCAACTATAACCATTGTGAAAAAGAATATTTTTAAAAGTGCTTTGAAGTTTACCGATAAGGAAACTGCAACTTGGGACAAACATATCTTAGGAGAATATCAAATGAAAATGCATTACTTATTATACCCGCTTTTATCTTTTTTAATTTTGAACTGCTCGAACGACGACGATTTAAATATAAAGCAAGCAGACCAGAACCCAGTTATACCTGGACCTATACCTGAGCCTATACCTGAGCCTATACCTGAGCCTATACCTGAGCCTATACCTGAGCCTATACCTGAGCCTATACCTGA